>NZ_JAMSHW010000002.1:0-528830 GCF_023757525.1 Pseudomonas sp. MWU13-3659 | reverse complement strand
GTCACGCTCCGGCGCCACGCCGCGCAGGGCGCGCACAGTCGGGCCGGAGGTGCCGGGTGCGCGGCCCAGGCCCAGGTCGATGCGCCCGGGATGCAGGGTATCGAGGGTGCCGAACTGCTCGGCGACCACCAGCGGAGCATGGTTGGGTAGCATGATGCCGCCCGCACCGACGCGGATCTGCCGGGTGGCGTTGGCGATTTCATTGATCACCAGCGAGGTGGCGGCCGAACCGATACCGGGCATGTCGTGGTGCTCGGCGATCCAGTAGCGGCGATAGTCGTGCTGTTCGACATGGCGCGCGAGTTGGCGGGAAGCTTCGATCGCGTCAGCGAAGGTCTGGCCTTCGCCGATCATGACCAGGTCCAGTACGGACAGGGCAGTCATGGGGGCTCCTGAGAGAATACGGATGACTGCACAGTGTCGGAGGTGGGGGCCAGGGGATAAACCGGCTTGCCGGCCCGGGACTGGGGCCGGGAAATCCCCAATGGCCCTGTTCGCCGGCAAGCCGGCGCCTACGGATGACGGGCCAATACTCGTCGTGTAGGAGCCGGCTTGCCGACGAACAGACCGCACTAGACCTCCCAGGGCACGCCACCTTCCCAACGCGCCACCAGCAGGTCGATGAACCCTCGCACCCGCGGCGACAGGTGCCGGCGGCTTGGGTAGACGATGCGGATGGGGTCGGCGGGCGGACGGAAGTCATGCAGTACCTCCACCAATGCCCCGCTGCGCAGATCGTCCCCAGTGATGTAGGTCGGCAGGTGAATCAGCCCGAACCCCGCCCGCGCGCCGTCGAGCATCGCCTCGGAACTGTCGATGTTCAGCCGCCCTGGCTCTTCGCACAAGTGCAGGCCTTGCTCGGTGCGAAAACGCCAGGGGCTGGCCTTTTCCCCCGCCAGAAACGCGATCTTGTCGTGCCCGTACAAGTCCGCCGGCACCTGCGGGGTGCCATGTTGGCGTAGATACTCTGGCGAGGCGCAGGTCACGAACTGCTGCCAGGCCACGGTGCGGGTCAACAGTTGCGAGTCCTCCTTGGGCGCTCCGATGCGCACGGCCACGTCGACGCCCTCCTCGACCAGGTCGACGAAGCGGTCGGTGAAACGAATATCCGCGCGCAGCTCCGGCCACTGCTTCAGGTAGGCATCGAGAATCGGCAGCACGTGGCGCTGGCCGAACGACAACGGCGCGGTCAGACGCAAGGTGCCGGTGGGCTTGTTGCGGCGCTGGGCCATGGTGGTCTCGACCTCGTCCAGGTCGTCGAGGATCTGCCGCCAGCGCTCGAACGCCACCTGCCCCTCGTCGGTCAGGCTCAGCTTGCGCGTGGTGCGGTTGAGCAGGCGCACCGCCATGCGCGCCTCCAGGCGGGCGATGCTCTTGCCCACGGCCGAGCGGGTCAGCCCCAGGCTCGCCGCCGCGGCGGTGAAGCTGCCGGCCTTCGCGGCGCTGACGAAGGCGGCGATATCGCCGAAGCGGTTGGGTTCCATGGTTGGCTCCTGGACAAGACAAGGCCTGCTAGATGGGTGCGCTTGGGCCTATTGCAAGGGTCAGCGTACCTGAGACAGGTATTTGTCCATCCAGCTGGCCAGCGGCAAGGGTGGTTGCGGCTCGAGGATGCGCCGCCAGATCAGCTTGAGGTCCTCGGCATTGAACATGGAACTGACCCCAGCGCCAGTCCACGGCCGTGGCTGGATCGCAGCCCACTGCCCGGCCCCGTCGCGGCGGGCCATCTCGAAGCGGAAACTGTAATTGCCGGGGGTGCCCATGCGCAGGTCGCTGACCACCAGCGAGTCGCCCACCACGTCGTAGCGTAGCCAGTTGCCGGTGAACCAGCGCAGGCGTTCATACAGCGGCACGCCTTCGAGCACCTTCGCCGCCGCCAGGTTCAGCGGCTGGCGCTGCATTTCTGGCGACGCACGGTCGAACCAGCTGCTCACGCCCTCGTAGTAATCGCCCTCCGGCGTCTTCGCCAGCACCCGCCAGATCAGGCTGTTGAAGGCCAGCGGCACCGCACGCACCTCGCTGACGGCAATACCCTGCTGGTCCAGCGCCTGCTGGAAGCGGTGCTCGGCGGCCACACGCCCGGCCAGGCCGAAGCCCAGGTAGGCGGTGCTGAAGGCCAGCGCCAGCGCCAGCATCGGCATTGCCCTGCCGGCCAGGCCGCGAACCAGCGCGTAGCCCACCGCCAGCAGCAACGGCACGGTGTAGACCGGGTCGATGATGAACACCGCCGCCCAACTGGCCGGTATCGGCTGCAACGGCCAGAACAGCTGGGTGCCGTAGACGGTGAAGGCATCGAGGATCGGGTGGGTGACCAGCACCAGCCAGAACGCCAGGAAGGCCCTCGGCCAGGTGTAGCCCTTTTCGGGCCAGCGCCGTTGCCCCAGCCAGGTGACCAACAGGGCCAGCAGCAACGCAAGGCCGGTGAGCACGAACAGCGAATGGGAGAACCCGCGGTGGTAGGTCATCCGTGACACCGGATCGGCGTAGCGGATGACCACGTCGAGGTCCGGCAGGGTGGCCAGGGCGGCGCCATAGAACAGCGAACGACGGCCCTGGATGCGGCCCAGCACGGTGCCCTGCAGGGCGGCGCCGAGGACGGCTTGGGTGAGTGAGTCCAAAGGGAGGCTCCACAAGAATGATTCGCGGAACCTACCTGCATACCGTCAATCAGTGCAAATCGAGATGCCTGTACCGGCCCTGTTCGCCCGGCAAAGCCGGCGAACAGGGCCCAAAGACCTCACCACTGCCGCTTGTCCGGCCGTGCCAGCCCCAGTTTCTCGATCTTGTAGCGCAGCATGTCCCGTGACAGCCCCAGCAGGCGTGCCGACTTGGTGACATTCCAGTCGGTGCGGTCGAGGGTCCGGCAAACCATGTCGCGTTCCATGTCCGGGAGGCTGCCGGTCGTCTCCGGCTCATGCCGCGGGATGTCGAACGTGGGCAACGGCGCTGGCTGAGCCAGCGGCTCGTCCACCAGGGTCAGGCACAGGTTCAACTGATGCGCGCCGATCACCTCGCTGGGCGCCAGCAGCACGGTCTGCTCAAGCATGTTGCGCAGCTCACGCACATTGCCCGGCCAACTGTAACCCAGCATCAAGGCTTCCGCCTCGGCGGAAAAACGCAGGCCCGGCTTGCCATAACGCCGACCATGGTGGGCGAGGAAATGCCGGGCCAGGCGCAAGATATCCTGGCCCCGGGCATGCAGCCGCGGCACTTTCAGGGCAATGATGCGCAGGCGGAAGAACAGGTCGCGGCGAAACTTGCCCTGCTGCACCATCTGCTCCAGGTTGCAGTTGGTCGCGCTGATCACCCGCAAATCGACCTTGCGCTCCTTCACCGCGCCGATGCGGCGGATGGTGCGGTCCTCCAGCAGCTTGAGCAGCTTGGCCTGGAGCACCAGGTCCATCTCGCCGATCTCGTCGAGGAACAAGGTGCCGCCATCCGCCGCCTCTACCAGCCCAACGCGGCGCTCCTTGGCATCGGTGAACGCGCCCTTCTCATGGCCGAACAGTTCCGCCTCGAGCAGGTTGGCCGGGATTGATGCGCAGTTGAACTCGATGAACGGCCCCTTGGCGCGGCTGCCGTCGAAATGCAGGGCCCGCGCCACCAGCTCCTTGCCGGTGCCGGTCTCGCCCTCCACCAGCACCGGCGGCAGGTCGTCACTGGCCATGCGCCGCTCGGCGTCGAGCAACTGGCGCAAGGTGTGCTTGAAGTCGAGCATGGCCGGCGACTCGCCGATCAGCGCCTGCAGGCCGGACTTCTGCGCCTCGCGTTCCTGGTAGAACGACAGCGTGCGCTCCATGCGTTCGGTGGCCAGGGCCTTGTCCAGCATCAACTTGAGCTCGGCCAGCACCACCGGCTTGGTGAGGTAGTGGAAAGCCCCCTCCTTCATCGCCTGCACCGCGTCCTCGACGTTGCCGTAGCCAGTCATCATGATCACCTTGAGCTCCGGCGCCTGGGCGACCAAGGTGCGCAGCAGGTCGTGCCCGCTCATGCCGGGCAACGAGTTGTCGGTAAGCACCGCGTCGGGCCGGGCGCGCTGGATCTGCTCCAAGGCCAGCTCGGCACTGGAACACACCGAGACCTCGAAGCCCTTGAGGCTCAGGTAGGTGCGAATGTTGTCGGCGAGGATGTCGTCATCCTCGACCACCAGGATGCTGTGGTCCATGGTCCCCTCCCGCTGCAATGTTGAAAGTCAGGCTGACGCGGGTTCCTTCCTCGATGCGGCTGCTCAGTTCGACCGAGCCGCCAAAGCGTTCCATGATGCGTTTGACCAGGGCCAGGCCCACACCCAGGCCACCCTGCTTGGTGGTGAAGAACGGCTTGAACACCATGCGCCGCTGCTGCTCGGTCATGCCTTGGCCGGTGTCGCTGAGCACCAGTTGCGCCTGCCCGCTTTCCAGCACCTGCACCTCGGCGCCCAACTGCCCGCCGCTGGGCATGGCCTCCAGGGCATTGGCGAACAGGCTGTTGAGAATCTGGGTCAGTTGCAGCGGCTGGCTGGCGACCCACTGTTCGGCAGGCCCCTGCAGCCTGAACTGCACGGCATTGCGCTCGATCTGCGGGGCGAAGGCCTGGCGCGTGTCTTCGAGGGCGGCCATCAGGTCCACCGCCTCGGGCTCATCGCTGACCGGACGCAGCGACACCAGCAGGTCGCGGACCCAACGTGACATGCGGTCGACCTGGGTAATGATGTCGGTGATGTTGCGCTGCGCCTGCGGGTTGGCGATTTCCTGCGCGAGTTCGGCGCTGGAGCGGATGTTGGCCAACGGGTTGCGCAGGCTGTGGGCCACCGCCGAGGACATTTCGCCCAGGGCGGCATAGGTTTCGCTGGCCACCAGGCGGTCCTGCTGGTGGTGCAGCATGCCAGCCGCGCGGCGCACGATCCAGAACAGCCCGAAGTAGATCAATGCGCCGCCCACCAGGGTGGACGCCCAGATCAGCACATAGCCACGCTGGATGCGCCGCACCAGGTCCTGGGGTTCCTTGTAGATCTCGACCATCGCCAGCACCCGCTCGCCCTGGCTATCGAACAGCGGGATGTAGTTCTCAATGAACAGGTGCCGGGGTTCACGCTGGAATTTCTGCTCCTCGCGGTCCTCATCGGCCTTGTGATAGCTGGCCGAGACCGCCTTGCGCGAGCCGAAGGCGTGCTCGAGGTCGTCGTCCTCGTCGATGTGCTTGCCAATCAACTGCGGGTTGGTCGACCAGACCACCGTGCGATCACGGGCATAGACATTGGCCAGCAGCGTGTCGGGCAAGTGTTCCACATGGTCGAGGAACTCCACCCGGGTCGACTCCGCCAACGGGGCGCCGAACTGCAGGTGTTGCTGGTCCAGCCGCGGGTCGAGCAGCTCGCCCATGGTGGTGCCTGGCGGCAGTTGGGAGTGGCGGACCTCGGCCTGGGCCATGGCCTGGATGAACTGGGCAGTCAGCATGGCATCGCGCTCGACGCTGTCGCGCACCACGAAGCGGGTCGACACATAGCCCAGGCCACCGGCCACCGACGCGATGATCAACAGGCTGATCAGGGAGAACCAGCGCAGCAGGTTGAATTCGTGCAACGGCACGGTCCCCCCAACGGAGGGGCCACGGGTGCTGTCAGGGGTTTCGTTCTCCAGCGTCTGCATAGCTTCGTTCCCGCCTGGACGCCTGTTCGGGGCCACTGATACATAGCAGCAAAAAATCAGCCAAAAATACTTTCTCTACAAAAAACAGATGCTTATATGATTTTATTAATTCTATTTATAGAAAAACCCCCACATTCGGGGAAAATCAATTTGCGAAATTAATTCATTAAAAATCATGAAGTTATAATTCAAATCGCATAATTTACTTCACCCAGAAACCAACCTGAAACTCAGCGACACCCGGGTACCGGAGCCGGGATAGCTACTCAAGCGCACCGAACCACCGAAACGCTCCATGATCCGCTTGACCAACATCAGCCCCACCCCCAGGCCACCTTGCTTGGTGGAAAAGAACGGTCGGAAGGCCATGCGCTGTTGTTGTTCGCTCATTCCCTTGCCGGTATCGGAAAGGCGCAAGGTCAGGTTGCGCCGGTCCCGCCGAATCACCTCGACACGCAGGTCGCCCCCCTCGCCCATCGACTCCAGGGCATTGGCGATTAGGCTGTTGAAGATCTGCGCAAGCAGCGCCGGCTGCCCCAATACGCGCACGCCTGGCAGTTCCGGCAAGTGCACGCGTACCCGCCCCCTGCTCAGCGGCGCGGCAAACACCTGGAAGCTTTCTTGCAACACTTGCCCCAGGTTTACCGGTACCGCTTCGTCATTGAGCGGTCGCAGCGACTGCAGCAGCTCCCGCACCCACTGCGACATACGGTCGACCTGGCTGATGATGTCGTTGACGTGCCGCTGCGCCGGCCCCTCGTCGAAGGCCTGGGCCAGTTCGGCGCTGGAACGGATGCTCGCCAGCGGGTTGCGCAGGCTATGGGCCACCGCTGACGACACCTCGCCCAACGCCACGAAGGTTTCATTGCCGATCAGCCGCTTCTGCTGCACCGCCATGATCCGCGCGGCCCGGCGCATGATGCCGTACAACCCGACATAGACCATGCCGGCCCCCACGGTGATGGCCAGCCAGATCAATATCAGGCCATGCTCGATGCGCACGATCAGGTCGTGGGGCTCCTTGTAGATTTCCACCATGGCCGTGACCTGCTCGCCGTCGGCGTCGAACAGCGGGATGTAGTTCTCGATGAACAGTTTTTCCGGCGGCGTGATGAACTTCTGCTCGCTGCGCACCTGGTCGAAGTCGTGATAGCTGGCCGACACCCGCATCTTGTATTCGAAAGCCTGGTCAAGGTCGTCGTCGGCCTGGATCAGCTTGCCGATCAGCGCCGGGTTGCTCGACCAGATCACCGTGCGGTCGGGCGAGTAGATATTGGCCAGGAGCATGTCCGGCAGGTGGGCGATATGGTCAAGGAATTCGCCCCTGGCCTTGCGCCGGGCCTCGGGATCGACGTCTGGCAATGTCTGGTCGAGGCGAGGGTCGAGCAACTCGCCCATGGTGCGCACATTGGGGATCGACACGTGGCGCACTTCGGCGTCGGCGATGGAGGTGATGAACTGGGCGGTGAGCAGCGCGTCGCGCTCGACGCTCTCGTCGATGATGAAGCGGCTGGAGATCAACCCCAGCCCAACGGCCACCGAAACGATGAACGCCAGGCTGACCCAGGCGTACCAGCGCAACAGGTCGAACGGCCGCCGTGCCGCGCTGGCCTCGGCGGCGGGCATCAGTGTGTCGGGACGAGGGGCGAGGTCCATGGCGGGCTCCGCGGCTGGGCACCATCTACAGGTTATAGCCCAGAGTTGGGGAAAACTGGGGGAAGCCTGTCGCCTTGCACCGTCGGGCTCAGTGAAAATCGCGGCTGCGCACCTCCAGCCCCTGTAGCAACGGGCTGAGATCTTCCAACTTGCGGGCTATCAGGTGGCGCACGCCACTTTCCTGCTCCAGCCGCCCGCTGACCTTGAGCAGCCGTGACCCCACCAGCGCCCGCCGCTGGCGCTCGGCCAGGTCGCGCCAGACCACCACGTTGACCATGCCGTGCTCATCCTCGAGGGTGACGAAGGTCACGCCACTGGCCGTCTGCGGCCGCTGGCGCCCGACCACCAGCCCGGCCACGGCAATGTTGTCGCCATCCTCGACACCCACCAGTTCCCCGGAGCTGCGGCAACCCAGTACCCGCAGCCGTGAACGCAACAGGGTCAGCGGATGGGGGCCGAGGGTGGTGCCCAGGGTGTCGTAGTCGGCGCGCAGGTCCTGCGCCACGGTGGGCGCCGGCAATGCCACCGCCTGCTCCGGGGCCGACTCGACCTGGGCGAACAACGGCAGCTGTGCCTGCACCGCCGCCACCTGCCAGCGCGCCTGGTGGCGGTTGCCGGCCAGCGCCCGCAGCGCCCCGGCATCGGCCAGGCGCCCACGGGCGCGGCTGTCGAGCCCGGCGCGCAGGCACAGGTCCTCAACATCGCGCCAGGGCCGCTGCGCTCGCGCCTGCTCCAGGCGCCGGGCGTCGGCCTCGCTGAAGCCCCGCACCTGGCGCAACCCCAGGCGGATCGCCAGCTCGCCCTCGCCCACCGGCTCCAGGGTGCAGTCCCAGGCACTGTGCAACACATCCACCGGGCGCACCTCGATGCCCTGCCGACGCGCCTCCTGCAACAGCTGGTCGGGGCTGTAGAAGCCCATGGGCCAGCTGTTGACCAGCGCGCAGGTGAAGATCGCCGGCTGATGGCATTTCAGCCAGCTGCTGGCATAGCACAACAGGGCGAAGCTGGCGGCGTGGGACTCGGGGAAGCCGTAGCTGCCGAAGCCCTTGATCTGCTCGAAGATACGCTCGGCAAAAGCCAGTTCGTAACCGTTGCGCAGCATGCCCGAGACCAGCCGTTGCCGGTGCGGCTCCAGGCCGCCATGGCGTTTCCAGGCGGCCATGCTGCGGCGCAACTGGTCGGCCTCGCCGGGGGTGTAGTCGGCGGCGACCATGGCCAGCTCCATCACCTGCTCCTGGAACAACGGCACGCCCAAGGTGCGCTGAAACACCTCCCTGAGCTTTTCCGACGGGTAGGTCACCGGCTCCTGCCTGAGGCGACGGCGCAGATACGGGTGGACCATGTCGCCCTGGATCGGCCCCGGACGCACGATCGCCACCTCGATCACCAGGTCGTAGAAGTTCTCCGGGCGCAACCTGGGCAACATGGCCATCTGCGCCCGCGACTCGATCTGGAACACGCCCATGGTCTCGGCGCGGCCGATCATCGCGTAGGTGGCCGGGTCGTCCGGAGGGATCGTGGCAAGCGTGAGTTCAAACCCCCGATGCCGGTACAGCAGGTCGAAGCAGCGGCGCAGGGCACTGAGCATGCCGAGGGCGAGTACGTCGACCTTGAGCAGGCCGACCATGTCCAGGTCGTCCTTGTCCCACTGGATCACCGTGCGTGCCTCCATCGTCGCGTTCTCCACCGGCACCAACTGGTCGAGGGGCTGCTCGCTGATGACGAAGCCACCGGGGTGCTGCGACAGGTGCCGGGGGAAACCGATCAGCTCGCCGGCCAGCACCAGGATGCGCCGCAACGACGGGCTCTGCCCATCGAAACCGGCCTCGGCCAGGCGTTGATCGTCGGGGATGCGGTCGCTCCAGCGCCCACAGCACTTGGCCAGGGCGTCCACCTGGTCGGCCGGCAGCCCCAGCACCCTCGCCACATCACGCACCGCGCCGGCGGCGTGGTAACTGCTGACCACGGCGGTGAGTGCGGCGCGGTGCCGGCCATAGCGGCTGAACACGTACTGGATCACTTCTTCGCGGCGGTCGTGCTCGAAGTCCACGTCGATGTCTGGTGGCTCGTTGCGCTCGCGGGACAGGAAGCGCTCGAACAGCAGTCGGTGCACCATGGGGTCGAGTTCGGTGATGCCCAGCACGAAGCACACCACCGAGTTGGCCGCCGACCCTCGCCCCTGACACAGGATGCGCTGGCGGCGGGCGAACGCGACGATGTCGTGGACGGTGAGGAAGTAGCTTTCGTAGCCCAGTTCCTCGATCAGCGCCAGCTCCTTGTCCAGCACCGCGCGCACCTTGTCGCTCGGGCCGTCGGGCCAGCGCCCGGGCAGCCCCTGCTCGCACAGCGCCCTTAACCAACTGGCGGGGCTGTGACCTTCCGGCACCAGTTCGCGGGGGTACCGGTATCTCAGTTGCGAGAGATCGAAGGTGCACTGCCGGGCAATATTCAGCGTCTCGTCCAGCAATGGTGCGGGGTACAGCTCCCGTAGCTGGTCGAGCGGGCGCAGGTGGCGCTCGCCGTTGGCGAACAGCAAACCACCCGCCTCGGCCACGGTGCAATGAGCGCGGATGGCGGTCATGCAGTCCTGCAGGGCGCGGCGGCCACGGGCATGCATGTGCACATCGCCGCAGGCCACCAGCGGTACGTCGAGGCGCAGGCCCTGGGCACGCAGCCACGCCAGCCGGGCCTGATCGTCGGCACCACGGTGCAGGTGCGCCGCCAGCCACAGGCGCTCGCCGAACAGTGCACGCAACCACGGGCCAGACTCCGACGGTTCGCCAGGGCCCGCGACCCACAATGCCAGCAGGCCCTGGTGATGGGCCTCGAGGTCCTCGCCGAGCAACTGGTAGCTGCCCTTGCGTGCCCGGCGCCGGGCGCGGGTGATCAGGGCGCAGAGGTTCTGGTAGCCGCGCAGATCCTGCACCAGCAGCACAAGCTTGGGCCCCTGATGCACCTGCACCTCGCTGCCGATGACCAGCCGTAACCCATGCGCCTTGGCGGCCTGCCAGGCCCGGACGATGCCGGCCAACGTGCACTCGTCGGTGATTGCCAGGGCCTGGTAGCCCTGCTCGCGGGCCCGTCGGAACAGTTCGTCGGCGCTGGAGGCACCGCGCTGGAAACTGAAGTTCGACAGGCAGTGCAGCTCGGCATAGCCCGGCGTGCTCATGCGAACCACCCCTGCAGCCATAGCGGCCCGGGCTGGGCCAGATCGCGGTAGGCCCAGCCGCGCAGGCCGTCGCGGGTCTCGATGCGGTAGTAGTCGCGGCGCACATCGCCGCCGTCCCACCAGCCGGACTCAATGCGCTCGGCATTGCCGAGCAGGCGCAGACCGGCCTCGGGCAAGGCCCGTGGCACAGGCAACAACCAGCCGGGGCGGCTGCCCGGGGCGATGACCAGCCGGCCCGCGCCCTCCTGCCACGTCCCCTGCCAGGCACATTCCGGGCGATGATCGGCTTCGGCGCGCAGGCCCTTCACTGCCTCGTCGCCCAAGCGCGCCCGCAACCGCTCGCGCAACTGCTCCCAGGGTTGGGCCTGCTGGGCACGCGGGTCGAACAAGGCCCGATGCTGGGGCACGAAGGCCGGCAGGTCCGTGGCGACCAGGCGCAGGTTGCGCACGGGAGCCGGGATACGCAGCGGTTCAAGCCGCCCCCGGGCCAGTTCGAAAAGCATCGCCGCGTCGCGCTCGGTGGCCAGCAGGCCGACCGTGAGCCGCGTGTCCGGGCCTTCGGCGTGCTCCAGGTGCAGCTCGAAACGCTGCACGCCGCAGTCCCGCCCAGCCAGGAAGGCGGCCAGGTCGGTGACCAGGCGGCGCAGGGGGAACAACAGCGCCTGGTGTGATTCGACATCGAAATTCAGCTCCAGCCGCGCCTCGAAACGGTCGGGCGGCTGGTAGAAGTCCAACCCCAGTGTGCGCAGGCCGAGCAACTGGTCCAGGTGCACCTGAACCTGGGCGCTGAAGCGCTTGGCCAGCGCCTCGCGCGGCAGCGCGATCACCTCCCCCAACCGTCGCAGGCCCATCCGCGCCAGCGTGGTGCTGGCCTCCGCCGGCAAGCCGGCGCGGTCGATGGGCAGGTTCGCCACGGCGGCGCGGGTTTCATCGGGGCTGGCCACGGCCAGACCATCGTGAGCGTTGGCGAGCATGCGCGCGGCCACCGGATTGCTGGCCAGCACGATGCGCTGGCGCAACCCCAGCGCGGCCAATTCCTGGCGCAACTGCGCCTCGAACAGCGGCCAGGGCCCGAACAGTTGCAGGCCCGACCCCACTTCCAGCAACAGGGCGCGGGGGTAATGCAGGCTGACCTGGGCGCTGAAGCGGTAGGCCCAGGCAGCCAGCAACTGCTGCAACTGCTCGATACGCGCCGGCTCGACTTCGGCGCAGGTGAAGCCATCGGCCAGGGCGCGGGCGGCGGTCAGGCTCTGCCCGGCACGCAGGCCCAGCCGGCTGGCGGCCGGGTTGACCGCACGCAGCACCCGGCGCTGGGCTGGCCCGTCAATCAATACCAGCGGTGTGTCGGGGTCGTCACGCTCGCGCAGGACGGTGTCCAGCGCCAGTTGCGGCAGCAGGATGCAGGCCCAGAGCATGATGCATCAGCCCCGCCCTGGGCAGGCGATGGGCGTGGCGGGCGGCAGGCCGCCACGGCACTTGAGCACCCGCCACTGCGCCGGGCGGGTGTCGATGGCGATGCGCAGGGCAGCCGGCGACGGGTTGAGCGCGGCCTGCTGCGTGCGGCAGGCAAACGCCAGGGCCTCGCCGGTTTCTGCCGCCACCTGCAGGCGCCGCAGCGCGCGGTCGTCTACGCGCTCCGGCCAGCACAGCACGGCCGCGCAACTGCCCGAACGCAGGCACTGCTCGGCCGCCCACAGGGCGTCGCCCGCCGAGGCGTCGACCTGGGCCAGCCAGCGCAGGTCCACCCCTGCCGCCTGCCAGGCCGGCGCGAAGGGGATGAACGGTGGTGCCACCAGCACCACCCGCTCGCCCGCGCCAGTCAAGCGCGCCAGGGTCGGCCAGAGCAACTGCAGCTCGCCGCAGCCCGGGCTAGCCAGCAACAGTTCGCTCAGCGCCGCCGCCGGCCAACCGCCATCGGGCAGCCGTGCGTCCAATGCCGCGTGGCCGGTGGGTTGCAGGCCGAGCGGGCGTGCCTGCGCTTGCCGGCCACGCCAGACCTGGCGCTGGTCGAGCAGGCGGTCGAGGCCGACCACCGCGCCCATCAGTCGCGCCTCAGCAGGCCGCAGAACACGCCTTCGATGAAGAAGTCGCGTTCGGGGCCCACGTCGATGGGCTGGTAGTGCGGGTTGCGCGGCAGCAGGCGGTAGCCCTCGCGGGTGCGCTGCAGGCGCTTGATGGTGACCTCGCCGTCGAGCCGGGCGACCACGATCTGCCCGTCACGGGCATCGCCCTGCTGGCGGATACCGACCAGGTCGCCGTCGAAGATGCCGTCGTCGACCATCGAGTCGCCGCGTACCTTGAGCAGGTAGTCGGGCGTGCGCCGGAACAGGCTGGGGTCGAGCAACAGTTGCTCGTGGATGTCGAGGTCGGGGCCGATGGGGGCACCGGCGGCCACCTGGCCCAGCACCGGCAGTTCGAGTATTTCAGGCCGGCGCAGCGGTTCGGCCAGGCGGATGCCCCGCGCCTGGTTGGGCGTGACATCGATATAGCCGGCCTGGCACAGGGCGGTGATGTGCTTGCGCGCCACGCTGCGCGAGGCGAAACCGAAGCGCTCGGCGATGTCGGCCAGCGAGGGGGGCTGGGCCTGGTCGGTGATGCGCTCGCGGATGAAATCGAGGATGGCGCGGCGTTTGGGGGTCAGATTGTCCATGGAGTACATTTGTACTCTTTTTGCGAGACACTGGCCAGCCCCCTTCGTCGACCAGTGGCGCTACAGTGACCAGCACTAAAAAAACCCATGAGTAGAAAACACCGCAATCCGCCGAGTTACCCGATGCTGAAACCCTGCCACGGTGTAGGGGCGCCGGCTAAACGAACAGCCCCTGGCCCCCAGGACAACGGCGGATCACTACCAGCGCTCACCCTTCGCATTGGGGTGGCGGGTATCCTTATTGGATCGGCCGCTCGAACGGCTACCTCCACTGTAGGTTGTGTCCTGACCACCTAATTTGTTGGATCTGCTTCTGGAGCTGCGGCCATCACTATAGGTCGTGTCCTGGCCGCCGAAGGTGTTGGATCTGCTTCTGGAGCTGCGGCCATCACTATAGGTGGTGTCCTGGCCGCCGGAGGTGTTGGCCTTGCTTCTGGAGCGGCGGCCATCGCTATAGGTGGTGTCCTGGCCACCGAAGTAATTGGACTTGGATCTGGAACTGCTGCCATCGCTGTAGGTGGTGTCTTGACCGCCAAAGGTGTTAGCCCTGCTTCTGGAGGTGGTGCCGTCACTGTAACGGCAATCCTGGCCGCCGACGTTATTGGACCGGCAGCTGTCAGCCAGGGCCAGGGGTGATAGCAAAATCAGCGAGGCCAGCAACGCGAACTTGAACTTCATGAATCTTCCTTGAGCAGATCAGACTGGGATAGGCATGAAGACCGCGATGGCCACATGCCATTAACCAGTATGCCATGCGACCATCTGCGCAGGGAGGTCAAGCGGTGTTCACCTGCAGTTTCCGAAGCTGTCCTGTTCCCGCCTACCCATCCTGGCGGATGAGGGGTTGCGGAACTTCCAAGCCACTCGCCAAAAGAGAACGTGTTTCCGAGACAGGCCACTAGCGTCTAGGGCCCCGCCTTTGCACAGGCACGGCATAACTATGCAAAACCATACCCAAAACACATAACCAACCAACCACGGCGTTACCTTCCAGCCAGTCAGGTCGATATCCTATGAAAAGAAAATAGGAGGACTGAACAACCCTAAGATAATAGCTAACAAAGAACACATTATATCCAACGCACCCCCAGAACATCCACGAACTAAGCCGTCGACCAGAGAGCCTGAATTTCATAACGTAGGCCAGCACGATACCTAACGCCACACAAAGCCCGAAGAGCAGAACAATCATTCCTTGTTCCATTCTACCCAAATCAGGTCACCCGTCAGCACATTGACCCCTAGCTCAAACGTCAACGGTCCGGCACCCATCGCCATATGAGCCCGAACCTTGTCTGAATCGATATATCTAAATAAACGCCTGGCGGTAGGCAAGACGACAAATCGACCTAGAGAATAACCAGACAGCAGTAGATCACCAAGTCCGTATGCGATATTTCCATGCGATGCTTTACCGCCAAGGGACTTGGCTATCTCTTGATAGCCTCTACGAAGCGGCCCTACGGTATCGTTCCCTCCCTGAATAATATTACGCCCATTCTCATAAACATTATTCAATCCATGTTGAACAAGCGCCATGCCCGCTGTGCCGCACATAAGGCCTGCGGAGTACTTACAAACGGCAGCGCCACCCGCGACCTGTAAAACCCCCGATCCTAGCCCCGCGACAATTTTCATATATTCAACAACATCAGAGTAGAGGGCGCGATGTTCTTCCCTGATTTTCTTCAGCCCCTCCTCCGCAGTGTTCCTGCCGGTCCGGACCTCCTCCACAATGCCTTTCCCGACATACGCCATCTCCTGCGTGAACTGCAGCCGCAACATCCCGTCATCCAAACACCGCGCGGCCACCTCACAGGCATATTGGGTCAGCCGGGCCGCCGCATGGCTCACTTCCCAGAAGTCGTCATCCCACGGGACCTCATGCTCGCTGCGCGCCGTCATTCCTCACCCCAGGTCGAATAACCGGTGGTTCCCGCCGCATGGTGCACCCAGGAAATCTCCCGATAGCGGATCGCCAGGTGTTCCTGCGGCTCCTGCTCGTTGAGCAGCACGGCATGGGGCATGACCACGTTCTGCTGGACGATCAGCCCGCCGCCGAGCCTTACCGAGTAGTACCGTTCCTGCAGGCCCGCAGCACTGGTGCGGAAAAGGTGAGGTCACACTCCACCCGCTCCCTCGAATCGAGCGCCTGCGCCAGCAACGGGGTGGACTTGTCGATGAACTTGGTGAGGTAGACCGGCCGGTGCAGCGCTCGGCTGACGTTGTCGAGGTTGGAAAGGCTGTGTTCGAAGGCCAGGACCATGATCTGGTCCCGATGGCCCGCCTGGCATTTGTTGCCGATGGAATCCTGGGTGGAACACCCCGCCGAAATCAGGCCCTGAAGCGCGCCCGTGATCGTCATGTAGTCGTGATAAGCCATGCTGCGAACTCCCTGTAAAAAGTTCGCACTGTAAAAACTTAAAATCCTGTTGTATGTCGGACGCGTCCGAAATTACGCCATTGAGAAGTTACCAGATACGACAGACATCACTGACTTTCATAGCTGCCCAGAACACATCACCTTCAGGATCTTTGAAGGCGGGTTCTTTATCGCATGATGGCAGCCAGGTGCTGGACGACATCACTTGCAGTGCCCTACAGATCGAGCGCCGCCTGCGCGCCGCTCAATCTCGGAAATGCTGCAAGTCTATCGTCCGCACCTCTCCGGCCCCCCTTGATCGAAAGCCTCCTCAGTGATACGCATCCCCCGCCTGCACCTTGCCGCGGAACACGTGATAGCTCCAGAAGGTGTACCCCAGGATGATCGGGATGATGAACAGCGCCCCGATCAGCGCGAACAGCTGGCTGGTCAGCGGCGCGGCCGCCTGCCACAGGGTGATGCCCGGTGGCACGATGTTCGGCCAGAGACTGATCGCCAGGCCCAGGTAACCGAGGAACACCAGCCCCACCACGGCCATGAACGGCAGGTGCGAATGGCGCTTGCGCAGGGTCTTCTGGATCACCACCACGGCCACCACCGCCAGCGCCGCTATCAGCGCCGAGCGCAGCCAGTGGCTGGCGCCGAACCAGCGCTGGGCGATGTCGTCATGCAGCCAGGCGGTCCAGGCGCAGATCACCACGATCACCAGCGCCAGCAGGTAGGTCAGCGGGCGGCTGTAGTGGCGCATGCGCGACTCGAGCATGCCGTCGGTCTTGATCAGCAGCCAGGTGCTGCCCAGCAGCGCGTAGGTCAGCAGCAGGCCGACGCCGCAGAACAACGGGAACGGCGCCAGCCAGTCCCAGCCGGAGCCGGCGAACTGGCGGTCCACCACCGGGATGCCGCCGATGTAGGTGCCGATGGCCACGCCCTGGAAGAAGGTCGCCAGCACCGAGCCGCCGATGAACGCCTTGTCCCACAGATGGCGCTTGCGTGGATGAGCCTTGAAGCGGAACTCGAAGGCCACGCCACGGAAGATCAACCCCGCCAGCACCAGCACCAGCGGCAGGTACAAGGCCTCGAGGATCACCGAGTAGGCCAGCGGGAAGGCGCCGTACAACGCCGCCGCCCCCAGCACCGCCCAGGTCTCGTTGCCGTCCCACACCGGTGCCACGGTGTTCATCATCACGTCGCGGTCACTGGAGTCCTCGATCAACGGGAAGAGAATCCCCAGCCCCAGGTCGAAGCCGTCCATGATCACGTACATCATCAGGCCGAAGGCAATGATCACGCCCCAGATGACCGACAGGTCGATACCTTGAATTGCCATTTGCCTGCTCCTTTTCAGTCGGCGAGGGACAGCGGGCGACGCGCGCTGGCCAGCGATTGCGGTTGCTCGGGGGTTGGCGGCGCCTGGTGCGCGGTCGGGCCCTTGCGCACCAGGCGCATCATGTAGCCGATGCCCACGGTGAACACCAGGCAGTAGATGACCACGAAGGCCGCCAGGGTGATGCTCATCTGCATGGCGCTATGGTTGGACGCCGCCTGGGTGGTGCGCAGCATGCCGTACACCACCCAGGGCTGGCGGCCC
The DNA here is from genome assembly GCF_023757525.1 of Pseudomonas sp. MWU13-3659. NCBI lineage: Bacteria > Pseudomonadati > Pseudomonadota > Gammaproteobacteria > Pseudomonadales > Pseudomonadaceae > Pseudomonas > Pseudomonas sp. MWU13-3659. The sequence goes on along the minus strand of NZ_JAMSHW010000002.1, from coordinate 511,757 downwards.
ACTTCGGTGGTGAACCAGCCGGCCAGCAGGGCAATCAACCCCGACGGCCCCATCAGCAGGACGAACCAGAGGAAGGCACGCTGGCGGTACAGCGCGCCCTTGCGGCGCAGCGCCAGGGCCAGCAGCGCGCAGGCCAGCATCAGCATGCCCAGCCCGGCCATGACCCGGAAGCTCCAGAAGATGATCGTCGAGTTGGGGCGGTCTTCCCTGGCGAAGCGCTTGAGCGCCGGGATCTGTTTGTCCAGGCTGTGGGTCAGGATCAGGCTGCCCAGGTAAGGCACCTCGAGGCTGTAGCGGGTGGTTTCGCTGGCCATGTCCGGCAGGCCGAACAGCACCAGCGGCGAGGCTTCGCCGGGCTTGTTCTCCCAGTGCCCTTCGATGGCGGCGATCTTCGCCGGCTGGTGCTCCAGGGTGTTCAGGCCGTGGGCGTCACCGACCACCACCTGCACGGGCGTGGCGACCAGCACCATCCACATGGCCATCGACAGCATCTTGCGCACTGGCGGGGTGTCGCGCCCGCGCAGCAAGTGCCAGGCGGCCGAAGCGCCGACGAAGAACGCGGTGGAGAGGAACGCGGCCAGCGCCATATGCGCCAGGCGATAGGGGAACGACGGGTTGAAGACGATCTTGAACCAGTCCAGTGGCACCACGCGGCCATCGACGATCTCGATACCCTGCGGGGTCTGCATCCAGCTGTTGGACGAAAGGATCCAGAACATCGAGATCAGCGTGCCGATCGCCACCATGATCGTGGCGAAGAAATGCAGCTTGCGCCCCACCCTGCCCCAGCCGAACAGCATCACCCCGAGGAAGCCCGCCTCGAGGAAGAACGCGGTGAGCACCTCGTAGGTGAGCAAGGGGCCGGTCACGCTGCCGGCGAAGTCGGAGAACCGCGCCCAGTTGGTGCCGAACTCGTAGGCCATCACCAGGCCCGAGACCACGCCCATGCCGAAGTTGACGGCGAAGATCTTCGACCAGAACGTGTACAGGTCCTTGTAGACCGCGTTGCCGGTTTTCAGCCAGCAGCCTTCGAGCACGGCCAGGAAGCTGGCCAACCCGATGGTGATGGCCGGGAAAATGATGTGGAACGAGACCGTGAAGGCGAACTGCAGCCGCGCCAGGTCCAGCGCACTCAGAGTCGACATGACAATATCCTTGTGGACAGGCAGGCTCCTCCCGGGCGGCGGCCAGCAGCGCGCCGCACGCCCGAGGGCCCGCAGTCGATGAATGAATGAAGGAAGTTGGGGGTTATTCGGCGACGGCGTGGATCAACGCATCCGGCTGGGCCCGGTCGAGGCGAATGGCGACAAACTTCGAGGTGGGCGTGAAGGTCTGGTCGCCGTAGCTCTCCAGGGGCACCAGCGGGTTGGTCTCCGGGTAGTAGGCGGCTGCCTGGCCCGTGGGAATGTCATAGGCCACCAGGGTGAAACCACTGACTCGCCGCTCGAGGCCGTCCTCCCACAGCGATACCATGTCCACTTTGTCACCCGGCGCGAAGCCCAGCCGACGGATATCCGCCTCATTGGCGAAGACCACTTCGCGCAGGCCGAACACGCCACGGTAGCGGTCGTCCAGGCCGTAGAGGGTGGTGTTGTACTGGTCGTGGGAGCGCAAGGTCTGCAGGATCAGGTCAGGCTTGTCGCCCCGGGCCAGCACCGCTTCGTTGACCAGTTGCGTCGGCAATGGGCAGGCGGTGAACTGCGCCTTGCCGCTGGCAGTGTTCCATTCACGCTCGGCGGCGGCGTTGCCCAGGTAGAAGCCACCCGGGTGGTGCAGGCGTGCATTGAAGTCGGTGAAGCCGGGAATGGTATCGGCGATCAGGTCGCGGATGCGCCCATAGTCGGCCACCACCCAGTCCCAGTCGATCGGTCGGTCGCCCAGGGTGGCCTTGGCCATGCCAGCGACGATCGCCGGCTCCGAGCGCAGGTGCGGCGAGCGCGGTTTCAGCTGGCCGTGGGAAATGTGCACCATGCTGAAGGTATCCTCCACGGTGACGCCCTGTGGGCCTTCAGCCTGGATATCGATCTCGGTGCGCCCCAGGCACGGCAGGATCAACGCGTCACGGCCGGTGACCAGGTGCGAGCGGTTGAGCTTGGTGGCGATGTGCACGGTCAGTTCGCAGTTGCGCAGCGCCGCATGGGTGCGCGGGGTGTCCGGGGTGGCCTGGGCGAAGTTGCCGCCCAGGGCGACGAACACCTTGGTGCGCCCCTCCTCCATGGCCTGGATCGCCAGCACGGCGTTGTGCCCGTGGCCGCGCGGCACCTCGATGCCGAACCGCTGTTGCAGGTTGTCGAGCAGCCAGGTCGGCGGTTTCTCATCGATGCCCATGCTGCGGTCGCCCTGCACGTTGCTGTGGCCACGCACCGGCGACAACCCGGCGCCCGGGCGGCCGACGTTGCCGCGCAGCAATTGCAGGTTGACGATCTCCTGCACGGTCGGCACCGAGTGGCGGTGCTGGGTCACGCCCATGGCCCAGCACATGATCACCCGCTCGGCCTTGCGGTACATGCGCGCGGCCAGTTCGATCTCGGCCTTGCTCAGGCCGGACTGCTCGACGATATGTTCCCAGGAGGTGGCGTCGACCTGCGCCAGGTAGTCGTCCATGCCATCGGTATGGGCCTTGATGAAAGCATGGTCGAACACCGCCGGCATGCCGTTGGCCTGGGCCTCGCGCTCCCACTGCAGGAGGAACTTGGCCATGCCGCGCAGCACCGCCATGTCGCCGCCCAGGGCCGGGCGGAAGTAAGCGGTGTTGGTCGGTTCGGAGCCGTTGCTGAGCATCTCGAACGGATGCTGCGGATGCTGGAAGCGCTCCAGGCCGCGCTCCTTCAGCGGGTTGAAGCACACCACCTGGGCACCGCGCTCCACCGCTTCACGCAAGGGTTCGAGCATGCGCGGGTGGTTGGTGCCGGGGTTCTGGCCAATGACGAAGATCGCATCAGCCTGCTCCAGGTCGTGGAACACAACGGTGCCCTTGCCCACGCCCAGGGTGCTGGACATGCCCAGGCCACTGGCCTCGTGACACATGTTCGAGCAGTCGGGAAAGTTGTTGGTACCGAAGGTGCGCACGAACAACTGATAAAGGAAGGCGGCTTCGTTGCTGGCCCGACCCGATGTATAGAAGTCGGCCTGGTCGGGCGACTCAAGGCGGTTCAAGTGCAGGGCGATCAGGGCGAAGGCTTCGTCCCAACTGATCTCGACATAGTGGTCGGTGGCGGCGTCATAACGCATCGGATGAGTCAGCCGGCCCTGGTATTCGAGCCAGTAGTCACTCTGCTCAAATAGTGCGCCGACGCTGTACTTGGCAAAGAATGCCGGGTCCACCGAGCGACCGGTGGCTTCCCAGTTGACCGCCTTGGCGCCGTTCTCGCAGAACTTGACCATGCCGTTCTCGGGCGATTCGCCCCAGGCACAGCCGGGGCAGTCGAAACCGCTGTCCTGGTTGGTCTTGAGCATCATGCGGATGTTCTTGACGGCGTTCTCGCTGCCCAGCCAGGCCTTGGTCACGCTCTTGAGCGCGCCCCAGCCGGCGGCCGGGCCATTGTAACTCTTGATATGTTCTTCTTCGTTCATCAGGGTCACCTGTGATCGCGACATGCGAAATTACCAGCGCGAAGTTCAAGTTATCCGAATAACCAACTTCAACACTATCGACCCTGTCAGGCTATTGAATGTCGTACATGACCGTCCAATCAAAAGTTATGACGACATGATCGGCCTTCTCTATCATGCCAGCGTGATAGATGACACCAATCAACTGTTCATGAAATATGATTGGACATAATTACCCGTCTTCCATAGCCTGCAATCGCTCCGAACTTCAAACAGAGCCTTTACATAAATTTTAATATGGTTTGATCATCGAAACCCGTTCGCCGGCAAGCCGGCTCCTACAAGTACAGCGCAGCCCTGAAGCCATGCGCGCCCCTGTAGGAGCCGGCTTGCCGGCGAATGCAATCCCGATAGCACCCCGAAATCCTAACCGCGCCGCTGCATCCAGGCCGCGCCCAGCCCACTCAGGCAAATGACCGAAATCCCCACCAGGCTCATCCCGTCCGGCACCTGCCCGAACACCACCGCCCCCAGCAGCCCGGCAAACACGATCTGGCAGTAACTGAACGGCGCCAGCAACGCCGGCGCCGCATGGCGGAACGCCTGGGTCAACAGCAGGTGCGCCGTCATCCCGCAACCGCCCAACGCCAACATCAACAACACATGCGGCCAAGCCGGCACCTGCCAGAAGAACGGCACCAGCGCCGTCATGATCAAGGTATTGCACAACCCCGCGTAGAAGTTGCTGGTGGTCGGGCTGTCATGGGCCGCCAACTTGCGCGTGAGCAACTGATAGAAGCAGAACCCCAGCGCCGAACCGAACGGGAAGAGAATGGCCGGCGTGAACAGGGCGCCCCCTGGGTGAACCACCACCAGCACACCGATGAACCCCATCACCACCGCCACCCACTGCCCCAGCGTGACCCGCTCCTTGAGCAAGGGCACCGACAACGCGGTGACCAGCACCGGCGCAAGGAAGTTGACCGAGGTCGCCTCCGCCAGCGGCAGATACTGCAGGCCAGCGGTGAACAACAGGCTGGTGCTGAGCAAGCTGAGTGCGCGCAGGGTCTGCAGCAGCGGCCGGCGGGTGCGCAACACGGCAAGGCCCGCCTTGGGCAGGAAGATCCCGGCCATCAGCAACGTGTGCACCACATAGCGCGCCCACACCACCATGATGATCGGATACACGCCACCGAGAAACTTCGAGAGCCCATCGTGGCTGGCAAACAGGAAGGTGGCCACCACCACCAGGGCGATGCCGCGCAGCGGCTGGTTGACTCCGGACAGCGGCGTACTGGAACTCATGGGGCTCTCGGGCGATGGCCCGGCATGGCGCCTGGGCATGCGCGGATTCTAGAAGAGAACCCCGGGGATGGACAAAGCTTTATGTCCCAATTGGTACATTCCGTTCGCTGATCGACCACTTTCCCCGGGCCAGGGTCAATCCCGCTCGTCCAGCAACTGCCGGATCACCTGTTCCTGGCCTGCATAGTTCCCCTCTCCAAAATGCACATGACGGACCTGGCCACGGCGGTCGACGAAGTAATGTGCGGGCCAGAACTGATTACCCCAGGCATTCCAGATGCGGTAGTCGTTGTCCACCGCCACCGGGTAGCCGATGCCCAGCTGCCGGACCTGCGTGCGCAGGTTGCCGACATCGTGCTCGTAGTCGTACTCCGGCGTGTGCACCCCGATCACCACCAACCCCTGGTCGGCGTAGCGCCGGGCCCAGTCATTGACATGCGGCAGGCTGCGCCGGCAGTTGATGCAGTCATAGGTCCAGAAGTCGACCAGTACCACCTTGCCCTTGAGCGCAGCGGTATCCAGCGGGGGGGAATTCAGCCACTGCTGCGCACCGGCCAACGAAGGCATGGCCCCCAGGTCGGGCGCGGGCGACCGGGCCGCCAGGGCCAGCCCGCCCAGGGCGCAAGTGGCCGTCACGGCGACCAGCAACATGCGCCCTGGGCGGCGCCAGGCGCCGCCAGGTATCGAAGTCATCGGCCAGGCTCCCGATCAGTGTTCGTGGCAGCCATCGGTGGCATAGGTCAGGTATTGCAGGTCGTGCTGGCGGCCCTGGGAGTCGAGGTAGTTCATGCGCGAGTTGGCCACCCCGCAGCTGACACTCGGATCCGTCTGGATCGACAGCACTTTCTTCACGTCCAGATGCTCGCCGTAGTGATACGGCATGGCCTCCGGGGCTGGCTGGGTGGCGGCCTGTGCGGCGAAGGCACCCAGGCTGAGCAGGGCGAACAGGCTGGCGCTGGCGAAGGTCTTGGCGTTCATGGTGTGTCTCCTTGTGCGGCTTCATGTGGGAAGGCGTGTGCTTCCCGGTAGCGCCATTTGATGCCCGCCAGGTATCCCGCTTGTGTCGGCCCACCGGCCGCCGTGCCTCCTCCTGTATCAGCGGATACAACAGATACACTGCAATACAAACCGGGGCAGGCAAGCCGCAAGCACCTCGGTAGACTGCGCCCACTCCCAACGTACAAGGACACCGCCCGATGGAACATGTCGATCACATCCTGGTCGTCGACGACGACCGCGAGATCCGCGAACTGGTCGGCAACTACCTGAAGAAGAATGGCCTGCGCACCAGCATCGTCGCCGATGGCCGGCAGATGCGCGCCTTCCTGGAGAACAACACCGTCGACCTGATCGTCCTCGACATCATGATGCCCGGCGACGATGGCCTGCTGCTGTGCCGCGAACTGCGCGCCGGCAAGCACCGCAACACGCCGGTGCTGATGCTCACCGCGCGCAACGACGAGACCGACCGCATCATCGGCCTGGAAATGGGCGCCGACGACTACCTCACCAAACCCTTCTCCGCCCGCGAACTGCTGGCGCGGATCAACGCCGTGCTGCGCCGCACCCGCATGCTGCCGCCCAACCTCACCATCAGCGAAAGCAGCCAGCTGATCGCCTTCGGCCCCTGGCGCCTGGACACCACCGCGCGCCACCTGCTGGACAGCGAAGGCACCCTGGTGGCGTTATCCGGCGCCGAGTACCGCCTGTTGCGGGTGTTCCTCGACCACCCCCAGCGGGTGCTCAGCCGCGAACAATTGCTCAACCTCACCCAGGGCCGCGAGGCGGACATCTTCGACCGCTCCATCGACCTGCTGGTCAGTCGCCTGCGCCAGCGCCTGGGCGACGACGCCCGCGAGCCCACCTGCATCAAGACCGTGCGCAGCGAGGGCTATGTGTTCTCGCTGGCGGTGCAACTGCTGGGGGCGTCGGCATGAAATGGCCGCGCACCCTGGCTTCGCGCCTGGCCCTGATCTTCTTCACCGGCCTGGTGCTGGCCTACGGCCTGTCGTTCAGCCTGCAGGCCTACGAGCGCTACGTCAGCAGCCGCTCGATGATGCTCAGCAACCTGGAAATGGACGTCGCCACCTCGGTGGCCATCCTCGACCGCCTGCCTGCGGCGGAACGCCCGGCCTGGCTCACGCGGCTGGAGCGACGCACCTACCGCTACCGCCTGGATTCAGGCTTGCAAGGCACCGCAATGCCAAGCGCCGACCCGCCCATGGCCGCCGAGTCGATCGTCAAGGCCATCGGCGGCCAGTACCGCCTGACGTTCCAGGAAATCCCCGGCCCCAACGCGCATTTCCAGGCCCACCTGCGCCTGGCCGATGGCGCGCCGCTGACCATCGACGTCACCCCCACTCCGGTGCCGGTGGCCACCTGGCTGCCTGGGGTGCTGCTGATCCAGTTGCTGGTGCTGCTGTCGTGCACCTGGCTGGCGGTTCGCCTGGCCATCGGGCCACTGACCCGCCTGGTGCAGGCGGTCGACAACCTTGACCCGAACAGCCCCGGGCCGCTGCTCGACGAGAGCGGCCCGCGTGAAGTGCGTTATGCCGCAGTCGCCTTCAACGCCCTGCAGGCGCGCATCGCCGCCTACCTCAAGGAGCGCATGCAACTGCTGGCCGCCATCTCCCATGACCTGCAGACCCCGATCACGCGCATGAAGCTGCGGGTAGAGCAGATGGACGAAGGCTTGGAGAAAGAAAAGCTGTGGCACGACCTGGATGCCATGGAGCACCTGGTGCGCGAGGGCGTGGCCTACGCCCGCAGCATGGACAGCAGCACCGAAGCGCCCTGCCGGGTCAACCTCGACGCCTTCCTCGACAGCCTGGTCTTCGACTACCAGGACAGCGGCGCCAAGGTGGACCGCCATGGCAGCGCCCAGGCCACCCTGGAAACCCGCCCCCATGCCCTGCGCCGGGTACTGGTGAACCTGGTGGACAACGCCTTGAAGTTCGCCGGCGCCGCGCGCCTGGAAGTGCACCACGAACAGGGGGTGACGCTGATCCGCGTGCTCGATGACGGCCCGGGCATCCCGGCAGACGAACTGGACGAGGTGCTCAAGCCGTTCTACCGCGTCGAGGCCTCGCGCAACCGCAGCACCGGCGGCACCGGGCTGGGGCTGGCGATCGCCCAGCAATTGATCCAGTCCATGGGCGGCAACCTGACCCTGAGCAATCGCCTGGAGGGCGGGCTGTGCGCGCAGATCGAGCTGCGCTGAAGTGCCACTCAGCCCTTGTCCGCCTTCCCCGCCGCCGCTGCGAACCGCGCCAACCGCACATCCAGCCGGCGCGGTCGCGCGCCGCGGTCCTCGGCATGCTCCTTGCGCCGGATGGCGTTACGCACCATCAACGACCCCAGGTAGCGGATCGGTTCCGGCGGGAACTGCCCCAGCGGCCCCTTGACCAGCGGTGACCGGGTCCAGTCATTGTCCAGGCCCAGCGCCAGCGACGCCAGGATCTGCCCGCCCATGTGGCACGGCCCGACACCGCTGCCGGAGTAACCGAAGCCATAGAACACGTTGCCCTGCCCGTCGAGCCGGCCGAAGAACGGCAGGCCGGTCACCGAGCGATCCGAGGGGCCATTCCAGCTGGCCGCCAGGGGCACGTCGGCCAACGCCGGGAAGAAGTCTGTCAGGCTCTCGCGCAGCAATGGCTGGTACGGCGATGGCTGGTCGAACACCGGCAGCATGCGCCCGCCATAGGCAAAGGTATTGCCGCCCTTGCCCAGCATCAGCCGGCCATCGGAGGTGTTGTGGTAGTAGTGCACGAAGATCCGCGAGTCGAGCACACTGACCCCGCTGTCCAGGCCGATCTGGCGCAGCAACTCCGGGCACGGCTCGGTGATCACCATGTCGCTGGAGACGATCGCCACGCTGCGCTCGAACTGTGGGAAAGCCCGCGCCATCCAGGCATTGAGGCCCAGCACCACGCGGTCGGCACGGATGGTCCCCCCCCGGGTGCGCACCTGCACCGGCGCGCCATGCTCCAGCCCGGTCATCGCCGTGCCTTCATGAATGCGCACGCCGCGCTGCAAGGCGACTCGGCGCAGGCCACGCACCAGCCGCCCGGGCTGCACCGTGGCCGCCGCCGGCGAATACCAGCCCTCGAGGTGGCGGCTGGAGCCGGCCACTCGCTGCACCTGTTCCAACGGCAAACGCTGGAACGAATTGATCCCTTTCTGCTCCAGCGCGGCGATCACCGCGTCGGTACCGCCGACCTGGGCCTGGTTGGTGGCGGTGTACAGGGTACCGTCCATGCGGTAGTCGCAGTGGATGCCATTGGCGCGGCAGAACGCGCCGATGGCTTCGATGCTGCGTTCCGACTCACGCACCAGGCGGATCGCCTCCGCCACCCCGAACAGGCGCTCGAGGGTGAAGTACTTGGCCGACCAGGACAGCGCGCAACCACCATTGCGGCCACTGGCACCGGCGCCGCAGATATCCGCCTCGACCAGCAGCACATCGAGCTGCGGCGCCTGCTCCTTGAGCATCAGGGCCGTCCACAGCCCGGTGTAGCCACCCCCGACAATGCATACATCGCAGCGGGCGTCGCCTTGCAGCGGTGGGCACAGTGCTTCGTCTTCCTGCTCCAGGGCCTGTTGCAGCCAGAAGGGTCTCATCTACTCGCTTTCCTCTAGGTACGCAGTGGCTTGATCGCCATGCCGGTGTTGGGTGCCACGTCGTTGGCCTGTGGCGCGGTCGCCGGGCGGCTGTTCCAGTGCGGCAGCAGCACCAGGGCGGAAAACAGCGCGGTGCCGGCGAAGATCATGAACACCGTGACGCTGTCGAAGTAGCCCGGCAGCAAGCCGCCGAGCACCGCGCCCACCGAGCCGCAGCCGTTGACGAAACCAGCCGCCGTGGCACCGGCCTTGGCGGTGCCGAAGTCGATGGCCGCGGCGCCGCTGATCATGGAGTCCGGGCCATACAAGGTCAGGCCCATGACGAACAGCAAGGCCACCACCAGCACCACACTGCCGCTGTGCATCGCCGCCATGAAGCCCGCCAGAGCCACGGTCAGCAGCACCAGGCTGATCACGCAGGCCGGCATGCGCCGGGCGCCAAACAGCTTGTCCGAGGCCAGGCCAATGATGATCGGCCCCAACAGCCCGGCCAGTTCGAAAGCGGTGGGGATGATCGCCGCGCCCACCTTGCCCACCGAGGGCATCTGCTCGAAGACGATCACCGGCCCCCAGAGCAGGATGGCGTAGCGCGCGGGCTTGAGCATGAAGTAGGCAAGCCCGAGAGTAAGCACCGTGCGGTTACGCAGGATCTCGCGCAGTGGCGCCCAGACGCTGCACAGGTTCGCGCCTGGGGCCATGCTCTGGGGCTCCGGCTCCACTGCCGGCAAGCCGACATCCTCAGGCTTGTTGCGCTGGAAGATGAAGAACAGCACCGCGACGCCGGCCACCACTGCGGCACTGGAGAAGAACGCCGCATGCCAGGTGCCGACCAGGGTGTAGGCCCACCAGCCGGCAAACGGCGAGGCGACCAGCCCACCGAACGCATAGCACGAGCTCCACAGCCCAAGCACCCGCCCACGCTGCGAAGCGGGGAAGAAACTGCCGATGTTCTTGCACAACCCCGCCCAGCCCGTGGACTGCGCCAACCCTTGTATGAGCATGCAGGTGGCGAAAATCGGGAAGGTTGCGTAGCTGCCCATCACCACGGCGGCGATGGCCGAGATCAACAAGCCACCCAGCACCACCACGCGCGGCCCGAAGCGATCGGCGAGCATGCCCCAGGTGAACTGGCCCACGGCATAGGCGGCCAGGTAGATCGCATCGAGGTTGGCCATGGCGGCCTTGTCGAGCATGAATGCCGGGTCTTCAGCGATACCAAGCTTGGCGACCGAGAAGGCCTTGCGGGTGAAGTAGAAGGCGGCGTAGGCCAGCCAGGTGATCGCGAAGATCTGCATGCGCCACCGCTTGATGGCGCCCAGGGATTGATTCATGTGGATCTGACCTCTTGCTTGAGTGTGCCGGCAGAATGTGAAGAAACGCCTGTCTTGTTGTTGTGTTGCGCACTGCGTGACGGAGGGACGTCACCTGGTCAGATGGCTCGGTGGTCTAGCGTGACCCGCGGCAGCCATGGCCCTTGAACACCGCTTGTGGCGGCCAGTTCAGGGTTGTAAGACATGGAAACAGGTGCAGACTGATAAATAAAATCGATTTATCGTATTTCACTCATAAGCCCAGCTTGTAACAGGAGTGTTCAATGTCGGTCTCCCACGCTCAACTCAAGGCCTTCCACGCCGTCGCCGAACAGGGCAGCTTCACCCGCGCGGCCGAACGGCTGTTCCTCACCCAGCCGGCGGTGTCCGACCAGGTGCGCAAGCTGGAGGAGCGCTTCGGGGTATTGCTGTTCCACCGCAACAAACGCTCGGTGCAACTGACCGACCTGGGCGAGCGCCTGCTGGGGGTGACCCAGCGCCTGTTCGCCTGCGAGGCCGAGGCTGTGGAGCTGCTACAGGATTCCCGTGCCCTGCACACCGGCAGCCTGGTGCTGGCGGTGGATGCCCCGGTGCACGTGCTGCCGCAGATTGCACGTTTCTGCCAGCGCTACCCGGGCATCCAGGTGAAGATCGAGACCGGCAACACCGACGAGTCGCTGGCCCGGCTGTTCAGCTACCAGGCCGACCTTGCCCTGCTGGGGCGTGATGTGGATGACGAGCGCCTGTATTGCGTGCCGATGCGTCGGGACCCTATGGTGGCGTTCGTTTCGCATCAGCACCCGTGGGCCAGCCGTGGCGAGATCAGCCTGGCGGACCTGGACGACACGCCGCTGGTGCTGCGCGAGCCGGGGTCGGTGACGCGGCAGACGCTGGAAGAGGAAATGCAACGGGCCGGGTTGCGCATTCGCCCGGCGATCCAGGTGGAAGGCCGGGAGGCGGCGCGCGAGGCCGTGGTGGTGGGGATTGGCGTGGGGGTGGTGTCGGCGGCGGAGTTCGGGGCCGATGCCCGGGTTTGTGCCTTGCCGATTGTCGATTGCCAGCGGCACCTGACCGAGACGCTGGTGTGCCTGAGCGAGCAGCGCACGCGGCGGGTGGTGGCTACGTTTCTGGAGATGGTGCGGGAGGGGCTTTGATTTGGGCTTCGGTTTCGGCTTTGGCTTCAGCTTTCAGAGTTTGGGTTTGGAGTTTTGTAAGCATATCCATTGGCGATGGAGACGCTGATTCACCTTTGCGCCCTACGGCCATCCCTTTCAAGGTCTTTGGACGCAGGGGGCGTGACCGCATCAGGGCCGCCAGATGCCCGCCGGGATTCTTGCAGCGTCTATCAGATCGAGCGCCGCCCGCGCGGCGCATCGCGGATGAATCCGCTCCTACATTCGTTGCAACGTGGCCATGACCGATAGGCCATGGTTGTTCGCCTTGTTTGTACGACGCGGTTTTTCGGCTGGCGCTGCCGCCGCCTCGCCCGGCTCACGCCATGCGCCAAGGCTGGCAACCATGGCCTGACAGGTGCGGCACGTTGCAACCGATGTAGGAGCGGATTCATCCGCGATGCGCCGCGCGGGCGGCGCTCGATCTCATAGGCGCTGTAACGCTAACGTCGAACACCTTGAAAGGCCTGGCCGTAAGGGCGCAAAGGTGACTCTGCGTCAACAATGCAAACGGATATGCCCACAAACACAAAAACCAACTAACGACTCAGGAACTCAGGAACTCAGGAACTCAGGAACTCAAATACAATGCACCCCAAACATACCCGACTACCCCCAAGGCCCCACCCATGCTCTACCGCCTAGCCGCCGACACCCTGGTCCTGTCCCACCTGTCCTTCATCCTGCTGGTCCTGTTCGGCGGCCTGCTGGCGCTCAAGCACCGCCGTGCCCTGTTCATCCACCTGCCCGCTCTCGCCTGGGGCCTGGCAGTGGAAGGCCTGCACCTGGAGTGCCCGCTCACCGCCTGGGAGAACCGCCTGCGCGCCGCTGCCGGCGACAGCGGATACCCCGGCGGATTCGTCGAGCACTACATCTGGCCAGTTATCTACCCAGCCGGGCTCACGCCACAGATCCAGCTTTGGCTCGGCACCTTCGTCCTGCTGCTCAACCTGGGAATCTACGGCTACGTGTTCTGGTGCCTAGCGCGTCGCCACCACGAATAACCGCGGGAACGGCAACAGCACCTTGCCATCGCTGGCCGGCGGATAATCATGCTGCATGGCCTGCAGGTACAACTGCAGGAAGTCCGCCTGCTCCTGCTCATCCAGCCTGGCCAGGTACGGCCGCAACGCCGAACCCTTGAACCACTCGACGACCGCCTCGGCGCCCCCCATCAACGGGTGGTGGTAGGTGGTGCGCCACACATCCACCCGCGCGCACAGCGGGCTGAGCAAGTCGTAGTAGAACGCCGCGCCATGTCGGGGCGGCAAGCTGAAGTCGGCGAACTTGTCGGCCCACGGCCCCCGGCTGGCAATCTCGCGCAACTGGCGGTGAGCAGGTTCGTCGAGGTTGTCGGGCGTCTGCACGGCCAGGCTGGCCCCTTCGCTCAACTGCCGCACCAAGTGCGGGTAGAGGCTGCCATGCTCCGGCAGCCACTGCAGCGAAGCGTTGGCGAGGATCAGGTCCTGTGGCTCCTGGGCAACCCAACTGGCGATATCGGCAATATCGCAGCGCACCCTCGGCACACTCAGGCGCGGGCGCTGCCGGGCCTTGTCGATCATGTCCGGGTCGCGGTCCAGCGCGGTCACCTGGGCATCAGGGTGGCGCTGCAACAGCACTTCGGTGGAGTTGCCCGGGCCGCAGCCCAAATCAGTGGCATGGCGCACCGGACGCGGCGGTACCGCGGCCAGCAAGTCGCGCACGGCGCGGGTGCGTTCATCTTCGAAGCGTGAGTACTGGGTGGCGGACCAGGCCATGGGCGGGCTCCTTCGATGGCAGATGCGTGCAGCATAAGCCAAGTCGCCACCACAACGAACGAAAACGGCCGGACTCCCTGGAGGGATCCGGCCGTTTCATGCAACGCCTGAGGCTTAGTGACGCTTGGCGCTACGGATCTGGTGCACCACGCCCATGGCCACCACGATGGCCGCGGCGATGCCGGTGGAGATCACCAGGATCTGGTAGTCAGGCATGAACGCCATGGTCACCAGGGCGGCCACGATGAACACGATCACCAGGTAGGTCAGCCAGGGGAACAACCACATTTTCAGGCGCACTTCCTTGCCCTCGGCGATCAGCTTGCGGCGCATGCGCAGTTGCGAGAAGGCGATCACCAGGTACACCAGCAGGGCAATCATGCCGGTGGTGTTCATCAGGGTTTCCAGCACGTCTTTCGGGCGCAGGGTGTCGCTGAAGTTGATCAGTGCGCAGAACACCGCCACCAGGCACGAACCGATGATCGCGTTCACCGGTACACCGGTGCCGGTGCGGGTGAACTTGAACAGACGTGGCGCGTCGCCACGCTGGGCCAGGGAGAACAGCATGCGCGAGGCGGTGTAGTGGCCGGAGATCAGGCAACTGCTCACCGAGGTCAGCACCACGAAGTTCATCAGCAACTCGGCATAGGGCACGCCCAACAACTCCAGGGTGCGGCGGTAGGCGCCGTAACCGGAGACACCCAGCTGCGGGTCGTTCCACGGCACCAGGCAGACGATCAGGAAGATCGAGCCCACGTAGAACAGGCACACACGCCACACCACCGAGTTGGTGGCCTTGACGATCTGGGTGGCCGGGTCCTTGGCCTCGGAGGCGGCGATGGTGACGATCTCGGCGCCCAGGAAGGCGAACATCACCCCCAGCAGCGCGCCGATCACCGTGGTGATGCCGTTGGGCATGAAGCCTTCGGCGGTCAGGTGGCTGATGCCGCGCACTTCACCGAACTGCCAGACGTTCATGACTGCGGCGGTGCACACCACCAGGAAACAGACGATCGCCACCACCTTGATCAGCGCGAACCAGAACTCGAACTCACCGTAGTGCTTGACGTTGAAGAAGTTGACGGTGATCAGCAGCAGCGTGGTGGCCAGCACGAACACGTTGACGCTGACGTCGGGGAAGAAGCCATGCAGGATCTTGCCGGCGACATAGGCCTCCCAGGCCATCAGGATCACCCAGTACCACCAGTACAGCCAGCCGATGGTGAAACCGGCCCAGCGCCCGATGGCACGGTCGGCGTAAGTGGAGAACGAGCCGGTGTCCGGCGAGGACGTCGCCATCTCGCCCAGCATGCGCATGATCAGCACCACCAGGATGCCGCCGGCCAGATATGCCAGGACGGCGGCTGGGCCGGCGCTGTGGATCACGCTGCCGGAGCCGACGAACAAGGCGCCGCCGATCACCCCGGCGATGGACATCATCGTCAGGTGGCGCGACTTCAACGAGGCACTGAGTTTGCTCTCGTGCCCGTCCTTCGCAGTGGTGGATGTGGATGTAGCTTCCATCAGTTAAATACCCCGTGCTTCTTTTTATCCAAGGAAAAACTGTGAAACCCCGATGGCTATCGGTCTCACCTGTACATCAGTGCGGGCAGGGAGGTGTGCGGTGCACACGCAGGCCATCCGTGGCGGCCTGCTTACGCGGCCAGAGGCAACCCTCTGGGCGAACTGAACCATGCGGGGGACGGACGCTGGGGGTCCGGCCACGCGGGAAGAAGGTGCGGGGCGGGCCCCGACGGCAAAGCAGCGATGTTGTGATTATTCATGGCGCTGATACGTGCTGTGTTGGCTATATCTGACACGTAATGTAAAAATGTCGAACACATTGAGCCATGCACAGCGGCATGAAAAACGCACTGCACTGTACAGGCCGCCGATCCAATACACCCGCGATACCCCTGCCGGCGCCTGGCGTCCCGCACACCTGAAGGCCCCCGAATGCTCCAGCTCCATCCGGACTCCTCCACCCCGCTGGTCAACCAGATCATCGACGGACTGCGCGCGCTGATCGACGACCAGACCCTCAAGCCTGGGGCGAAGGTGCCGTCGATCCGGGCGTTCGCCGCCACCTACTCGGTGAGCACCTTCACCGTGGTCGAGGCCTACGACCGGCTGGTGGCCCAGGGGTTGCTGGTGAGCAAGGGCAATGCGGGCTTCTTCGTCAATCGTGCAGCGAACGAGCTGCTGGACAAGCACAACGTCGAGGCCGACACCACCCGCCCCACTTTCAATTCCGAGTGGTACCTGCAACAGATCTTCGAGATCCGCCAGTTGCCGTTCAAGCCAGGTTGCGGCTGGCTGCCCAACGACTGGATGTACGAGGAAGGCCTGCGTCGCGGCCTGCGCCAGGTGGCCGGCAGCCCGCTGGAGCTGTCCGGCTATGGTGACCCGCTGGGCCTGCCGGAATTGCGTACGCTGACCGCGCAGAACCTGCAACAGGAACTGTCGATCGTCGCCAACCCGGCGCAGCTGATGCTCACCCACGGCGCCAGCCAGGCCCTGGACCTGGCCGTGCGCACCCTAGTGCGCCCGGGCGATGTGGTGCTGGTGGACGACCCCGGCTACCCCAACCTGATGAGCATCCTGCGCACCCAGGGCGCCACCCTGATCGGCGTGCCACGCACCCCGGCCGGCTACGACCTCGATCACCTCGAACGCCTGCTGGCGCACCACCGCCCCACCACGTTCTTCACCCAGCCGCACCTGCACAGCCCGACCTGCTCGCGCACCCCGCTGGCGCAGTTGCACCGCCTGCTGCAACTGGCCAGCCAGCACGGTTTCCGCTTGGTGGAGAACAACCTCTACGCCGACATGATCGCCGACCCGCTGCCGTGCCTGGCGAGCCTGGACCACCTGCAGCAAGTGGTGTATGTCGGCAGCTATTCGAAAAGCATCTCGCCCAACGTGCGGGTCGGCTACCTGCTGGCCAACCCGGAGCTGACCCAGCAGTTGCTGCACCTGAAGATGCGCTCGGGCCTGACCACCTCGCAGGTGATGGAGCGGGTGGTGTACGCCGCGATCATCGACGGCCGCTGGCGCAAGCACCTCAAGCGCCTGCGCCAGCGCCTGGCCGAAGCGCACCAGGAAGTGGGCCGGCACCTGCACCGACTGGGCTTCGAGCTGTTCATCGAGTCGGACGAAGGGATGTACATCTGGACCCGCCATCCGGCGATACCGGACAGTGCGGCGCTGCTCGATGACGCCATGGAAAAAGGCATCATGCTCGGCCCCGGGCAGTTGTTCATGGTCGATGCCAAGGCGACCGGGTGGATGCGTTTCAATGTGGCGTTCAGCGCCGACCCTGCGATGTGGGAGTTGCTGGAGAAGGTGCTGGTCAAGCACGTGCGCCGCGGGGCGCTGTGACAATAGCCGTTTTGACCTAGCCTACCCGTACTATTGAGGCCGAAGCAGGTGCCCACCTAGATTGTCACTGCGTTGTGCAGGAGCACGGCGCGCAGACAATCAAGGAGAAACCCCATGTTCAGGTTCAAGACTGCGGAAGCCGAAAAAACCACTGCCAGCAGTGCCCCTCAGGTGCTGAGCGAGGCCGATCTGGAACTCGTCTCGGGTGGCGATGCCTTTAATGACATTGGCATGAATTGGGCGAACGACCCCTTCGTGCGCCTGAAGTACAGTGGCATCAGCTGGCCGAAGGGCGGTGCCCAGTGGTGGGCCAAGTAGCGCTCGTCGCGGTGGGGCGCATGGCGCCCCCTTGCTCTGGCAATCAAGGGAATCCCCATACTCAAGTACACCTGGCACGCTTGTGCGATGGCTAACAGCCTATAGCACTTAGGTGCAATAAACAGAGCGTTCCGCGCCCGGTGAATATTTGGGAAGCGTCTGGCATACAACCTGTTCTCGTTTTCGTAGGCTGCATCCCTTGTCTACAGGGAGAGCAGACCATGGCGTTCAACGGCTACATGAATATCAAAGGCCATCGACAGGGGTTGATTTCGGCGGGGTGCAATACCCAGCCATCCATTGGCAACAAATGCCAGCTTGTGCACCAGGACGAAATAACGGTGCTGTCCTTCAATCACGCTATTGCCACCCCTGATACCAACCAACGTGCTGTGCATCAGCCCGTGGCGATCACCAAGCACATCGACAAAGCCACACCCTTGCTGGCCCAGGCCGTAGACAGCCGGGAAGTGGTCGACTGCGATATCCAGCTGTACCGCATTCATTCGGCGGGCCATCGGGAGAAGTACTTCTCCGTGCGGCTGGAGGGCGCGGTTGTCGTCCGCCAGGAGCTGGACGTGCCCCACGCGACGCTCTTGACCGACCAGGATGCCGAGGAGCGGCTGCTTATCAGCTATCGGGCCATCAGCTGGATTCATCACGCTGCCGGTACCACCGGGTACGCCACGTGGGGGGAAGAGCTATGAGCCAGCGCGAAGAATATGGTGGGCGGCTGGATGAGGCGTATTGGGAGGTGAATGCGGCGGCGTCTCGGTTGATCAGTTATGGCTGTGGGGTCAGTGCCAAATACCTGAGCGATCGGCGGGCGCGGATGCAGTTCAATCGGGAACTGGCTTATTACGCGCGGCGGGTGATGGATGATGTGTATGAGCGACGGATCAGCCCGGAGCAAGGGCTGGAGCGGATTCTGGCCGAGAAGAAAAGTCTTTACTCGCAAGCGTCGCGGATACTTACTCAGTTGGGAGGCATGGCTGGCGGTGCCTCGCAACTGGCTACTGGGTTAGGGAGCTGCATAGGGAGTCTCGGCTCCACATGCGCGATTCACGGGGCGCCGTTGATCATGCATGGGGGTAATAACCTCTACGAGAATGCCCAGGGTCTCTACGAAGGTCGAACTGATGTGGTCGGGCCTGTGAGGGAATTCTATCAGGATGCAGCTAAGAGCCTGGGGTATAGCGAGCGGGATGGGAATCTCGCGTACTACACGGCGGATCTTTTCCTGTCGGGGCGGGCGATGTGGCGAAAGGTTCCAAGGCGAGATGCATGGCGGCTATATCGATATATGGATGCTGACAAAGAACGAAAAATAAAACAGCTAGGTAAGGGAGGGCTTGCAGTCGAGCTTTCCACATCTGGCCTGACAATTAAACAGTGGGTGGATGAGTACACGAAATGAAGCTGCTTCTTCTGGGGCTTTTTTCGATGTGTGATGTCGTAATTAGCTTATTTCTGAATAGATTCGTTTTTAAGGATATGGATGGATTTTTGCAGTTTTTAGGGTCGTTATTATTCCACGGCTTTATGGGCGGCGTTTATATTGAAATGTTGGGTGGGGAGGGGCTTATCCAATTTCCCTACAATTCGATAACTGATTTTGGTTTCTGGCTCGTGGTTTTCCTTACTGTGACAATGTTTCTTTTCCATATTTGGGCTATGACCTCGCGAAGCGTTGACTGATCCCAAGTTTTGGCCATGTGTAGAGGGGCCTGTCAGGAAAGGCTATCAGGAGGTCTCGAAGCGATTTATATCGAGCGGGAGGGGCACTGGCCTACTTGGCAACCGATGAGGCGCTGTCGGCGGGTGCGTTGTTAGGGTCTCTTCTAAAAGCGAATACACGGAGGTTCTACAAGTACTATTCCGCTGATAAATAATTGGCGGTGAAGCAGATGAGTAGATCAGCAGTTTTTATGGAGGGGTTTACAAATGGCGCGACCACATTCCAGTTCAAAGCAGAGTTCAAGAAGTGAGTATGTTTGAGATTTCCGATGTGGAAATTCACCTAATGTGGAACGGAACCAGCGCATGAGTCGGGTGGAAGGGGCGTTTATCGAGGCATTGCGCCAGAATTTGGAATAGAGGTCTTCGGGGGCGGCCTTTTCGCCGGCAAGGCCGGCTCCTACCTCTATCCAGGCGCCCAGAAAAAGATATAGGATAACATTTCATTCGGCATTCATTCCCATCCTTCAGCGACCCCTCCTCGATGACTAGCGCCCCGCCCTCCCTCCTCTCCCAGCGCCTGCAGAGCATCGATGCCCTGCGCGGCCTGGTGATCCTGTTCATGCTGCTGGACCACGTGCGGGAAACCTTCTACCTGCACCGCCAGGTCAGCGACCCTATGACCATCGATGCCACCGACCCCGGTTTGTTCGCCAGCCGTACGCTGGCACACCTGTGCGCGCCGGTGTTCGTGCTGCTCACCGGGTTGTCCGCCTGGCTCTACGGCGAAAAACACCAGGGGCGTGGCGATGTCGCCGCCTTCCTGTTCAAGCGTGGGTTGTTCCTGGTGGTGCTGGAGTTCACCCTGGTCAACTTTGCCTGGACCTTCCAGTTGCCGCCGAGCGTGATCTACCTGCAGGTGATCTGGGCCATCGGCCTCAGCATGATTGCCCTGTCGCTGCTGGTGTGGCTGCCGCGGCCAGCGCTGGTGCTGGTTGGCGTGGCGATCATCGGCGGGCACAACCTGCTCGATGGCCTGCACTTCGACGCCACATCAGCGCTGCATGTGCCGTGGGCGATCCTGCATGACCGTGGCTGGCTGGCGGTTGGCGAGCATTTGCGCCTGCGCACCTCCTACCCGGTGCTGCCCTGGATCGGGGTGATTGCCCTGGGCTACGGCCTGGGTCCGTGGTTCGCCCGCGGCGGCAGCGCCAGCCAGCGTCAACGGCACTTGCTTGTGGCCGGTGCCGGCGCCCTGCTCGGCTTTGTCGCGCTGCGTGTACTCAATGGCTATGGCGAAGCGCCGTGGAGCGTGTACCCGAACACCACCCAGACCCTGATGAGTTTCTTCAACATCACCAAGTACCCACCGTCGCTGTTGTTCCTGACCCTGACCCTGGGTTTGGGCCTGCTGTTGCTGCGCGGCTTCGAACGCGCCGGCAGCGCTCGCTGGATCGGCATGCTGGCCGTGTTCGGCGCCGCGCCGATGTTCTTCTACCTGCTGCACCTGTACGTGTTGAAGCTGCTGTACCTCGCAGGCGTCGCCCTGTTCGGCCTGAACCAGGGGGCTTATTTCGGCTTCGACGGCATCGGCGCGGTGTGGCTGGTCGCGGTGCTGCTGGCGCTTGCGCTCTACCTGCCGGTGCGCGGGTTCGCGCGTCTCAAGGCACGCCGCCGCGATATTGCCTGGCTCAAGTACTTCTGACCCGGGGAGCTTGACCATGCCGCTGCGCCGCTTCGCCCTTGCCCTGCCCATGCTCGGCCTCAGCCCCCTGGCCCTGGCCGACTCCGCCCAGTCGCAGGCCAGGGGGCTGCTTGAAGACAGCACCTGGAGCCTGCTCAACCGCAGCGTCTTCGACCAACGCGACTACCGCCACGGTGGACGCAACAACGCCGCGCGCAACACCTACAAGCCACGTGCCGAACGCAACGGCAAGGGCGAGGAATGGGCCTACGGCTTGATGGGCTCATTCAGCTCCGGCTTCACCCAGGGCCTGATCGGCGTCGGCTTCGACGCCCACGCCTACCAGGGCGTGCAGCTCGACAGCGGCGGTGGCCGCGCGGGCAAGGCGCGCCTGCTCGGGGTCGACAACCAGGGCCATCCCAAGGACGCGTACAGCCGTGGTGGTGGCGCGGTGAAACTGAGGATGTCGAACACGGTGCTGGCGTATGGCGAACAACGCGTGAAAACGCCGGTGTTCAGTTCCTCCGACAGCCGTCTGCTGCCCGAGACCGCCACCGGCTGGTTTCTCACAAGCAACGAAGTCGACCGGTTCAAGCTGGTCGCCGGGCACTTCAACGAAAGCACCGACCGCAATGCCTCGAGCCACGGTCAGGGCTTCGTGGTCAATTATTCCAATGGCCGCCAGGGCGGTGCGTTCGACCTGGCCGGGGCGGTGTGGAGCCCGACCAACAGCGTCAGCGCCAGCCTCTTCACCTCGCGCTACAAGGACACCTGGCGCCAGCATTACCTCGGCGGCACCCTCAGCCACGCCATCGACGACCAGCGCAGCGTCAGCCTCGACCTGAACCTGTATCGCACCACCGACATCGGCAAGGCGTTGTCAGGAAGCATCGACAACACCACCTGGAGCCTGGTGTCCCGCTATGCCCAGGGGCCGCACACGCTCAGCCTGGGTTGGCAGCAGGTGGCCGGCAACACGCCATTCGACTAAGTCACCCGCGGGGCGGTCTTCCTTGGCAACGCGGTACAGCTGTCCGACTTCAATGCGCCCAACGAGCAGTCATGGCAGGCGCGCTACGACCTGAACCTGGGTGCCTATGGCGTGCCTGGGCTGAGCCTGACAGCGCTGTATGTGCGCGGGTTCGACATCGATGGCGGCCATGTCGACCGCAGCGGTGGCTACGCGTACCTGGGCTATGGCGAGGGTGGCAAGCATTGGGAGCGGGACCTGGAGGCACGCTACGTGGTGCAGGGTGGCACAGCCAAGGGGCTGGCGATTTCACTGAGGCACAACGTACACCGCGGGAATGCGGCCCAGGCGGAGCTGGACGCGGAGCAGATCAGGTTGGCGGTGGAGTATCCGCTGGCTGGCACCTGGTGAAGATTGTGCTGAACCTGTAGGAGCCGGCTTGCCGGCGAACCGGGCGACGCGGTGGCTGGCACCGGCGTTGCCGGTGTTCGCCGGCAAGCCGGCTCCTACAGGCGGGTGTCGTTCAACAGGCAGGCCCTAACGCCAATAACGCGGCTCGTCCGCCACCCGCTGGTGCTCCTGGAACAACACCGGCAACTGCTCCTTGAGAAAATCCAGCCAGGTGCGCACCTTGGCGTCCAGGTAGTGCCGCGACGGGTAGATCGCATAGATCTCGCGCTGACGCAGCCGGTGAGGCGCCAGCAAACGGCACAGGCGGCCCTCCTCCATCGCCTGGCTGGCCGAATAGTACGGCAGCAGCCCCACCCCCATGCCCAGCTCGGTGGCCTTGAGCATCGCGTCGGCGACGTTGGTGAGGAACGTGTCCTGCGGCACGATCACACACGTCTCCGACGCCTGCTCGAACGACCAGTCTTCCTCGAACAAAGGGTCGACCGTACGCAGGCAGACGTGCTCGTGCAGGTCTTCCGGGTGCTTGGGCACGCCGTGGCGGGCCAGGTAGTCGGGCGAAGCGCAGAGAATACTGTGGATGCTGCCCAGGGGAATGGCGATCAGTTGCGAGTCCGGCAGCCCCTGGCCGATGGTGATCACCACGTCATGGCCTTCAGCCAACGGGTCGGGGTTGCGCTGGGAGAGCGTCAACTCCATCACCACCTCGGGGTTGGCGCCGTTGTAGCGGGCCACCAGCGGCATCATCAGCAACCCCAGGCCATGGGTGCAGTGAAAGCGCAAATGGCCGCGCGGCGTGAGATGGGCGCCGCGCGCCTCGTCCATGGCTTCTTCGGTAAGCAGCATGATCTGCCGCGAGCGCTCGAGAAAGCGTTCGCCCGCCTCGCTCATGCGCAGCCTGCGGGTGGTGCGGTGCAGCAGGCGGGTCTGCAGCTGGTTCTCGAGCTCCGCGACGATCCGCGACACCTGGGCCGACGAGATGTCCAGCGCGTTGGCCGCCGCAGCAAAGCTGCCACATTCCACTACCCGGGCGAAGGTGCGCATCGCATGCAGCATATCCATGAGGCGTCGCTCTCATTCATACATGAAAGGCAGGAATCTATCACGGGATAGACCATTTATTGTGAAACGTAAATGAATCAATCATAGGCACATCCCGAGAAAGAGGAACCTGCCATGAAACGTTCGATCGCACTGGTCGCCCTGACCGCCACCCTCGCCTCGTTCGGCGCCCTCGCCGCTACCGACAGCCAGGCCGAAGCCGCCCGTTACGAATACGGCATGCCGCTGGACATTGCCAAGGTCATCTCCATCACCCCGGCCAGCAACGCCGAGGATTGCCAGGTGGGCACCGCGCACATGGTCTACGTCGACCACCAAGGCCAGACCCGCGAAATCGACTACCGCCAGATGGGCAACTGCTCGCAGCTGTAAGCCACGCCCGGAACGCGAGGGAAAAATACCAGCCATCTTGCTGAAAGTGCATTTGCCCCCCTCGCCCGCCGCCGCATGATCCTCCAGGACAACAACAAGAACGTCCTGGACCATGAACACGATAAAAACCTGCGCCGTACCGTCCGCGCACTTGCCGGACGCCACCCATGCCCGCATCACCTGGCGGCTGATGCCGTTGCTGCTGGTGTGCTACCTGTTCGCCCACCTCGACCGCATCAACATCGGCTTCGCCAAGATGCAGATGAGCGCCGACCTGGGTTTTTCCGACACGGTCTACGGCCTTGGCGCCGGCCTGTTCTTCATCGCCTACGCGCTGTTCGGCGTGCCCAGCAACCTGGCCTTGGACCGGGTCGGGCCACGCCGCTGGATCGCCAGCCTGATGGTGGTCTGGGGCCTGCTGTCCACGGGCATGATGTGGGTACAGGACGCCACTGGCTTCTATGCCCTGCGGTTCTTGCTTGGGGTGGCCGAAGCGGGGTTCTTCCCCGGCATCCTGGTGGTGCTCAACCGCTGGTACCCGGCGCGGCGGCGGGCCCAGGTCACTGCGCTGTTCGCCATCGCCGTGCCCCTGGCCGGGGTGGTCGGCGGGCCATTGTCCGGCGGCATCCTCCAAGCGTTCCACGATCAGGGCGGCTTGCGCGGCTGGCAGTGGATGTTCCTGATCGAAGGCCTGCCTGTCGTGCTGCTGGGGCTGGTGGTGCTCAAGACGCTGCCAGACAGTTTCGAGCAGGTCGACTGGCTGAGCACGGAGCAAAAGCAAGCCTTGCGCGCAGAGATCGACCGTGAGGAACGGCACAAACCCATCGCTTCGCTCGCAGGGCTCTTCACCGACCGACACGTGTGGTTGCTGGTGGCGGTCTACTTCGCCGTGATGCTGGCGGTGAACACCTTGGCGTTCTGGATGCCGAGCCTGATCCACGGCGCCGGGATCGGCAGCGACGGCCAGGTCGGCCTGCTCAGCGCCGTGCCTTACCTGGCCGGCTGCCTGTTCATGCTCGCCTGCGGACGCTCGTCGGACCGCCGTCGCGAGCGGCGTTGGCACCTGTGCCTGCCGTTGCTGATGGCGGCCGCAGGTATCGCCCTGGCCGGCTTGGCGCCAGGCAATGCCGCGCTGGTGATGAGTGGGCTGGTGCTGGCAGGCATGGGTGCCAGCGCCGCGTTGCCGATGTTCTGGCAATTGCCCCCGGCGTTCCTGTCCGGGGGCGCCCAGGCGGCGGGCATCGCGATGATCAGCTCGTTCGGCAGTATCGCCTCGTTCCTGGCGCCTTACCTGATCGGCTGGATGCGCGATGCCACGCAGAGCCCGGGGTTGGCGCTGCAGGTGCTGGCGGTGGCCATCGTGCTGGGTGGGGGGTTGGTGCTGAAGGTGCCAGCAGAGGTGGTCAACCCGCACTGAGCGATTTTTGAAGGTGCTGGGGGCGCTACGCGCCCGTTCGCGGCACAAGGCCGCTCCTACAGGAAATCGCGCTCTTCTGTAGGAGCGGCCTTGTGCCGCGAACGGGCTGCGTAGCAGCCCCAGTCATCGCAAATCAGGCCAGCAGCTCGCTGATCCAGCGGGCCTGGCGGCTGATGTCGTCAAATTTGTCCTGCGGCACCGCCTGGCGGGCACGGGTGAAGTTGGCCAGGGTCTGCTGCTTCTGGCGCAGCATACGCTGCCACTTGAACAGGAACGCCGGGCTGCGCTCCTGCATCAGCAGCGGCCCGAAATACAATTGCTCGGCGCTGTAAGACGGCACCTCGCCCCGTTCAGCGACGATGATCTCGTAGTCGAAGCGATTCTCCCGCAGCACTTCCTCGCCGAGGATGCGATAGCCGTTGTCCGCCAGCCATTGGCGCAGCGGCTGTTCGCCACCGTTGGGCTGCAGCACCAGCCGCTCCTGGCCATGCAAGTGCTGCTTGCCCGCGTCGAGGATGGCGCAGATGGTCTCGCCACCCATGCCACACATGCTGACGGCGGTGATGTCATCAGCCGGCTCGATGGCGGCCAGGCCGTTGGCCTGGCGCACGGTGATGCGGTCTTCGAGCCCATTCTCGCGCACGGTGCGTTGCGCCGAGAGAAACGGGGTCAGCGCCACTTCGCCGGCCACCGCAGCGGTGATCGCGCCACGGCGCATCAACGCCACCGGCAGGTAGCCGTGGTCGGAGCCGATATCGGCCAGTCGCGCCCCCTCGGGCACATGCGCGGCCACGCGTTGCAGACGCATGGACAAGGTGTGTTCGTTCAACGGCAGCCTCATTTCACAACCAGGATCCGGCGTCGATGGCCGGAGCGGCCCGCGATTCTGCCGAGCCCGGCCGGACTTTTCAAATCCGCGCGACCGGAGCCCCGACTCGACCCGCCCCGACCGCTCGCGTAGGCTTGCCGTTTTCCTTCCGTCGCAAGGCAAATACCCCATGGCAAACGCAGACATCATCTTCACCCCGGACCCGGACGCCGATTCCATTTCTTCCGACGTCGCCGAATACAACGGCGTGCTGGTCAGCACCCAGATCCCTGTACACGCCGACGGCAGCCTGGAGCTGGGCGACATCACCACGCAATGCGAATGCACCCTGCAGGCGCTGAAGGTCGCCCTGGAGCGCGCCGGCAGCTCGATGGACCGGGTACTGCACCTGACCATCTACCTGACCGACATGGCCGACCGCCCGGCGTTCAACGAGGTGTACCAGCGCTTCTTCAGCAAGCCGTGGCCGGTGCGTGCGGCGGTCGGCGTCGCCTCGCTGGCTTTTGAAGGCATGCGTGTGGAAGTGACGGCGATGGCGGCCAAGGGCTGATCGACCGAAGGTTCGCCGGCCAGCCGGCGAACCACCCCGCCCTCAGCCTTCGCCGCCCTGCACCACCACCAGCAACTGAGCCTGGCGCTCACCGACCGAACGCAGGCGATGCGGCGTCTGGGCGTTGAAGTGCAAGGCATCCCCCGCCTCCAGCAGCACCCGCTCACTCATGAAGTCCACCTCCACCTGCCCCTCGTGGACGAACAGGAATTCCTCGCCCTCGTGCGCCTTGAACGTCGGGTCGCTGAATTCGGTCGGCGGCTGGATCAGGAACGGCAACAAGCTGCGCTGCCCCACCTGCGAGGTCAGCACCGCATACCCCGGCCCTTCGTCGCTGCCCACCAGGGCCTGGCGCTCGCCGCGGCGCACCAGGCTGTAGCGCGCCTGGCCGGTGTGCTCGCCGTCGAACAACTCCTCGACATTGACGTTCAGCGCCCGCGCCAGTTTTAGCGCGGCGGCAATCGAAGGCGTGTTCAGGCCACGCTCGACCTTGGACAGGTAGCTCTTGGTCATGCCGGACTTTTCGGCCAGCACCTCGAGGGTGATCCCCAGTTTCTTTCGCAGCAGTTTCAGTCGAATGGACATGTGACGCGGGTTTCCCGAACAAACGCACTTGCTTATGACACTTTGTGTCATATAGGATTATTTGTGTCATCAGTTGATCGCCCCTCCACCGTCGAAAGCAAAGGGGCGAGCCAGCCATGACATCCACCGTCACGCCACAGAGGATAGACCCCCAATGGCCAATACCCTGACACACAGCAAAGACCAGCTGGTGCAAAAAGCACTGAAACAGATGCAAGGCTCGCTCGCGGATAATACGTGGACCGTACGCGAAAAGCTGGCCCTGACCTGCCGAATTCTCTTCGACCATGGCCACGACTCGGGCCTGGCCGGGCAGATCAGCGCCCGAGGCCCGCAACCGGGCACCTTCTACACCCAACAACTGGGCCTGGGCTTCGACGAGATCACGGCCGGCAACCTGCTGCTGGTCAACGAAGACCTCGAAGTGCTGGAGGGCGAAGGCATGCCCAACCCGGCCAACCGCTTCCACAGCTGGGTGTACCGCGCCCGCCCGGACGTCAACTGCATCATCCACACCCACCCCACCCATGTCGCCGCGTTGTCGATGCTCGAAGTGCCCCTGGTGGTCTCGCACATGGACCTGTGCCCGCTGTACGAAGACTGCGCGTTCCTCGAAGCCTGGCCCGGTGTGCCGGTGGGCAACGAGGAAGGCGAGATCATCAGCAACGCCCTGGGCGACAAGCGCGCCATCCTGCTGTCGCACCACGGCCAGCTCTCCACCGGCACCAGCATCGAGCAGGCCTGTGTCTACGCCCAACTGATCGAACGCGCCGCGCGCCTGCAATTGCTGGCCATGGCCGCCGGAACCGTCAAGCCGATCGACCCGGCGCTGGGCCGCGACGCCCATGACTGGATCGACCGCCCCAAGCGCCACGGCGCAGCCTTCAACTACTTCGCCCGGCAGTGCCTGCGCCAGCACGCCGACTGCCTTGCCTGACCCTCTTTTGCCTTGCTTGCGGAGACATCCAGAATGACTACTCGATTCCACGGCATCATCGGCTACACCATCACCCCGTTCAGCCAGGACGGCGCGCAGCTCGACCTGCCTGCGCTGGGCCAGTCCATCGACCGCCTGATCGCAGGCGACGTGCAGGCCATCGCGCCCTTGGGCAGCACTGGCGAAGGTGCCTATCTGAGCGACAGCGAATGGCAGCAGGTCGCCCAGTACAGCCTCGAACGCATCGCCAGGCGCGTGCCCAGCATCGTCAGCGTCTCCGACCTGACTACCGCCGGTGCCATCCGCCGCGCGCGTTTCGCCCAGCAACACGGCGCGGACGCGGTGATGGTGCTGCCGTCGGCTTACTGGAAGCTCAGCGAAGCCGAGATCGTGCAGCACTACCGGGCCATCGGCGCCGCCATCGACCTGCCGATCATGCTCTACAACAACCCCGCCACCAGCGGCACCGACATGCCCGTGGAGCTGATCCTGCGCATCGTGCGCGAGGTGGACAACGTGACCATGGTCAAGGAGAGCACCGGCGACATCCAGCGCATGCACAAGCTGCAGCTGCTTGGCGAGGGGCAGGTGCCGTTCTACAACGGCTGCAACCCGCTGGCGCTGGAGGCCTTCGTCGCGGGTGCCACGGGGTGGTGCACGGCGGCGGCCAACCTGATTCCCGCGCTCAACCAGCGGCTGTACCAGGCGGTGCTGGCGGGTGACCTGGAGCAGGCCAGGGCGTTGTTCTACCGTCAGTTGCCCCTGCTGGACTTCATCCTCAAGGGCGGCTTGCCGGCCACCATCAAGGCCGGCCTGGGATTGACCGGGTTGCCGGTCGGCGAGCCTCGGCGCCCGGTGTTCGGGTTGGATGAAGCAGGTAGGACGAAGTTGCTGGCGCTGCTTGATGGGTTGAACATCACGCGTTGATCTAGCCAGCCTCGATGAAAAAGGCATTGGGGGCCTGGCACCGGCCTTGCCGGTGTTCGCCAGCAAGGCTGGCTCCTACAGGGTCATGCGGTGGGTTCGGTTTTCTGTGGAACTCCGGCCCCGCCCCACCGCTCTTAACATCATGCAGTAACTCCCATTGGCCTCACCTTCCGGAGGACTCGCCATGCGCCCCTTACTGCTCGCTTCATCGCTGCTGCTCCTGTTGCCCGCCGGTGCCGCCCTGGCCCGCGTCGATGCCGGTGACGTCGCCACCTCGGCGGGCATCTCCGCCTCGCTGTACTCCACCTTCAAGGACGATAAGCGCATCATTCCGGCCCGCGACGAGCTGTCGGCCTTCGTCGCCAGTGGCGGCGCGATTCGTGGCGCCTACCTGGAATCGGCACTGGCGCAGGCTCGCCATGACAACCCGGGGTTGCAGATCAGCGACGAGGAACTGGCCAAGGCGCTGCTGTCGCAGGATGACTCCGCGGTCGGCCAATGACACCTTGAGCGGCCGAGGCCTGGGGCTCGTCCAAGCCTCGCTGCGACAATCCGCCACAGCATGGCGCGAAGCACGCCATCCATCCGGATGGTAGATTCGCCGCCATGAAAACCACCCGTCGGACACGTTCGCTGACCGCCTGGGCGCTGTATGCCAGCGTCCTGTTCAGCCTATTGCTGTGCGGCATGCACCACGGCCAGATGAGTGGCTTGCGCCTGTCCGGCCTCGAAGGTGGCTTCTGCTCGCTGGACAGTGAGCACGGCTCGGCCATCGACCTGGACGGTGCCGGGGGCGACCAGCACATGGCACAGCTCGATTGCCCGGTGTGCTCGTCCTTTGCCCTCGCGGTGCCGTTGGCCAGCGGTGGTTGGTCGTTCACTGCAGTGCAGGGCCACGCCCCTTCCCCGATTGTCGTGCGCAGCTGGGCACAGCCCCCGCCACGCTACCTGCGCCACGCCATCAATCCCCGCGCCTCCCCGCCTCTTTTCCCCGCAACCGAACCGTTCGCCTGACCCTTGGCCGACGCGCCCGTGCGTGCTCGCCAAGGCGGTCGGGCCTTGCCATGACCCTTGCGTGGAAAACACAACATGATCCGCAACACCTCCCTGGTGCTCCTGATGGGCGCCACCTGCACCTGTGCCTGGGCGCAAAACGCACCCGTCGAACTCTCTGCCACCACCGTCGACGGTGAGCGCGAAGCCCCCTCGGGCGTGCAACTGGACGAGCCGATCCGCACCGGCTCGCGCCTTGGCTTGACCGCTCGGGAAACCCCTGCCTCGGTAAGCGTTTCCGACCGCCGGGTGATCGAGCAGCGCGACGCCAAGGACACCCAGGACGTGATCAACGCCATGACCGGCGTCAACGCCTCGGCCAACCCGGGCTACGGCGGTTTCGTCACCTACCGGGGCTTCACCCAGAGCCAGGTGACCCAGCTCTACAACGGCATCAACCTGGGCTACAGCAGCGCCACCCGCCCGGTCGACGCCTGGGTGATCGACCGTGTCGAGCTGCTGGGAGGCCCGTCGTCGTTCCTGCACGGCGCTGGCTCCGTGGGCGGTTCGATCAACTACATCACCAAGCTCGCCAGCCGCGACCAGCAGACCGTCGACGGGCGCATCCGCTATGGCAGCTACGACGACGCCGAGTACACCTTCGGCATCAACCAGGCCCTGGCCAGCAACCCCGCCGACGCCCGTCATTTCGCCCGCCTGGACTTCAGCCGCAGCCAGGGCAACGGCTACATCGACCGCAACCAGCGCAAGACCGACAGCCTGGCCTTTTCCGTGCTCAGCGACCTCACTCCCGACCTCACCCACACCTTCGCCGTGGAGTACCAGGAGGACAAGGAAGACAGCCCATACTGGGGCTCGCCGATCCTGCCTGGGCGCAGCACCATGAAGATCGACAACAGCCGCCGCTTCGAAAACTACAACGTCGCCGACGGCCGCTACGAACAACGCGTGCGCTGGCTGCGCTCGATGCTCGACTACCAGTTCAGCGACAGCACCAGCGTGCATAACACCCTGTACCACTACAAAGCCGAGCGCGATTACCGCAACGTCGAGAACTATCGCTACAACGGCGCAGGCAACGTGGTGCGCGCCAGCCCCTACCTGCAACGCCACGCCCAGAGCGTGCTCGGCGACCGTGTCGAGTTGCGCCACGACAACAGCCTGTTCGGCCTGCCGACCCAGTGGGCCATGGGCCTGGACTGGTCACGCATGCGCCAGGACCTCTACCCCACCTCCAGCAGTTGGAGCGACGTGGTCGACCCGGACCATTTCGACCCCGGCAGCTTCGACGCCATCCCTGGCGTGAACCGTGGCCTCACCCGCCAGCGTCACCACGAAGTCGTCAACCGCGCCCTGTTCGCCGAGAACCGCCTGGCGCTGACCGATCGCCTGGCCCTGCTCACGGCCCTGCGCTACGACTACCTGGACATGGAGGTGAACAACTACGGTGCCGTCAGCCCCACGTCGCCCGCCTACTTCGAGCGGCGCTGGGAGCCGCTGTCCGGGCGGGTCGGCCTGACCTACGCACTGACCCCATCGGCCAGCGTCTATGTGCAATACAGCACCGCCGCCGACCTGCCGGCCGGCTCGCTGGCCGCAGCCACCTACTCCAACGTGGGGTTGTTCGACCTGTCCAAGGGTGAACAGTGGGAAGCCGGCAGCAAGTTCGACTTCCTCGATGGGCGCGGCGCGGCGACCGTGGCGGTGTACCAGATCGTGCGCAAGGACTTCGCCGTGCGCGACTCCAGCAACCCCAACCTGACTGTCCAGGCGGGCCAGCAGACCTCGCGTGGCATCGAGTTGTCCGGGCGCCTGCAGGTCACCCCGAAGCTGCTCGCCGAAGCCAACTACGCCTACGTCGATGCCCAGTACGATGAGTTCAACGAAGCGGTCAATGGCGTGTCGGTGTCGCGCAAGGGCAATGCGCCGGTCAACGTGCCGGCCAATGTCGGCAACCTGTGGCTGACCTACAGCTTCACCCCGGCCTGGTCGGCCGGCGTGGATGCACGCTATGTCGACTCGGTGTACGCCGACAACGCCAACACCCTCAAGGCCCCGGCCTACACCCTGTTCGGCGCCTTCGCCCGCTACCGCCTGGACGCGCACACCACCCTGACCGGACGGGTACGCAACCTCACCGACGAGGTATATGCCAAGCAGGCCTACGGCACCCAGTACTACATGGGCGCGCCACGCACCTTCGAGGTGGCGATGGACGTGCGCTTCTGAAGCCATGCAACCCCGTAGGAGCGGCTTCAGCCGCGATCACCCGCCCAGCAGGCGCCATACTCGCGCTCCTGGATGAGTGAAGCATTGGGCGCAGGTCGGTAGAATGCGCCCAACTGTTTGTTCCGCAAGGTATTTCCTTGCGGAGCAAGCTCGCCTTCGTTGTTCGTCCAAGGATGACGCGCCATGCGCCGTTTGCTGTTCCTGCTGTTCGTTCTCACCCTGACTTCCTGCGCCCCTCGGCTACCGTCCCCCACCCCACCCGAGACACTGCCTTCACCACCTGCCAAGCTCACCCTGCTCGACCGCGGCCGTTTCCAGCTCTGGTACGACTGCCAGCGTGGCGAGCCCCACCGCTTCACCTTCACCCTCGACCGGGACGAGGGCCACCTGGAGCGCAAGGACAACTTCCGCATCGATCGCGACCTGCCCCCGGGCTGCGTGGGCCAGCTGTCGGCCAAGGCCTATTCGCAGCCCAAGGGTTTCCACCGTGGTCACCTGGCGGCCAACAACCATTTCGATGACGACCGCGCGGCAATGGATGCCTCCAACCTGATGAGCAATATCGTCCCGCAGCTGGCCACGCACAATAGCCAGACGTGGTACCAGACCGAACTGCTCAGCGAATGTTATCGGGACCGGCATCCAACCAAGGTGATCGGCGGCGTGGTGTTCGGCCATGAAGGCGAGGCGCTGGCCAATGACTACTTCGCCCAGAGCCATGGCATCGCCACACCGGAGGTGTTCTGGAAGGTACTGTTGACCGAGGATGACGCTGGGCAGCCGCAAGTCATCGCCTGGTGGATCCCGCACCAGGCCGGGTTGGGCACCGACCTGACGCCCTACCTGCGCAGCGTGCGTGAGATCGAGACGCTGCTGGGGCCGGGCGAAGCACCGATAGATGTGCCTGAGGCGGTGAAGGACCAGCGTCCGGCGCATTCATGGCCGGTACCGACCGGTTGCGACCGGGAATGATGGAACGGTGTTGTTGCCAGTGTGCTGGGCGTTAGCCTGGCAGTGCTCTTGGGATCGAGCGCCGCCCGCGCGGCACATCGCGGATGAATCCGCTCCTACAGCGCCAACCGACAAACCCTCCCTGCCATAACTGGCCCGAAACATACCTGTATCCGCGATGCGCCGCGTGGGCGGCGCTCGATCTCATAGGCGCTGCAACCTTGTCGTCAAACCCCTTGAAGGTCTGGGCTCATTCCCCCGCCAGCAGCACGTGTTTCGCCCGAGCCCGTGGCCTGCTCGCGGTCACCCACAACACCCCCGGCAACAAGGCGCTCGCCGCCACCGTCATACCCACCATCGGCCATGCGCTACCGTCGGACCATACACCGGTCAGCGCGCTGCTCAGCGCCGTGAGCAGCATCTGCACGAAGAAGAACCCGCCCGAGGCCGTGCCGGCAATCGCAGCGAAGGGCTGCAGCACGGCCCACTGGCACGCCGGGATGATCAGCCCCACCGAAAGCATCACCGGCAACAGCGCCAGGGGCAGTGCCCACAGGCTCGCGTCCGCCAGTTGCAGGGCCAGCAGCCCTGCGCTGCCGGCCAGGTTGATGGCGCACCCAAGGGCGATCACCCGCTCGTTGCCCAGGCGTCGGACCAACGGGCCATAGCCGCGCGACCCTGCCGCATAGGCGGCCACTGTCCCGCCCAGCACCAGTCCATAGACTTGCGGCGACAAACCCAGGCCGTGTTGCAGCAGCAACGAAGATTCGCTGATGAAGGGAAAGTAACTGCAATAGGCGCAGCCGATCACCAGCGAGCTGCGCCAGAACACCCGACTGCCCAGCACCTGGCGCCAGGCGTGGCGCAGCCGTGGCGGTGGCGCATCGGCTGGGCGCGTTTCCGGCAGGTAACGAATCGCCTGCACCTGGCTCAGCAAGCCGATTATCAACAACCCGCCGAACAACCCGCGCCACCCCAGTACCTCCAGCAGCAGGCTGCCGAACACAGGTGCCAGCAGCGGCGCGATGGCCATGCCGCTGGACAGCAGCCCCAGCAGGCGCGCCTGGTCGTGCGCGGCAAACCGATCGCGCACCATCACCCTGGCCACCAGTGGCCCGCAACAGCCGCCCAGGGCCTGGAAGAAACGCGCGATGCACAGGCTCGGCAGGTCCACCGCCAGCAGGCAGCCCAGGGTGGCCACGCCATACAGGCCGAGCCCCGCCAGCAACAGGGGCCGCCGCCCCCAAAGGTCGCACAACGGCCCGGCCAGCAGCATGCACACGGCGTAGCCAAGCATGTAGGCGGTCAGGCTGAATTGCACCTGGGCGGGCGGCACCTCCAATGCCCGGGCCATCTGCGGCCAGGCCGGCAGGTACAGGTCCAGGGCGACACGGGGCAGGCACACCAACGCCAGCAGCAAACACGACCAGCCCCATGAGGTCAGGGGACGAAGGGTGAACATCGGCACAGCTCCACAAGCACAAGACGCTCGCAGGGTAGAGTGAAAGCGGTCTAGTATTCAGAGCCATTTGGCACGGAAATGAGTAGACCACTATGTCTCGCGGCAAGACTGCCCTGCCCCTCGACCTGCCGCTGCCTTCCACGCCTGGCCTCGGCAAGCAGCAAGGCGCCTACCAGGCGTTGCGCGACGCCATCCTCGAACGACGCCTGCTCGCGGGGGCGGCGCTGCCCTCCAGCCGTACCCTGGCGGCACGCTGGGGGCTGTCGCGCGGCACGCTGGAAGTGGTATTCGACCGTCTGCGCAGTGAGGGCTACATCGAACGGCGCAGCGGTTCCGGCAGCCGTGTCTGCGCCGTGGTGCCCGAGCATCTGCTCGGCGCGGGCAACGCCACACCGGCACTCGCGGCCAGCGGCATACCGTCCCCGCTGGAAACCCGGGTCCGTGCCGGCGTACCTTTCGTGGCCCGCTTGCCCGATCCCGCGCTGTTTCCCCCTCGGCAATGGGCGCAACTGCTGACCCAGGCCTTGAACGGCGCCTCGCCCGACCAACTCGCTCACGCCAAGGCGCAAGGCTCGCCTGCGTTGCGTGAGCAGTTGGCCGGTTACCTGGCCCAGCACCGTGGCATCGCCTGCTCGGCCGACGACCTGATCATCACCCATGGCATTCGCGACAGCCTGGAACTGGTCATCGCCACGCTCCTGCGCCCAGGCGATATCGCCGCCGTCGAAGACCCCGGCTACCCCGCCGCCGCCGCGCTGCTGCGCCAGGCCGGCGCCCAGGTGCGGGCAGTGCCGGTGGATGACGACGGGCTGCGCAGTGACGCCCTGCCCGGCTGCGGCGCCCGCCTGCTCTACCTCACGCCTGCGCACCAGGCACCGACCGGCGCCACCCTGCCGGTGTCGCGGCGCCTGGCGTTGCTGGACTGGGCACAGCGTGAACAGGCCTGGGTCATCGAGGACGACTACGACAGTGAGTTCAACTACAACAGCGCGCCATTGCCGGCGCTCAAGGCGCTGGACCAAGGTGACCGGGTGATCTTCTGCGGCTGTTTCAACAAGACCCTGTTCGCCGGCCTGCGGGTCGGTTACCTACTGGTCCCCAAGGCCTGGCGCACCGCCTTGCTGGCCCGTGTCGAACTGACCGGCCGCGCCGTCGGCGTGGCCGAACAGCTTGCCCTGGCCAGCCTGATCGAGCGCGGCGGCCTGCTGCGCCACCTGCGCACCGCCCGGCACACCTACCAGCAACGCCGCGACGCCCTGGCCGCCGTGCTGCAACAGCACGCGCCCGGGCGGTTCACCCTTCACGGCGACCATGCCGGCCTGCATTGCCTGCTGCGACTGCCCGCTGGCAGCGACGCGGACCACCTGTGCCAGCGGGCGGCGGAAGTCGGCTTGCACCTGCAACCGCTGCAGCGGTTCTGCATGGATGTGCGACCGCCACCGGCGATAGTGCTCGGCTACGCCTCCTTGACCCTTGCCCAAGTGCGCCATGCCGGCAGGCAACTGGCCGATCTGCTGTAGAGCGCCCGGCATGGCCTGAAAACGCGCCCGCCCCACAGGCGGCAAACCTGTGGGGCGGTTTTTTGCGACAGGTTGGCTACTTGAGGTCGAAGCGATCCAGCTCCATCACCTTCGCCCAGGCCGCGACGAAGTCCTTGACGAACTTCGCGGCGGCATCACTGCTGCCGTACACCTCGCTCAGGGCACGCAACTGCGCATGGGAGCCGAACACCAGGTCGACCCGGCTACCGGTCCACTTCACCGCGCCGGTCTTGCGGTCACGGCCCTCGAAGTGCTCGTTGTCCGCCGAGGTCGGCTTCCACTCCACGCCCATGTCCAGCAGGTTGCGGAAGAAGTCGTTGGTCAGCACGCCGGGCTTGTCGGTGAACACCCCCTCCTTGTTGCCGCCATGGTTGGCACCGAGCACACGCAGGCCGCCAACCAGCACCGTCAGTTCCGGCGCGGTGAGGGTCAGCAACTGGGCTTTGTCCAGCAGCAATTTCTCGGCCTTGACGCTGTAGCGCGCCTTGCTGAAATTACGGAAGCCGTCAGCCAGGGGCTCCAGCACGGCGAACGACTCGACATCGGTCTGTTCCTGCGAGGCATCCACGCGCCCCGGGTGGAACGGCACGCTGATCGTGTGCCCGGCATCCTTGGCGGCCTTCTCCACCGCCGCGCTGCCAGCCAGCACGATCAGGTCGGCCAGGGAGATCTTGTTACCTCCCTCGCTGCGGATCTTCTCCAGTGCCGCCAGCACCTTGTCGACACCCTGGTTCGCCGCCCAACCATTCTGCGGTGCCAGGCGCACCCGGGCACCGTTGGCACCACCGCGCTTGTCGGAACCGCGGAAGGTCGAGGCCGAGGCCCAGGCGGCGGCAACCAGCTCGGCAACACTCAGCCCCGACGCCAGCACCTTGGCCTTGAGCCCGGCGATATCGGCTTCGCTTGGCTGAGGGCCCGCCTTGGGCAGCGGGTCCTGCCACAACAGTTCCTCATTGGGCATCTCCGGGCCCAGGTAACGCGCCAGCGGGCCCATGTCGCGGTGGATCAGCTTGTACCAGGCGCGGGCGAACGCGTCGGCGAGCTGGTCGGGATTGTCCTTGAAGCGCCGGGCGATGGGTTCGTAGATCGGGTCGAAACGCAGCGCCAGGTCAGAGGTGAGCATCGAAGGCGCATGGCGTTTCGTGGCGTCATGGGCATCGGGCACGGTGTCGGCGCCCTTGCCGTCCTTCGGCCGCCACTGGTGCGCGCCTGCAGGGCTCTTGGTCAGTTCCCAGTCGAAGTTGAACAGGTTGTTCAGGTACTCGTTGCTCCACTTCGTCGGGGTCGAGGTCCAGGTCACTTCCAGGCCGCTGGTGATGGTGTCGCCGCCCTTGCCGGAGCGGAACTTGTTGTGCCAGCCAAAGCCTTGCTGCTCCAGGCCCGCCGCTTCCGGCTCGGGACCGACGTTGTCGGCGGGGCCCGCGCCGTGGGTCTTGCCGAAGGCGTGGCCACCGGCGATCAGGGCCACGGTCTCTTCATCGTCCATGGCCATGCGGCCGAAGGTGTCGCGGATATCCTTGCCCGAGGCGACCGGGTCGGGGTTGCCTTCCGGGCCTTCCGGGTTGACATAGATCAGACCCATCTGCACGGCGGCCAGCGGGTTTTCCAGGTTGCGCTCACCGGCCAGGTTGCGGCCCTGCTCTTGCGGGTGCTTGGCCGGTTCCGCTACCAGGTCGCCCTTGCCGGGCGCCTCGGCCTTGCCGTAGCGGGTGTCGCCACCCAGCCAGACCTTTTCCGAGCCCCAGTACACATCCTCGTCCGGCTCCCAGACATCGGCGCGGCCGCCGGAGAAGCCGAAAGTCTTGAAGCCCATCGACTCCAGGGCGACGTTGCCGGTGAGCACGATCAGGTCAGCCCAGGAAATCTTGTTGCCGTACTTCTGCTTGATCGGCCACAGCAGGCGCCGGGCCTTGTCCAGGCTGACGTTGTCTGGCCAGCTGTTGAGCGGGGCGAAGCGTTGCTGGCCGGAGCCGGCGCCACCGCGGCCATCACCGATGCGGTAGGTGCCGGCGCTGTGCCAGGCCATGCGGATGAACAGTGGGCCGTAGTGGCCGAAGTCGGCCGGCCACCAGTCCTGAGAGTCGGTCATCAAGGCGTTCAGGTCTTTTTTCAGGGCCTGGAAATCGAGGCTCTTGAACGCCTTGGCGTAGTCGAAGTCCGGGTCCATCGGATCGGACTTGCGCGAGTGCTGGTGGAGGATCTTCAGGTTGAGCTGGTCGGGCCACCAGTCACGGTTGCTGGTGCCACCACCAGCGGTTTGATGGAACGGGCATTTCGATTCGTTCGACATCTGCTTCTACCTTTTGGGTCGGATCTGTCCAGGTTTCCGGGCATTGTTGTGAACGCGGCGCCAGGTATTCGATCGGCCGGGCGCAAGGCCCGGGCCTACCCCTCATCAGGTGTGGCCGGTGTGCACCGCCACGCATCCCGCGACGGCTTTTCGCGGGGCCAGGGGAAAGACTAGTCGAGCTTGGGCAGAGGTCTAATAGAGGCAGTATTGAAGGTTGATAGCGTGGGTCTGTCAGCCGCCACGCCAGGCACATCGGTACAAGCCTCGCGCCCGGATCTGTGCTTGAATCGGCACTTTCCTCCGTCCAAGGGCCCTGCATGAACCGCAACGACCTGCGCCGCGTCGACATGAACCTGCTGGTGGTGTTCGAAGCGTTGATGCTCGAACGCAACCTCACCCGGGTCGGCGAAAAGCTGTTCATCACCCAACCCACGGTCAGCGCCGCCCTCGCCCGCCTGCGCGACCTGTTCGACGACCCGCTGCTAATCCGCAATGGCCGGGCCATGGAGCCCACGCCACGAGCGTTGCAGATCTTCGGTGAGCTGGCACCGGCGATGGATGTGATCTCGGCGGCGATCAGCCGGGCCAAGGCGTTCGACCCGGCCAGCAGCTGCAACGTGTTCCGCCTGGGCCTGTCGGACGATGCCGAGTTCGGCCTGTTCCCCGCCCTGCTCGAAGCCTTGCGCCAGGAAGCACCACAAATCAGCGTGGTGGTGCGCCGGGCCAACTTCCTGCTGATGCCGGGCCTGCTCGCTTCCGGCGAGATCTCGGTGGGGGTCAGCTATACCACCGACCTGCCGGCCAACGCGAAACGCCGCACACTGCGCGACATTGGCGTGCGGGTGCTGCGCGCCGACGACCGCCCCGGGCCATTGACCCTCGACGAGTACTGCGCCCGCCCCCATGTGATGGTGTCGTTCTCCGGCGACATGAGCGGCAATATCGACCTGGACCTGGCGCGCATCGGCCGCACGCGCAAGGTGGTGCTGGCGGTGCCGCAATTCGGCAGCCTGCGCGCACTGCTGCGCAACACCGAAATGATCGCCACCGTGCCGGACTACGCCGCCTGCGCCCTGGCCGACGACGGCAGTTTGCGCGCCGACCCGGCGCCTTTCGATGTCAGCGAGGCCGAACTGTCGATGGCCTGGAGCAGCGCCCACGACAATGACCCGGCCGAGCGCTGGCTGCGCGAACGCATCTTGCAGTTCATGAGCGCGCCACGCTGAACCATCGACGCCGTCGATAGCCACCATGCCTGCCATCGAGTTCCGTCCGCTGCTTCGCGCGAGGAAGATGGCGGCATTGGCACTTCGACGAGGCAACTCCCATGAAAACCGGCATGCTCGCCGCCCTGCTGGCCCTGTTCGCCGCCCTTGCGGGTTGCGCGGCGCCCGCCAGCCAGCAGCAGACACAACCCTACGGGCACTTCTACTCGGCCACCGAGTTGTCCAGCGTCACCCTGAGCCATGGCCAGCATGTGGCGGTGCTGCTGGGGCGCAACGCCGCCGCGACCCTGGATTACCTGCAACGTCATCGCGACCAGGCCGTGCCGGGCTCCACCAAGGGCACGCCGGTAGCCACCCTGGGTGGCAGCCAGGCCTATGCATGGCTGGCGCAATCGCTCGCCCAGACGTTCGCCGAAGTCACGTTCTACGACGACCTCGACACCCTGCTCGCCGACCGTCCGGATGTGATCGTGCTGCTCGATGCCCGCAGCCAACTGGCCAGCCCCGGCAGCGAGGCGATCCAGGCCAGCGTGGTGGCGCGGTTCTTCGATGACCAGCTGACCTACATCGGCCGCGCCGAGGGGGTGGCGAGCAAGCAGGCCAAGGGGGTCGACCTGGTGCGCCAACTGGATGAAGAGCAAGCCGTGCAGGCCGATGCGCTGAAGCAGTTCGACGCATCGCTCAAGCTGTTGATGCAAGGATCGGTGTAGGAGCCAGCTTGCTGGCGAACTCAGCCAACTCGGTGTGCCTTCGGTTCGCCAGCAAGCTGGCTCCTACATACAGGGTCAGGCGACGACGGTTTGCAGGCGTTGCCACAGGCGCTGCACATGCTCGCGTTCGGTCGGCAGCGCGCCGACGGACACCCGCACCATCCAGCGCCCTTCCAGGGTAGCGGGCGTCACATAGGCGTCGCCCGAGGCATTCAAGCGATCCGCCCAACCACGGGTATGGGCATCCAACGCCTCACCGTCCAGTCCGGCAGGCCGATGACGAATGCACAGGGTCTGCAACTGCACCGGTGCCAGCAATTCCCACTCACCCGACGCCTGCACCTGCTCGGCCAGCCAACGGGCATTGTCCAGGTCGCGGCGCAGGCGCTGCTGCAGGTTCTCCACGCCCTCGCTACGGAGCATGAACCACAGCTTCAACGCGCGGAACCGGCGCCCCAGCGGGATGCCCCAGTCACGCAGGTTCTTCACCTCGCCATC
The DNA here is from genome assembly GCF_023757525.1 of Pseudomonas sp. MWU13-3659. Classification (NCBI taxonomy): domain Bacteria; kingdom Pseudomonadati; phylum Pseudomonadota; class Gammaproteobacteria; order Pseudomonadales; family Pseudomonadaceae; genus Pseudomonas; species Pseudomonas sp. MWU13-3659. The sequence goes on along the minus strand of NZ_JAMSHW010000002.1, from coordinate 471,003 downwards.
GACGGCCGATTGCAGGTAGCTGGGGTTGGTGCTCATCACCCGGATCAGGTGCTGCGGGTCGCGCACATAGTAGATCGAGCAGTCGAACGCCACGCCCAGCCACTTGTGGGCATTGACCACCACCGAGTCGGCCAGCTCGATGCCGTCCCACATCCAGCGGCATTCCGGCAGGATCATCGCCGAACCGGCCATGGCCGAGTCGACATGCAGCCACAGCTGGTTGGCCTGGGCGATCTCACCGATCGCGCGCAGCGGATCGAGCGCGGTAGTGGTGGTGGTGCCGGTGGTGGCGACCACGGCACAAGGCTGGTTGCCCGCGGCCAGGTCCTTGGCGATGGCTGCACGCAGCGCTTCGGGCTGCATGGCGAACTGTTCGTCGGTGGGAATCAGGCGAATATTGTCGCGACCAAAACCAGCCAGCAGCGCAGCCTTGTCCACCGAGCTGTGGGCGTGGGCGCTGACGTAAACCACCAGAGGCTTGGCCTGGGCCTGCAGGCCGCCACGCACCAGGGCGTAGTCGGTGGTCCGTTCCCGGGCGCAGATCAACGCCACCAGGGTGCTGGTCGAGGCGGTGTCCTGGATCACCCCGCTCCACTGGCTGGACAGCCCCAGCAGTTGGCGCAGCCAGTCGAGCGTGGTTTCCTCCAGCTCGCTCAAGGCCGGGCTGGACTGCCAGGACAGGCCGAGCACGCCCAGGCCGGTGCTGAGGAAATCGCCCAGCACCGACGACAGCGTGCCGTTGGAGGGGAAGTAGCCGTAGAAGTCCGGGTGTTGCCAGTGGGACAGCCCCGGCATCAGCAGTTGGTCGACATCTTTAAGGATCGCCTCGAAGGGTTCGGCCTGTTGCGGAGCCGTATCGGGCAAGGCGGCCTTGAGGTAGCCGGGCTCGACCTGGGCCATGACCGGGCGCTCGGCGACGGTCTGGCGGTAGTCGGCGATCAGGTCTATCAACTGGTGGCCGTATTGGCGGAATTGTTCGGGGGTCACTCGGCGGTCTCCTGTGGGTTGTCCGCTGCCTGTACCGGCCAGTTCGCCGGCAAGCCGGCTCCTACGTAGGAGCCGGCTTGCCGGCGAACTGGCTGTTGCAGACAACTCGATGCCCAGCAGTCTAGGCGGCCTCTTGCCAATGAATAACCCCGTATCGCGCATACCTGCTATGGCAATGCTGCATGCCCGCCTTGCACACCGAACTGCGACTGACGCCACAGCTCGAACACCCGGTTGCGCAACCAGCGGTGCTCGGCCGAGGCTTGCAGGCGCTGGTGCCAGACCACCCAGTAACGCTGGGTATGCGTGATGAACTCCATCGGCCGCCACGTCAGGCCATGGATCCGCGCCAACTGCGTGGCGATATGCTCGGGCACCGTGGCCAGCGCCTGGCCGTTGCCGAGCACCTGGACCATGGCGCTGAAGAACGGTACCTCCAGGCTGATTCGCCGTTGCATGCCCTGGGCGCGCAGGTGGCGGTCGATGAAGCTGTCCTTGTCGCCGCCACCGGACACCCGCACGTGCTTGAACGCCAGGTAGTCGTCCTGGCTGAGTTCGGCGCATACGGCCAGTGGATGGTCGTGCCGCATCAGGCACACCGCACGGTCCTCGCCGAGCAGGCGACCGTGCAGGTTGGGCGGCGACTCGTCGAACAGCGTGGTGGCCAGGTCGATCTCGCCACTGGCCAGCAAGGCGTACTGCCCGGCCTGCCAGGTGCGGTACTCCAGCGACACCCCCGGCGCTTCACGTTCAAGTGCCGCCACCAGCAATGGCAGCATGTGCTCGGCCACATAGTCCGACGCGGCCAGGCAGAAACGTCGTTCACAACGGGCCGGGTCGAAGGCGGCGGGCTGGCGCAAAGCGCTCAGCTCGTCCAGCACCTGGCGTAGCGGTTCTACCAGTGCCTCGGCGTGCTCGCTGAGCACGTAACCACGGCCCTGGCGCACCAGCAACGGGTCGTCGAAGGCTTCGCGCAGGTGGGCGAGTTGGCGGCTGAGCGCGGGCTGGCTGCAGCCCAGGCGCTCGGCGGCGTGGCTGAGGTTCTTCAGGTGCAGGAGGCAGTCGAGGGTGCGCAGGTGGGCGAGGCTGAGGGAGGCGAAGGTGGGGTTCATGCAGGCTCCCCTGTGTTGAATCCAAGTGCCCATTCGCCGGCAAGCCGGCTCCTACGGGGGAACTGCGTGTAGGAGCCGGCTTGCCGGTGAAGCGCTGGGTAGATCAGTCGGTCAGGCCGACATAGACGTTCTGCACGTCTTCGTTCTCGTCGATCGCCTCGAGGAATGCCTCGACCTCGGCCAACGCTTCGGCGCTGAGGCTGGCGGCACTCACCGGGTTCTTCGGGGTGTAGCCGATCTTCGCCGACGTCACGGTGAAGCCTTGCTCCGGCAGGGCCTTCTGCACCGCGTCCAGGTCGGTGGTGTCGGTGATGAACAGGGTCGAACCCTCTTCCTCGCCTTCCTCGAAGTCCTGGGCACCGGCTTCGATAGCCGCCATTTCCGGGTCGGCGTCACCTTCCGGGGTGGCCTCGATCAGGCCGACATGGTTGAAGTCCCAGGCCACCGAACCGCTGGCGCCCAGCTGGCCCTTGCGGAACAGCACGCGGATCTGCGCCACGGTGCGGTTGATGTTGTCGGTCAGGCACTCGACGATCAGCGGCACCTGGTGCGGGGCGAAGCCTTCGTAGCTGACGGCATGGTACTGCACGGCCTCGCCGTCCAGGCCTGCGCCTTTCTTGATCGCACGCTCCAGGGTCTCACGGGTCATCGAGGCTTTCTTGGCCTGGACGATGGCCAGGCGCAGGCGTGGGTTCATGTCCGGGTCGGCGCCGGACTTGGCCGCGATCTGGATCTCCTTGGCCAGCTTGCCCATGATCTTGCCCTTGGCGTTGGCCGCCGTTTCTCTATGCTTGGCTTTCCACTGTGCGCCCATATCGACTCTCTTTGTTTCAGCGGCCGGTTCAGGAAGCGACCGGCCAAAAGTGGGTGCAGTTTATACGCCCTCGGGCCAGGATCAACAACACATCGTGCAGGCGCGGAGCCTGAGCGCAGCCCCGGACAGTCACAATCTTCTGTTCAACTGGGCCTCTGACCCACGCAACTCAGACGAAATGCGCCTTGCGCCCTTTCGAATAGTGGCAAGTGAAGGCACAATGCGTGTCCTTTTTTTGGCCGGCCTGGCCGGGGGCCTTTAAATGATCAAGACGCCGTACTACCTCATCGATAAACAAAAGCTGCTGGGCAACATGGAAAAGATTGCCTACGTGCGCCAGCAGTCCGGGGCCAAGGCCCTGCTCGCCCTCAAGTGCTTCGCCACCTGGTCGGTGTTCGACCTGATGCAGCAGTACATGGATGGCACCACTTCGTCTTCGCTGTACGAGCTCAAGCTCGGCCGCCAGAAGTTCGAAGGCGAAACCCACGCCTACAGCGTGGCCTGGGCCGACGATGAAGTCGAAGAGATGCTCGAGAACTGCGACAAGATCATCTTCAACTCCATCGGCCAGCTCGAGCGCTTCACAGAACAGTCCGAAGGCAAGGTCCGCGGCCTGCGCGTCAACCCGCAGGTGAGCAGCTCCGACTACCTGCTGGCCGACCCTGCGCGCCCGTTCAGCCGCCTGGGTGAATGGGACCCGGAAAAGATCGAGAAGGTGATCGAGAAGATCTCCGGCTTCATGTTCCACAACAACTGCGAGAACGGCGACTTCAGCCTGTTCGACAAGATGCTGTCGCACATCGAAGAGCGCTTCGGCCACCTGCTGCACAAGGTCGAGTGGGTCAGCCTCGGTGGCGGCATCCATTTCACCGGCGAAGACTATGCGGTCGATGCCTTCTGTGCGCGCCTGAAAGCCTTCGCGGAAAAATACGCCGTGCAGGTCTACCTGGAGCCGGGCGAAGCCGCCATCACCAACAGCGCCTCGCTGGAAGTGACCGTGCTCGACACCCTGTACAACGGCAAGCACCTGGCCGTGGTGGACAGCTCGATCGAGGCGCACCTGCTCGACCTGCTGATCTATCGCCTCAACGCCAAGATGGCCCCCAACGACGGCGCGCACACCTATATGGTCTGCGGCAAGTCGTGCCTGGCCGGCGATATCTTCGGCGAATATCAGTTCGACAAGCCGCTGCAGATCGGTGACCGCCTGTCGTTCGTCGATACCGCCGGCTACACCATGGTCAAGAAAAACTGGTTCAACGGTCTGAAAATGCCGTCCATCGCGGTCAAGCAACTCGACGGCAGCGTCGAGGTGGTGCGCGAGTTCGGTTTCGACGACTACGTTTCGAGCCTGTCGTAAGACAGGCTTTCATGAAGGAGAGCAGCTGAATTGAAGAAGAACGTTCTTATCATTGGTGCAGGAGGTGTCGCCAAGGTGGTGGCCCACAAGTGCGCACAGCATAACGACGAACTGGGTCGTATTGCGATTGCGTCACGGAACATCTCCAAATGCCAGGCCATCATCGACAGCGTCAAGGCCAAGGGTAGCCTCAAGGTACCCGCCGACATCCAGGCCTTCTCGCTCAACGCCCTCGATGTCGAGGCAACCAAGGCACTGATCCGCGAAACCGAATCGCAGATCGTGATCAACGTTGGTTCCGCCTTCCTCAACATGTCGGTGCTGCGCGCCTGCATCGATACTGGTGTTGCCTACCTGGACACCGCGATTCACGAAGAACCGGGCAAGATCTGCGAAACCCCGCCCTGGTATGGCAACTACGAGTGGAAACACCTCGAAGAGTGCCAGCAGAAGAACATTACCGCCATTCTTGGTGTCGGCTTCGACCCGGGTGTGGTGAACAGCTACGCGAAACTCGCGCAGCAGCAGTATTTCGACCACATTGACTCGATCGACATCCTCGACGTCAATGCCGGTTCCCACGGCAAGTACTTCGCCACCAACTTCGACCCGGAAATCAACTTCCGCGAGTTCACCGGGCAAGTATGGAGCTGGCAGAACAGCCAGTGGACCAGCAACACCATGTTCGAGGTCAAGCGTACCGACGACCTGCCGGTGGTGGGTTCGCAGAACCTGTACCTGACCGGCCACGACGAGGTTCATTCGATCTCGAAGAACCTCAACGTGCCGAACGTGCGCTTCTGGATGAGCTTCGGCGAACACTACATCAACGTGTTCACCGTGCTGAAGAACCTCGGCCTGCTCTCCGAGCAGCCGGTCAAGACCGCCGAAGGCCTGGAAGTGGTGCCATTGAAAGTGGTCAAGGCCGTGCTGCCCGACCCCGCCTCGCTGGCCCCGGGCTACACCGGCAAGACCTGCATCGGCGACCTGGTCAAGGGCACCAAGGACGGCCAGCCGCGTGAGGTGTTCATCTACAACGTGGCGGACCACGAAGAAGCCTACGCCGAGACCGACAGCCAGGGCATCTCCTACACCGCCGGCGTGCCGCCGGTGGCTGCCGCCCTGCTGGTCGCCCGCGGCCAGTGGGATGCCGGGCGCATGGTCAACGTCGAGGAGCTGCCAGCCGAGCCGTTCCTCAAGGCGTTGGATGTGATGGGCCTGCCGACCCGCGTCAAGGATGAGAAAGGCGACCGTCCATGGGACGCTGAAGCCTAAGCTGCAGGATGAAGGGGCGCCGAATGGCGCCCCTTCTCTTTTCTGCGCAGCCCGGTTTCTATTTCCTGGCCTCCAGGATCAGGTTGAACGGCGTTTGCGTCGCCCGCCGGAACCGCGTGAACCCCGCCTCCTCGAACACCGCCCGCAGCCGCGCTTCGCCAGCCTGCGCCCCCAGCCCGAGCCCCACTTCCTGCGACAGCGAATTCGGCGTGCAGATGAAGGTCGAGGCTGCGTAGAACAACCGCCCGACCGGATTGATATTGGCGTCCAGCGTATCCTCGGCGAACGGCTCGACCAACATCACCGTACCATCCTCTTTCAACGCCTTGTAGGCATGGCGCGCCGCGCCGACCGGGTCGCCCATGTCGTGCAGGCAATCGAAGAAGCACACCAGGTCGAGATCATGGCCGGGATAATCCTTGGCCGACGCCTGGACGAAGCTCACCCGGTCGCCCAGGCCTGCTTCCCGGGCACGTTCGATGGCGGTGCTCACCGAAGGGGCATGGTAGTCGTAGCCCACGAAATGCGAGGCCGGAAATGCCTGGGCCAGGACGATGGTCGAGGCGCCATGGCCACACCCCACATCGGCCACCTGCGCCCCGGCCTGCAACTTGGCCACCACACCGTCCAGCGCCGGCAACCAGTCGGCCACCAGGAACGTCCGGTAGCCGGGGCGGAAGAAGCGCTCGGTACCACTGAACATGCAGGGGTGATGATCGCCCCAGGCCAGCCCGCCGTCGCCGCGCATGGCCGCCACCAGCTTGTCCTTGTCATGGAACAATGCAGCCAGCACCGCCGCGCCACCGGCCATGTAGGCAGGCGAATCCTCGAGCGCCAGGGTCAGTGCCTGCTCCTCGGGGAGGGTGAAGCTGCCATTGCGATGCTCCACATAACCTGCCGCGGCCTGGCCATTGAGCCACTCACGCACCAAGCGGGGCTGGCAGCCGGTGCGCTCGGCCAGCACCTCGGGCGTGACCGGCAGGCTGTCGGCCATGGCCCTGTAAAGCCCGAGCTCGTCACCGAGCACCACATTGGCCAAGGTCGCCGCCGCGCCCATGTCGCCCACCAACCTGCCCATGAATTCCTGAAGCCTTGCCTCGTCCATGACCTGACCTCCTCTAGCGGAAGGCCACCGTCGGCGATGTCCGGCCCGGGGGCGGTGGTCGAAGGGTTGCACAGCCCGCGCGTCATGCGGGTCCAGGCTTTAAGTCTAGACCCGCCTGCGCTATCTTCGCCGCGCTGTCGGCATGCCCGCCAATACCGGACGGCCGCGCCCGCGCAGCACAGGAATTGCCAGCATGTTCTCCAGCCGTACCCTCGTCCTGATCCTGGGCGTCGCCTTCATCATTCTCGACCAGTGGGTGAAGCTCATCGCCCTGGTCGCCCTGAAAAGCCACAGTTATGTTCTCGGCAACCAGAACTTCTGGCTGGACCTGGCCCTGAGCCTCAATCCCGGGGCCTTCCTCAGCCTCGGCGCGGGGTTGGCGCCCGGCCTCAAGCTACTGGTCTTCGTGGTCGCCGTGGGCATCGTGTGCTGCTGGGCCATGGCCTGGGCCTACAAGCACTGGCAAACGGCACCCGTCAAAGCTTGCGCAGCTTGGTTCATCGCCATGGGCGGCCTGTCCAACCTGATCGACCGGGTGTTTCGCGATGGCCATGTGGTCGACTACCTGGTACTCAATGTCGGCTCGCTGCACACCGGCGTCTTCAACCTGGCCGATATCGCCATCATGGCCGGTGCGGCGGTGCTGGTGGTCGATGGATTGACCAGACCGACCAAACGCTGAAGGTAGCCCCGGCTCACCACGCTCGGACCAATACTACAGCCCTAAGGGAAACTACCTCCGAGACTCTCAGGCCACTCCTGGCACAATCATCGTTACCCTCGTTGCACCTCACTTCTGCTTCGAACAGGAACGACATGGATGATCAGCTTCTGGCCCAACTCACCGGGCTCAAACGGGCCGCTAGGGGGCAAGCGCTGCTGGAGATCGAGCGAATGAACGGGCAAATGGCCAGCCTGCTGGAGATCGGCGAAATCGACACCCGCGCCATCTCGGCGCACGAACAGTGGCTTCCCGACCCGCACGATTTCGGTTGGGAACGGGTACCGCGCTGGAAAACCAGGCACGTCCACGCCCGTGCCCTCGACATCGCCCTGTGGCATGACGACCATCTGGCTGGCATGTGTTGGGCGTCCCCACTGGACAGCAAGGAAAAGATCATGGTGCTGTATCTGCAGCGCAATCCGGACGACGCACTCGCGACCAAGGGATACGTGGCGCCGCTTTGCCTGAGTGCCGTGCGCTATTACGCCTGGATGCTTGGCTTGAAGTGGGTGGTGATCAGAAATCCGCTCCCCCAGGCGCGCGCCGCCTACACTCAGGATGGCTTCCGCCAGGTCAGGGGTATTGGCCTTGCCTACAACCTTGCCCATGGTTACGCTGCTCTCGATCAAGAGGACCTCAGAACATGACCAAGCCCGGCGATTTCACTGCATCGGTCAACCACTTCAAGGCCATTGCCGATGAAAAGCTGGCTCGCTTGCGTGCATCGGCACAGTACGACAGTTTCCTCACCGACGCTGCCATTACAGCCTTTTCCAGCATCGAAACGTCCGCCTACGCAGGTCGCCCGCATAAGCCGCACAAGCGTACTGGCACCTGAGCGACAAGGGCCCTGACAGAGGAGCAGGGCCTTTGCTTGTTGCCAACGATTCAACCGCCGTTCTTGCCATCCTGGTCCAGTTTTTCCAACAACGCCTTGGCCAGCGCCTTGTCGGAGAATGGGTTCTGCCCGGTGATCAGTTCGCGATCGACCACCACATGGGGCTTCCAGGCATCGGCATAGCTCATGTCACCACCGGCGCCAGCCATCGCTTTCGCCGGATAGAACTGCAAGCGCTCCCCCTTCAGCGAACCCTCGAACACCTGCTCCTCCGGGTCGGAGAAAATGGTCATGCGATAACCCTGGTAGCGCCAGTCACGGGCCGCCGGAGCCTCGCCACGGGCCAGGGCCGCGCGGTAGGCCACCGGATCCTGCTGCGCGGACAACAACGTAATGGGGCCATGGCAGATGGCGGCGGTGGGCTTGCCAGCCTGGTGGAAGTGGTGCAGCAGTGCCCCTACCTGGGGGTTGTTGGCCAGGTCGATCAGCGGCGCATGCCCGCCTGGGATGAAGATACCGGCGTAACGGTCCAGGTCACCCGCCAGCACCTGGGTCAACGACAACGTGTCGTGGATGCCCGGCAGGTTTTCGACGACCTGACGGATACGCAGCATTTCCGCCTGGTCGCCACCGAAGTACATCGGGTCGACGGAACGCTCGTCGACGCTCGGCGCATTGCCCTTGGGCGTGACCAGCACCAACCTGTAGCCAGCCTTGAGCAACTGGTCGGCGGGCACGCCGAATTCGTTGAGGTAGTAACCGGTCGGGTAGTGCTTGCCATCCTTGAGCGCCAGCTGGTTTTCGCTGGACAGCAGCACCAGCACCTCGCCCTTGGGCGCGGCGACGGCGCCGCCAGCCATGAGCGCGCTGGCCAGGGCGACGGTTGCGAGTCTGGACATGATGATCTCCTGATCAGTTGAATGGGCTGATATCGAGTACACGGGCCAGTTGCACCCGTGTCGGTGCGGCCAGCCAGTCGACGGTGGCGGCGCGATAAGCCTGGTAATGGGAGCTGGCGCGGTGGGCTTCGACAGCAGCCTCGTCGGCATACAGTTCGAACAATTCGAATGCCGGTGAGTCGCCTTCGTGGGCGAACAGGTCATAGCGCAGGTTGCCGGGTTCAGCGCGGCTGTTTTCGACCATCAGGCGCAAGGCCGCTTCGATGGTGTCGCGGTGCTCAGGCCGGGGGTGGACAGTGGCGAAGATGGCGATGGGCATTGGCGCCTCCGAATGGATGTGAATGGGCACATGCTAACCATCGCGCTAAGATTCGATAATTCGAAAGCCTTTATTCCTGTAATCCAATTTATGAATATCGCCAACAAGGATCTCAACCTGCTGCACCTGTTCCAGGTGCTCTACGAGGAGCGCAACGCCTCCCGAGCCGCAGAGCGCCTGGCCCTCAGCCAGCCGGCCCTCAGCCACAAACTCAACAAGTTGCGGCACCAGTTCGGCGACCCGCTGTTCGTGCGTGCGCCACGCGGCCTCACCCCGACGCCACGCGCCCACGAACTGGCGCCCCAGGTTCAGGCGCTGACCGAGCAATTGAGGGGTTTCTTCGAGCGTTGCGACAACGAGGACTTCCTGGCCCGCCCTGCCCGCCTTCATCTATACAGCACCGACTACCTCGAACAGACACTGCTGCCTGGCCTGCTGCCGACCCTGCGCAGCCAGGCACCGAACCTCACCCTGGTCACCCACAACACCCGTGGCGAACTGCCGCGTGAGGCACTGGAGAAAGGCACCTGCGACCTGGCCATCGCCGGCTTCTACACCGACTTGCCGGACACCTTCCACCAGCAGCATCTGCTCAGCGAGGACTTCGTCGTGCTGGCATCGGTCGGTAACCCGCATCTGGCCGCAGGCATGAACCTCGAGGCTTTCCTGGAGTGCGAGCACCTGATCACCACCCTGACCGGCGACCTGGATGGCCGCGTCGATCGCGCGCTGCGCCGCCTGGGCCGTGAGCGCAGGATCATTGCCGGCCTGTCCAGCTTCATTGCACCCACACGGCTTGTGCGCGGCACCGACCTGCTGCTGACCTGCCTGAGGTCATTGGCCGAAGAGGCGGTCGAGCGTGATCCGGACCTGCGCATCCATCCGTTGCCGCTCGACTTGCCCAGAGTGCAAGTGATGCAGATCTGGCATGCGCGCACCCATGCCGATCCGTTGCGACGGTGGTTTCGCCAGCAGATCCAGGCAGTTGCGCAATCCATTCTGTAGGAGCCAGCTTGCTGGCGAAAGCGGTTCGCCAGCAAGCTGGCTCCTACCTGGATCGCAAACGACTCAAGGCACTTCGGCGGGCGCCAGTTGCAGCACCTCGCTGGTGTAGTTCCACTCCTCCTGCACCTTGTCCGGATGCTCGTTCAGGCGGATCCCGTACGACGGGATGATCCGCTTGATCTTGGCCTGCCACTCTGGGGTGGCGACCTTGTCCTTGAACACTTTGTTGAGCAGGTCGAGCATGATCGGCGGCGCGGTGGAGGCGCCCGGCGAGGCCCCCAGCAAACCGGCGATGCTGCCATCCTTCGACGTCACGATCTCGGTCCCCAGCTTCAGCACCCCGCCCAGGTTTTCATCCTGCTTGATGATCTGCACCCGCTGCCCTGCCTGCCACAAGCGCCAGTCTTCCTTCTTCGCTTCAGGGAAGTAGGTCTGCAGCGCGGCGAAACGATCATCTTCCGACTGCATCAACTGGCCGATCAGGTACTGCACCAGGTCGAATTCACGCACCCCGACCCGCACCATCGGCCAGGTGTTATGCAACGACATGCTGGCTACCAGGTCCAGCAACGAGCCCTGCTTGAGGAACTTGGTGGAGAACGTGGCGAATGGCCCGAACAGGATCATGCGCTTGCCGTCGAGCACCCGGGTGTCCAGGTGCGGCACCGACATCGGCGGCGCGCCGGTGGCGGCGATGCCATAGGCCTTGGCCATGTGCCGCTGGGCGATGGCCGGGTTGTCCGTGACCAGGAACGAGCCGCCCACCGGGAAGCCGGCGTAGTCCTTGGCTTCATCGATGCCCGACTTCTGCAGCAGCGGCAGCGCGGCGCCACCGGCACCGATGAACAGGAACTTGGCGTCGGTGGCCGCGGTGCTGCCGTCCTTGAGGTTCTTGTACGTGACGTGCCAGCTGCCATCGTCGTTACGGCTGATGCCCTCGACTTCGGTGGACAGCTTGAGGTCGAAGTTCGGCCGGGTCTGCAGATAACCCACGTATTGCCGGGTGATCTCGCCGAAGTTGACGTCGGTGCCGATGGGCGTCCAGGTCACCGCGAGTTTCTGGTTGGGGTCGCGCCCCTCCATCATCAGCGGCACCCACTTGGCGATCTGCGCAGGGTCCTCGGAGTACTGCATGGGCTTGAACAGCGGGCTGGCCTGCAAGGCTTCGTAGCGTTTCCTGAGGAAACGGATATTGTCGTCCCCCCAGACGAAGCTCATGTGCGGCGTGGTATTGATGAACGAACGCGGATTCTTCAGCACACCCTGTTTCACCTGCCAGGCCAGGAACTGCCGGGTGACCTGGAACGACTCGTTGATCTCCACCGCCTTGCTGATGTCGATCTTGCCGTCCTTCTCCGGCGTGTAGTTGAGCTCGGCCAGCGCGGAGTGGCCAGTGCCGGCATTGTTCCAACCGTTGGAGCTCTCTTCGGCGACCTTGTCCAGGCGCTCGACCATCTCCATCGTCCAGCCGGGCTCCAGCTCATTGAGCCAGACCGCCAGCGTCGAACTCATGATGCCGCCGCCCACCAGCAGCACGTCGACCCGCTTGGTGTCGGCGGCCTGGGCGCTCCCCACGCCCAATGCCAGGACCAATCCGAGCAAGGCCCATTTCGTTCTTTTCACAATGTTCATGTGCGCTCCCGTGTTCGCCTTTGCCTGCACCGGCAACCCACAGGCACAGGGCCTGCGGTGTTGAGCCTGGGTCAAGCTTAGTCGACTGATTTGCTCAGGCATGATCGAGCTGGCACTTGCAATCAGTCACTCCCCGAAATACTGTATGAATAATCAGTATTTCGAGAATCCCCATGCAACTGATCGCCAAGCTCGGCATCCTTGCCGACGCCGCCAAGTACGACGCCTCCTGCGCCAGCAGCGGCGCGCCCAAGCGCAGCTCGCGAGGCCGTGACGGGCTTGGCGCCACCGATGGCATGGGGATCTGCCACAGTTTCACCCCGGATGGCCGCTGCGTATCCCTGCTCAAGGTACTGCTCACCAACTTCTGCCTCTACGATTGCCAGTACTGCGTCAACCGCCGTTCCAGCAACGTGCCACGGGCGCGCTTCACCCCCGAGGAAGTGGTACGCCTGACCCTCGACTTCTACCGGCGCAACTGCATCAGCGGCCTGTTCCTCAGCTCCGGCATCATCCGTTCGGCCGACTACACCATGGAGCAACTGATCAGAGTGGCGCGCCTGCTACGCGAGGAGCACGGCTTTCGCGGCTACATCCACCTCAAGACCATTCCCGACGCCGACCCGCTGCTGATCGAGGAAGCCGGGCGCCTGGCCGACCGCCTGAGCGTCAACATCGAACTGCCCACCGACGCCAGCCTCAAGCGCCTGGCACCGGAAAAGCAGGCCAGCACCATCCGCCAGGCCATGGGGGTGATCCACCAGGGGCAACAGGCCGTGGCCGGCGAGCCCCGGGCACCGCGCTTCACGCCCGCCGGGCAAAGTACCCAGGTGATCGTCGGTGCCGACACCACCGACGACAGCACGCTGCTGCGCAACGCCGAGTCGCTGTACCAGGGGTACGGGCTCAAGCGCGTCTACTACTCGGCCTTCAGCCCCATCCCCGACAGCCCCGGCAGCGTCCCCTTGGCCGCCCCGCCGCTGCTGCGCGAGCACAGGCTGTACCAGGCCGACTTCCTGTTGCGCGGCTATGGCTACAAGGCCGGTGAGCTGCTGGGCGAAGCCGGCAACCTGGCGCTGGATATCGACCCCAAGCTGGCCTGGGCGCTGGCCAATCGCGATGTGTTCCCGCTTGACGTGAACCGCGCCGAACCGGCGCTGCTGGCACGTATCCCCGGCATCGGCCTGCGCAGCGTACAGCGGCTGGTGGCCCTGCGCCGTGAACGACGGGTGCGCTACGACGACCTGATCCAGTTGCGTTGTGTACTGGAAAAGGCCCGCCCGTTCATCGTCACCAGCGATTACCGCCCGGCCCAGGCCGAACTTCGCAGCGGCCTGCTGCGCGCCCGCCTGCGCGAGCCCCAGGCACCAGTGCAGATGGGTTTGTGGGGATGATCGCGCTCGACTGCGACGATGACTTCGCCACCTGGCGCGACCAGGCTCGGCAGCTGCTCGGCCATGGTATCGACCCGGCCGAGGTCACCTGGGGCCAAGGCCCGATGGATGATCTGCTCGCGGTAGCGGCACCTGCGCCCGAAGGCCCAGGCCCGTTTCGCGCCCGCGTGCCGGCGGCCTTGCTGGCCCAGCTGGAGCAGGCCGGACGCTATCGCGGCGAGCAACGCTGGAACCTGCTCTACGAAGTGCTCTGGCGTGTCGCCCATGGTGACCGTACCGCCATGCTTGCCGGTGACCGCCTGGGCAGTGAACTGCAGCGGCGTATCAAGCAGGTCGGTCGCGAGGCCCATCACCTGCACGCCTTCGTACGCTTCGTGCCACTGCCTGCCGCATTGGCCGAACGCCTGCAACTGGACCTGGTGGCCTATCACGAACCCGCCCACGACATCCTCGACAGTGCCAGCGGCCATTTCGCCGAGCGCCTGGGGCGGCAGCGCTGGCTGATCGCGACACCGCACGACGGCATCCGCTTCGACGGAGAGAACCTGCACCACCACCGCCACTGCCCGGATGAATGGCGCCAGTGGGCACGTAACGCCGAAGATCCAGACGCCGAGCTGTGGCTCACCTACTACCGGCACACCTTCAACCCCGCTCGACTCAACCCGGACGCCCTGCGCCAGCACCTGCCCGGCCGGTTCTGGCGGCACCTGCCCGAAGGGCCGTTGATTCCCGAACTGGTCGGCCAGGCGCGCCAAGGCAAGCAACGCGATGGCCAGGCAATGGAAGTTGGCTTGCAGGCCGGCAAGCGTATTGCCGCCCATGGGACCAAAGTGACGCAGACGCGATGATCACCTCAGCTTCAGCCCCACACCTGTAGGAGCCGGCCTTGCCGGCGAACAGGCCGGCGCAGAGATGCGCCTCGCTCGCCCGGTTCTCAGCCTTTGAGCGCCTGCTCGATCGCCGCGATATCGATCTTGCCCATGGTCATCATCGCTTCGAACGCCCGCTTGGCGGCAGCCCGGTCAGCACCACCCACCGCTTGGGTGAGCACGCGCGGCGAAATCTGCCACGACAGCCCCCACTTGTCCTTGCACCAACCACAAACGCTGGCCTCACCGCCGTTATCGATGATGGCGTTCCAGTAACGGTCGGTTTCCGCCTGGTCATCGGTCGCCACCTGGAACGAGAACGCCTCGCTGTGCTTGAACATCGGCCCGCCATTGAGGCCGATGCAGGGGATGCCCATCACCGTGAACTCGACCGTGATCACATCGCCCTGCTTGCCGGACGGGTAGTCGCCGGGGGCCTGGTGCACCGCGGTCACCCTGCTGTCGGGGAAGGTGCGCGCATAGAAGTTCGCCGCCGCTTCGGCGTCGCCGTCGAACCAGAGGCAGATGCTGTTCTTCGGGGTCATGTCGGTGGCTCCTGTGCCCTTGCCATGTCCCGTCGAGTCTAGCCCTCTACCTCGCGTGGAGTGCCTCGTGCGATCAGCGGCCGGCCAGGGGGATCCACAGGTCGACGTAGCCGACGCCGTGCATCGGATCGAAATCCGGGCTGTACAGCTCGAACTCCGGCGCGTCGGCGGCCTGGTAGCCGGACGCCGGCAACCACTGGTTGAACACGGTGAATACCGTCTGGTGGATCATCGACACGTGGCCCAGGTGGCGGAACACCGCATAATCCCGCGCCGCGAGCCGGAAGAAGCGAAAATTCGCCGCAAGCTCGGCGGTACGGGCCACCTCGACCCCGGCGATGTACTCGAAACTGCCATCCTCCCCCGGGTTGCAGCACAGCCCGTAAGTGAAATCACCCACCTGGCCAGGCACCCTGCCGACATAGGGATCGAAGGCCTGCCACAACCCCACAATGCCCTCGTTGCGCTCGAAGGTGAAACGTTCGCCCAGGCCGGCGACGATGAATTCGGGACGGTGTTCGAAACGGGGTTCAGACAGGGAGACGAAGTTCAGTGCTTTCATGCGAAGGGGCTCCACCAGATTGATCGGTTCATGGGCCTGCCCACGCACCTGGCTCGGCGCAACGCCGAACAGGTCGCAGAAGGCCCGCGTGAATGCTTCGTGGGAGCCGTAGCCGGCCGCCAGGGCGACGTCCAGGATGTCCGGGTGGCCTTCACGCAGGGCTTGGGCCGCCCGGCTCAGCCGCCGGGCCCGGACATACCGCATCACCGGCCAGCCGGTGGCGGCGACGAACTGGCGCGCCAGGGCGAACGGCGACAGGCCGAAATGCCTGCCGACACTTGCCAGGTCCAGGTCAGTATCCAGGGCCGATTCGATGTACCACAGGATGTGTTCGATGCCGCGCATTCCATTGCTCCTCAGTCAGCGCGGCCACCTTAGCAAGTGTGCGCGAGGCCGGTTTGATCGTTCTTGCGCGTGCCAGCCCTGGCAGGCACAGGAACGTTGCAACGAATGTAGGAGCAGATTCATCCGCGATACGCCGCGCCGGCGGCGCTCGATCTCGCAAGCACTGCAAGAGAGGGTGCTAATGACGCCCCCTTCAAGCAACGCCCCGCCCAGCCTGGTGCTGACTGAACGCCAGGTGATAACCGTTGCAATCACGCACACCGAATTCGCGCGAACCGTAAGGCATGTCCTGCAGCGCCCAGGCGATGTCGGCCTTGTCCCTGATCTGTGCGTAATAGCCCTCGACATCGTCGATCACCAGGTAGAACGTCCCCGAGCAGCCCACCGGCTGCTGCCACAGGTCCTGCTCGGTGAAGACCAGGCTGCAACCTTGCAGGCGCGCGGTCAGGGTGCCCTGGGCGGTATCCGTGACGGTAAAACCCAGCACGTCACGGTAATGGCGGCGCACGTTGTTCAGGTCGGGGCAACGCAGAAGCAAGGCGATGGACATGCAAGCCTCGTCGATGGGCGTGGTGTTGGCGCCGATCATCGCCTCGTTGCGACGACCGCGGCAAGCGTGCTGTATGCCGGATTCAGCGCGCATCTGTATCTGCCGCCCTTGGGCTGCAACCCCTAGCATCGAACACTCCGCCCCGGTAGCCGACATGACCGACATCCCCACCCACATCGACGTTCCAGGCCTGACCGTGCGCCGCGTGCGCCCCGAAGACCATGCCATGGTCTGTGCCCATCGCGAGGCCATGTTCCTCGAGGCCGGTGGTGCACCGGAGCGCCTGCGCCTGATGACCGAACACTTCGCCCCCTGGCTGCGGCCACGCCTGGAAGACGGCCGCTACTACGGTTTCGTGCTGCTGGACCAGGAGCGCCCGGTCGCCGCCATCGGCCTGATGGACATTGAATGGCCGCCGCACCCGAACCACCCGACCCTGGGTTTGCGTGGCTATGTGCTGAATGTCTACGTCGAGCACAGCCATCGACGCCGTGGCTTGGCCCGCGGGCTGATGCAACTGGCCGAGGCCGAGTTCGCCCAGCGTGGCCTTGGCTTTGCCGTGCTGCATGCGACCGAGGCTGGCAGGCCAGTCTATGCAGGGCTCGGCTGGGCGGCCACGACGGAGATGGCCAAGACCCTCGCCTGAATACCGAACGTATCGTCGGTCAACGCTGATGACTGCCAGCCATGCCCTGGATTTGACGTGCGCCAGCACAGGGTTCAAGGTCGGGGGCCAATGCACGCCCCTGCCCCGACACGGAGATCCCCATGCATTTCGACCTGATCCAGACCCTCAGCCTGGCCGGCAAGCCGGACGTGCCCAATGATGATCGTATCGGCTGCGGCGACCGCCATGCCTGGGTGATCGACGGCGCCACCGACCTTGGCGTGCCCGGTTTACTGGGCGAGCGCGGCGGCGCTGCCTGGCTGGCGAATGCGGCGCAGCGGGCCTTCAGCGCGGCCTCAGGCCCTTTGCAGACGCTGTGCGAAACGGTGTTCCACACCTTGGCCAACGATTACCGGCAAGACCGCCGACGCGAACCTGTGGCCCATTGGGAACTGCCACGCGCCGCGTTCGCCGCCGTGGCGCTGGAAGGCGACGAACTGGTCTGCGCGCACCTGGCCGATTGCGTGGTCCTGCACCGCAGCACTCAAGGCGTCGCCTTCCTCACGCCGGAGCCCGATCGCGAGGCGGAACGCGGCGAAGCGGCTGCCCTGGGCCCTGGCACCGGTGCCCACAACGTGCGCACGCCCGCGGTGCTGGCCGACCGCCGCCAGGCCCGCGAACGGCCTCGGGCCGTGCTCGGCGTCGATGCCGAGTTGTCCCGGGCAGGCACCTGCTACAACCGTGCTCCGGTGGCGCAGGGCGATGACATCGTGTTGATGAGCGATGGCTTCGCCGCACTGTTCGACACCTATCAAGCGTATGCACCGGCTACATTCGTCGAGCGCCTGCTGAACCACGGCCTGATTGATCTGGCGCGTACGCTGCGGGAGATCGAGCAGGAGGACGCCGCCTGCCTGCGCCATCCACGCTTCAAAATGAGCGATGACGCCTCGGCGATCTGGTTGCGGGTGAGTTGAATCCTGTGCAGGCAGTTGGGCTGTCCGCACCGGCCCATTCGCCGGCAAAGCCGGCGCCTACAGGTGCAGCGTTGATCTTGAGGGTGGCGCGCAGATACTTTCTCGCACCAATCGATATATATTTTTGTATACACCGTTGATTCCCAGCACACCCAAGGCTAGGATGAGCGCCGCTCGACAATGCTCCCTTTAATTGTCAAGTGAAACTAACCCGTCGATCCCCTGGGGAGGGCTGATCGACGGGTTTTTTAACGCCCATCGCTGTATATAAAAATCTATAACGAGGCCGCACGCCCTTGGAGGCAAGGCCCAGCAAGGAGCTGTCATGAAGTCGCTAGCCCCCCGCCTGTCCCTGGCCGCGCTCGCCGCCATGGCCACTTCGGCCGCACCCGCCGCCGACCCGCAAGCCCCCTTCACCCTTGGTGAAATCCGCGTCGCCGCCCCCCAGGACGACAAGCTGGCCACCGGCAGCTCGGTGGTCGAGGCCGCCGACATGCGCCTGCACGATCGCGAGACCGTGGACAAGGCCCTGGCCCTGGCACCCGGGGTGAACGTCGCCTACATGGGGGGCCGCGCCGAGCAGGTGGTGTTCGTGCGCGGCTTCGATCGCCTGCAGGTGCCGGTGTTCATCGATGGCGTGCCCACCTATGTGCCTTATGACGGCAACATCGACCTGGGCCGCTTCACCACCTACGACCTGTCCCGCATCGAGGTGGCCAAGGGCTTCTCCTCATTGCTGTACGGCCCCAACACCCTGGGCGGGGCGATCAACCTGGTGACCCGTCGCCCCACCCAAGCCTTCGAAGGCGAAGTGGGTGGCGGCCTGGAGCTGACCGACCACGGCAACGTCAACGCCTACCGCAGCTACGTCAACGCCGGCTCCAACCAGGGCAACTGGTGGATGCAGGGCGGCGTGTCCTATGTCGACTACGACTACACCCTGCTGCCGGACGACTTCAGGCCGACCAACAACCAGCAAGGCGAAGGCCGCCGCGAAAACAGCGACAAGCGCGACGGCAAGTTCAGCTTCAAGCTCGGCCTCACCCCCAACGACACCGACGAATACGTGCTCGGCTATGTCCAGCAGCAAGGCCGCAAGGGCCAGCCGCCCTACGCCGGCGACCTGCCCGCCACCGGCCAGCGCTAGCGCTGGTGGGAGTGGCCGACCTGGGACAAGACCAGCCTGTTCCTGGCCACCAGCACCCGCTTCGGCGAGCACGGCCTGAAGACCCGGGTCTACCACGACACCTTCAAGAACTCGCTGGAAAGCTTCGTCTACAACAACGGCATCGTCGGGCCACTGCAGCCGGGCTTCCCGAGCAAGTACGACGACGAGTCCAGCGGTTTCTCCATCGAAGGCGACCTGGCCGTGACCGCCAGCAACCGCCTGGGCATCGCCTACCACTTCAAGGAAGACGTGCACCGCTCCCGCGACGGCGGTGATCCGTGGACGCATTTTCGCGACCAGACCCAGTCCTTCGCCCTGGAGGACACCTGGAAACTCGACGACATCTTCAGCGTGGTCGGCGGCGTCTCCTACAACTACCGCAAGAGCCTGGACGCCGAGAACTTCGGCACCAGCAGCGCCTCGCCACGGGTCAAGACCCTGTACGACGAGCCCACCGGCAGCGACGACGCGGTCAACGCGCAACTGGGCCTGTTCATGAACACCGGCCCCCTGCTGCACATCGACCATGACGGCCAGGTGCGCCTGACCGTGGCGCGCAAGAGCCGCTTCGCCACCATCAAGGACCGTTACTCGACACGTTTCGGCACGGTGATCCCCAGCCCCGACCTCAAGTCCGAACGCGCCACCCACTACGAGTTGGGCTATGCCGGCTCGCTCGGCAGCCTGTGGTCAATGGATGCGGCGTTGTTCGTCAGCGAGATTGAAGACTCCATCCAGCAGGTCACCGTCGCGCCTCAGCCAGGTTGCGCGGCCCCCTGCGGCCAGTACCAGAACATCGCCAAGGCGCGTAACCAAGGGGTGGAACTGGGCCTGAAAGGCGACATCGACGACTGGCAACTGAGCGCCAGCTACACCTACCTCGATCGCAAGAACCGCAGCAACCCCGACATCCATCCGGTGGATACGCCACGGCACAACCTGTTCGCCTCGGCCACCTGGAACCAGGGCGCCTGGCGCCACACCGGCAGTGTCGAGTCGGCGTCGCGGCGCTACAGCGCGTCGGATGGCACGCAGATCGCCGATGGCTTTGCCATCTACAACCTCAAGACCGGCTACACCTTCGCCAACGACCTGCGCGTCGAGGCCGGCGTGCGCAACCTGTTCGACCGTCTCTATGAATACAGCGAGGGCTATCCGGAAATGGGCCGCAACTACTTCGTGCAGTTCAATGTGCCGCTGTAACGGTTGGCTGCTGGCGGCGACCCTGCTCTGCGGGGTCGCCCGGGCCGAGCCGGTGGTGGTGCTGACCAGCTACCCCGAGGCGATGATGACCCGCTTCGAGGATGCCTTCGCCCGGGCTCACCCCGAGCACCGGCTGCAACTGGTCTGGCGCCAGGGCTTCGATGCCCTGCCCTTCCTCCTGCAACCCGGCCAGGGTGGCGTGGATGTGTACTGGGCGCCGTCACCGGGCAACTTCGCCCGGCTGGCGCGGCAAGGAGGCTGGCAACCGCTGGGGGTCGACCTCGCCGGCTTGTCGAAGCGCATCGGTGGCACCGCATTGCGCGACCCAGGGCAGCACTACCAGGCCACCGAGCTGGCCGGGTTCGGCTTTGCCACCCACCCTCGGTTGCTGCGCCAGCTGGATGTGCCCACGCCAAGGGACTGGCCGGACCTGCTCGATTCACGCCTGCGTGGCCACATCGCCTTGCCCGACCCGGCGCGGGTGGGCTTCGCCCCGGTCTTGCTGGACATCGTGCTCGACGCCTATGGCTGGGAGCGCGGCTGGGCGCTATGGAGCGAACTGGCCGGGCAGTCGCGCCTGGTCAGCCGCGGCGGCACATTGGTCAGCGACGAGGTCGGCAGCGGGCGCGCCGCCGTGGGGTTGTCCATTGATTTCTTCGTCGCCTCGGCCATCGCCAATGGCGATGACGTGGGCTTCGTCTACCCCACCCATGGCGGGTTGAACCCCGCGCACATCGCCATCACCGCCCAGGCCAGCCACCCAGAAGGCGCACGTGCGTTCGTCGGCTTCGTGTTGTCGGAGGAAGGCCAGAAACTGCTGGCCGATCCGGACATCCGCAAATTGCCGGCACGCCCCAGCGTTTATGCCCAGTTGCCGCAGGGCTACCACGACCCATTCGCCGCCGCGCGCCAGGGTGCCTATCGCTACGGCAACGATGCCTCCCGCGAGCACCTGGGGCTGGTGACTTCGCTGTTCAGCCAGTGGCTGGGCCAATCGCACCCAAGGCTGGTGGCGCTGTGGGGCCGCGTGCACGCCGGCGAGGCCAGCGGGCACGACTTGCAGGCTGTGCGCGCTTGCCTGACCCAGCCGCCGCTCAACGCCGAGCAGGCGCGTTCGCCTGAACTGCTGGCCCTGTTCGCCCAGCGCCAGGACCATGGCATGCAGCCGGCGCCCAGCAACGAAATCGACGCGCTCGGTCGCCAGGAAATCGGTTGGCAGTTCCAGGCCGCGCTGCGCTTCGCCGAAGCCGAGCGCCTGCTCACGGGAATGGGCCTGTGAGGCGCCCCGCCCTTTTGCTGTTGGCACTGGGCCTGAGCCTCCCGGTTGCGGCGCGCAGCGATCGCGAGGCGTATGCCAGGCCGCTGCCGTCATTGACGGAGGATGCACAGCTGGAGCGCTTCTTCCGTGGGCGTGGCTTGTTCCACCAGGCCTGGGTGATAGCGCCCTCCCGCGATGAAGCCGTGGATGGCCTCGGCCCGTTGTACAACCGCATCACCTGCGTCGCCTGCCATCCACGCAATGGCCGGGGGCAAGCGCCGTCCCAGGTCGACGAGCCGATGCGTAGCATGCTGGTGCGGTTGTCGGTCGATGGCCGTGATGGGCATGGCGGGCCACGTCCTCACCCGGCTTATGGCGACCAGTTCAATGAACAGGGCATTCCCGGTGTGCCCGGTGGTGGTCGAGCCACGCTGAGCTGGGAAACGCATACCGTCACCCTGGCCGACGGTGAACAGGTGGAACTGCGCAAGCCGCGCGTGCACTTCGGTGAGCTGGCGTATGGTCCTTTGAACGAGGTGAAGACTTCGATGCGCGTGGCCCCGCCGGTGTTCGGCCTCGGTCTGCTGGAAGCGATCGAGGCCACCACCCTGCAGGCCCTGGCCACTGAACCCAAGCCCGATGGTATTAAAGGCCGGGTGAATCAGGTCTGGAGTATCGAGCGTCAACGCCTGGAGCCAGGGCGTTTTGGCCTCAAGGCCAACCAGCCCGATCTGCGCCAACAGATCGCCAGTGCCCTGCACGGTGACCTGGGCATCACCTCGCCGCTGTATCCGTTGCAGAACTGTTCCCCGGCCCAACGGGCCTGCCAGCAAGCCATCAGCGGTGGCGAGCCGGAGCTCGATGGCCTGCAACTGGCCGACCTGCACTACTACTTCGCCCACCTCGCCGTGCCGCCACGCCGTGATCGCGACAACCCCGAGGTGATCAGGGGCGAGCAGCTGTTCACTGAGATCGGCTGTGCCGCGTACCACAGGCCAAGCCTTGAAACCGGTATGCATCCTGACTATCCGGGGTTGTCGCATCGACGTATCGCGCCCTATAGCGACCTGTTGCTTCACGACATGGGCGAAGGGCTGGCCGATGGCCGCGAGGACTACCAGGCCAGCGGCAGTGAGTGGAAGACGCCGCCGCTGTGGGGGCTGGGGTTGAGCCAGGTGATCGCGCCGGGCAGCGGCTACCTGCACGATGGGCGGGCGCGGACGTTGGGCGAGGCGGTGTTGTGGCATGGCGGCGAGGCACAGGCGGCGCGGCAGCGGTTTGCCGGGTTGAGGGCGGGTGAGCGGCGGGCCTTGGTTGCATTTCTGCGGTCGCTTTGAGGAGCGTGCGTTTTTCGGCTGTTCGACGGGAGAGTTGCAGTGTCAGTGCGATCGAGCGCCGCGCGAGCGGCGCTCGATCTCATGGTCTCTGCCACTCTCCCGCCCCCAAAGACGCCGACGTTGAATCCAGCAAGCCCCCGAAAAACAAGGAAAAGGACTACAGCAAATACGGAAACCATGAAGTCGATCCCACCACGAGTCAGACGCAAGATGGCAACTCGGCCCACGAGGGCCACTCTCATAGTCTGACGTACAAGGAAGCACTCCATGGTCATCCATCCCCTCCCCGCCAACTCCGCCTGGGACTTTGGCATCAGCCTGGACAAGCACATCGTCTCCAGCGTCCCCGTCGGCCCCAACGAATACGGCTACATGCAGTTCGACACGGTCAGGACCGCCATCGGCGAGGCGGTGTTCCAGCTCAAGTACCGGGACAACTACAAACAGGTGGAATTCCTCGCCCAATCGGTCGCCGGCGCACTCGCCGGCCGCCGCTTCGACGTGGTCCTGCCCATGCCCGCCAGCAAGCAGCGCCCGCGCCAGCCGGTGTATGAAGTGGCCCAGCGGGCCGCCGCGCTGCTCGACGCCGGCTACAACGAGCAAACCCTGGAGAAACGCTGGAGCACCGGCCTGATGAAAGACCTGGCCAGCTACGAGGAGCGGGTCAAGGCACTGGCCGGCTGCTTCACCGTCAACGCCAACCTGCAGCCCGACTCCGACATCCTGGTGCTGGACGACCTGTACGACACCGGTGCATCGCTGGAGGCCGCCTGTACCGCCCTGCGCGAATACGCTAGCATCCGCAGCATTTCTGTCGTCGCCCTGACGCGGAGGCACTAATGCCCAGGGTCTTCATCGCCGGCTCCATCACCATCAAGCGCCTCCCCCCACAGGTCGAGGCGAGGCTCGACAACATCCGCTCATCCGGGCTGGACGTGCTGGTGGGGGATGCCGGCGGTGTGGACCATGCCGTGCAACGCTACTTCCATCAAGCCCTCTACCCGGCCGTCACCGTCTACTGCAGTGGCGACACCCCTCGCCACAACGACGGTGGCTGGCCGCTGACGACCGTGCTGCCGCCGGCCAACGCCAAAGGCCGCGCCTTCCATACCGCCAAGGATCTGGCAATGGCGGCGGACTGCGACTACGGCCTGATGATCTGGGACTGCAAGAGCCCCGGTACCCTCGGCAACGTCCTCGAACTGCTGGGGCGCCAGAAAAAGTCCGTGGTCTATCTCAAGCCATTGGAACAGTTTCGGACCATCACATCGCCAGGCGACCTCCAATGGCTGGTTGCTCAGATGGACGACACCGCGCGGCAGGAGGCGGACAGGAAGATCTCACTGTCGAAGAAGATCACCCGGCTGTGTGCACCTGAAACAAGCGACGACATTGCTGCCAGCTTGCGCGCGCGCATCGAGGAACACCGCCTGCACATTGCCCGGCACGAACAAAGCATTGTCGAGCTCCAGACCAGGCTGGCAGCGCTGCAACCCATGGACGAACTGTTCCCCGACTAGCCTGCCAATACAGCCCGTTCAATGTGATTCGAAACTCTGGCACCGAATCACCGGTCACACCCTTTGAGCATGCAACAAGGAACGCCACTCAAAGGAGATTGACCATGCCTCACTCGCGCCCCCCTTTCTTCCTTCCTGCCCTGGCCAGCGCCCTGCTCGCCTGTGCACCTCTGGCCAGTGCCGACGACGTACTGCTGGTCGGCAACAAGGCCGACGCCAGCGTGTCGGCCCTGGACACCCGCAACGGCCAGGAGATGGCCCGCCTGCCGGTCGGCACCGGCCCCCACGAAGTGGTGGTCAGCGGCAACGGCCTGCTGGCGGTGGTCGGTAACTACGGCGCCCAAGGCACGGCCAACAACAGCCTGAGCGTGATCGACTGGCCGACACGCACGGTCATCCGCACCATCGACCTGGGCCAGGACGCCCGCCCCCATGGCATTCGCTTCCTGCCCGACAGCCAGCGGGTGGTGGTCACCACCGAAGCCAGCGAACGGCTGCTGATCGTCGACCTGGCCCAGGGCAAGGTGCTCGACCGCATCGATGTCGGTGGCGGCAAGCCGCACATGGTCGCGCTGTCGCCCGGCGCCGACCGCGCCTATGTCACCCATGTCGACAGCGGCACCCTGTCGGTGGTCGACCTGCTGCACAAGAAGAAGATCGCCGAGATCCCGACCGGCTCGGGCAGCGAAGGCGTGGCGGTCACCCCCAGCGGCAGCCAGGTGTGGGTCAGCAACCGCGGCGGCAACGAAGTGGTCATCGTCGATGCCCAGCGCCTGGAGGTCACCGACCGCATCCGCACCGGCCTGTTCCCGATCCGCGTCGCCATGACCCCGGACGGCAAGCATGCGTTGGTCACCTGCGCCAAATCGGCGGAGCTTGCCGTCATCGACGTGGCGGCCAAGAAAGAGATCAAGCGTATCGGCCTGGCCCGCGAGGGTGCCGAGTACCGCCGCACGATGCTCGGTGAAGAGGCGCTACCGATCGGGGCCGTGGTTTCGCCCGATGGCAAGCGGGTCTATGTGGCGATCAGCGGGGGCGACGAAGTCGCGGTGATCAGCACCACCAACTGGACCGAGAAGGCGCGCTGGAAGGCCGGCCCCGAGCCGGATGCGCTGGCAATCGTGGTGCAGCCGAAGGAAGACAGCTGAGGTCGAGCGCCGCCCGCGGCGCATCGCGGATGAATCCGCTCCTACAGGCGCAGCGCAGCATGTTTGTAGGAGCGGCTTTAGCCGCGATGCGCCGCGCGGGCGGCGCGCGGTTAAATGGTCGCTGCAATTCGACCTTCAAACCCATAAAAAAAGGCGCCTCGCAAGAGGCGCCAAAACATTCACCCTCAACCAAAGGAGCACGCAGGCTTCTCAAGGTGAATCCAGGATGTGATCAGAGAATCGACAGCGGGTACTCGACGATCACCCGCACCTCGTCCAGGTCCGACTCGAAGGCCGTGGCCCGGGTCGTGGCCTGGCGCACGCGCAGCGACAGGTCCTTGGCCGCGCCGGTCTGCACCACGTACTTGACCTCGATGTCGCGCTCCCAGCGCTTCTGCTCGGTGAGCGGGTCGCCGTTGTCGTCGCGGCGCATGTAGTAGGCGTTGGCGTGGCTGTAGTCGGCGTCGCTGCCGCGGCCGTAGCGGGTCATGAACGACAGCCCCGGCACGCCATAGGCGGCCATGTTCAGGTCGTAACGCAGCATCCACGAACGCTCCTTCGGCGAGTTGAAGTCGCTGTACTGGATGGAGTTGTCGAGGAAGATCGAGTCGGACTGGCGCAGGTAGTCGAAGTCGTCGTCACCGTTGTTGCGCTGGTGCGTGAGTGCGAGGGTGTGGGCGCCGTAGCGCACACCGAGCTTGGCGCTCCAGATGTCGTTGTCGAACTGCCCCAGGCGCTGACGCCCTTCATCCCTGGCGTTGTAGAAGTTGAAGCCGCCGATCAGCGCCAGTTCGTCCGACAGCGGCCAGGTCACGCTGGTGCCGGCGTAGTACTGGTTCCACACGTCCTTCAGGCGGCTGCCGAACAGGCTCACGCTGACGTTCTCGTTGATCGCGTAATCGCCGCCACCGTAGGCGATCCACGGCGAATCCACAGGGCCGCCGTAGAACGTCACGAAGTTGTCGCGCAAGTCGCTGGACACCGGCTGGCTCATGGCATGCAGGCGCCCGGCCTGCAGCGTCAGGCCCTGCAGGCTGGTGTTCTCCAGGGTGACGCCGCGAAAGCTCTCCGGCAGCAGGCGGGAGTCGCCGGCCGCCACCACTGGGTTGACCGGGAACACATCGCCCACCCGCAGCACGGTGTCGAACAGGCGCAGCTTGGCCGCGCCGCCGACCTTGCTGTACTCGTCGCGGGCCTGGCCGTCGCTGTCCACCGGCAGCACGTCGAACGAGCTGCGCCCGCCGTTGCGCCCGCCGCCGGTGTCGAGCTTGAGCCCGAGCATGGCGAAGGCATCCACGCCGACCCCCACGGTGCCCTGGGTGAAACCGGATTCGAAGCGGGTGATGATGGCGTGGGCCCAGGCTTCGGAGTAGCCGTTATCGCTCTCCTTGCCACGGTTGTAGGTGGGGGCCGGGCCGTCGCGGTGGTCACGGTTGAAGTAGTAGTTGCGGTTGAGCACGCTCAGGCGGCTGCCCTCGATGAACCCTTCCTGCTGCTCTTCGGCGGCCCAGGCGGCCGGGCCGGCACTCGCCAGCGCCAGCAGCGCGGCCAGGGAAAATGTGGGACTGTTTGTCATCCGATGCTCCTTCGATTGCGGCTGTTCTTGTTGTCGGCCCTTGGCGCTGGAGCGTCCCTGGCTTGGCCAGATGCAGGCGCACCCAGCCCCTTCGGCCGAGGCTGATGCTCGCCGCCGGCGGATAACGGGAAGGTGATGGGAGGATTACAATCGCGTCATTCTAGGGGTGAGCACAGTGGACAAGGCGACCCTTGCAGATCTGTAACCCTGGCGTCATGCCGCTGTTGGTCGGCCCTCATTAGGGTGGGCTCCGAAACCACGGACCTTTCGGAGCCACCCCATGCAACGTCTGATCATCTGCGCCGCGCTGCTGGCGCTTTCACTCTCGGCCCAGGCCACCGGCTTTTCCGAGCAGCGCAACGAGCAGCTGTTCGCCGACCACCAGCAGGCCGTGGCGGCCTACGCGGCGAAACGCGACAAGCCGATGCCCGAGATCGTCGACTACCGCTATGGCATGAAGCTGGATGTCGCCCGCTTCGTGCGCCAATCAGGGGACCCGCGTACTTGCGAGGTGGTGCCGCGGCTGATGACCTTCGAGGACAGCCAGGGCACCCTGCGTACCGTGCGCTACGCGGTGCAGTCGCAGTGCATCAACAACAAGTAGGTCAGCCGTGGATGGAGGCCCGGTCGAGCATCTGCAAGCTGTTGCGCCCGGCGCGCTTGGAGGCGTACAGCAGCACGTCGCCCTGCTCGATCAACGCCGCCAGGCTGGTGGGCGGCTGATCGAACAGGTGGGCGCCGATGCTCAGGGTCACCGCCTCGGGCGTGGCGAACGCCTGGGCGGCGAGCTGCTGGAACTGTTCGCGCAGGCGACTGCCCAGCGCCTCGATATGCTCGGCCGATGCACCGGCCAGCAAGATGACGAACTCGTCGCCCCCCAGCCGGGCTGCGATCGAACGCTCCGGCAGCACTGCCCGGATCAGGTCACTCAAGGCCACCAGCAGTCGGTCGCCGGCGACATGGCCATGCAGGTCGTTGACCTGTTTGAAGTGGTCGATGTCGATCAGCAGCAACGCGCCTTGGCACGTCGGCGAGACGCCATTGAACAGGCTAGGCGCGCGCACTTCCAGGGCGCGGCGGTTGTACAGCGCAGTGAGCGGGTCACGCGCGGCCAGGCGCTCGATGCGCTCCTCGCGGCGATAGCGCACGGTGCCGGTCATCGACAGGGCAATCAGCATGATCGCCATCGTGCCCTCCACCAGCGACACCTGGATGATCAGCCCGCGGAAGGCCGTCAGGTCGATCAGCGTGCCCGGCACCAGGGCAGGCAAGGTCTTGGCCAGGTAGAACACACCATGCAGCAACAGCACATAGCGCAGCTGCGCCGCCCCCACGCTCCACGACTGGCCATGGGGGCGCAGCAGCACGCTGGCACGCAGGGTGAACAGGGCGACCAGCAGCGAGTTGAGCACCAGGAAGGTCTTGGACCAGGTCGGCCATTGCGGCAGCAGGAGCAGCGCCGACCAGGCGACCAGCGCCAGGTACCAGGCCCGTGACAGGCGCGTCTCGGTAAAGCGCGAGACCCCCAGCAGGAACAGCCAGTGGGCGCCGACCAGCAGGCCATTGGCGAACCAGATGCCGATGAACAGGTAGCCGCTGCCACGCAGCAAGGCCAACGAGGAACCGATGCTGATGGTGGCGAAGCCGATGCTCCAGCACAGCAGTGAAGGTTCACGCACGCTGCGCCACTCGATCAGCAGGTACAGCGCCGCCGCCGCCGCGAGGGCGATGGACAGGGTCAGCAAGGTGGAAGCGTCGAACGCCATGGATCGGGGGGCCTGTGGGTGATCGTTGGTGAGGAGAGATTGTATGTGTTCGCCGGAGATTTGGCAGGCACAAGTGCCATTCAAATGATGGCATTCACGCAAACAACATATCCGATCAAATCTTCACCGATTGCACCGCGAAAGCACCTCCCTGTAGGAGCGGCCTTGTGCCGCGAAAGGGCCGCAAAGCGGCCCCGGCGATCTTTGCTTTTCACTGAAACCCTGGGGGCTGCTACGCATCCCTTTCGCGGCACAAGGCCGCTCCTACAAGGTCCGTGCCGATGCTACTGTGCGGGCAGCGCCGCCACCGCATCGACTTCCACCAGCATGCCACCCAGCGCCAGGCGCGGCACCGGGATCAAGGTGCAGGTCGGCGCCATCCGCCCGCCCCAGGCCCGCTCGGCTTCGGCCACCCACTGGCGCAGGCGTTCCTCCGAGTGGTCGACTACCAGCAACGTCAGCTTGAACACATCGGCCAGGCTCGCGCCCTTGGAAGCCAGGGCGGTCTTCAGGTTGGCCAGGGCCTGCCGGGCCTGCTCGTCGAAATGTGCCGACAGCTCGCCCCGAGCATCTTCCCCGCCCTGCCCGGCGATATACAGCAAGCGGCTGCCGGCGCGCACGTCGGCGACGTGGGAATAGGCGTTGCCGCTGGGGTCGTAGAGGCCTTCCGGGTTGGACAGGTGAAAGGCATGTGGCTGGGTCATGGTATCGCTCCGTCGAGGGGAAGAGCGGCCGAGTATCAAACCTCGGGTTAAGTCGAGGTCAAGCGTCAATTCACCTTGTTCGCCTGCCGAGCCGCTGGCACAGTGACTGCCCTGCCTCTGGAGATCCACCATGCCCTTCGACCCCGGACTGCTTGCCCAGGCCCGCCACCTGGTGGTGTTCACCGGTGCCGGGGTGTCGGCCGAGAGCGGTATCGCCACCTTTCGCGACAAGCTCCATGGGCTGTGGGAACGCTTCGACCCCGCGCAACTGGCAAGTGCCGACGGTTTTGCCGCAGACCCTGCGCTAGTCTGGGGCTGGTACGAGATGCGCCGTGCGGGCATCAATCAGGCACGTCCCAACCCTGCGCATCAGGCCATCGCTGACCTTCAGGCCAGGCTGGCGAAAGTCACCCTGGTGACGCAGAACGTCGATGACCTGCATGAGCGCGCCGGAAGCCGCGAAGTGTTGCACTTGCACGGGCGCCTGGATGCATTCCGCTGCTTCAGTTGCGCACAACCCGTCGGCAGTGCCCTGCCCCTGGCAGAAGGTGCCGAACAAGGCCGGCGTATTGAGCCGCCACGTTGCAACACCTGTGGCGGCTACCTGCGGCCCGGCGTGGTCTGGTTCGGTGAGCAGCTGCCCGAACAGACCTTGGACCAGGCCTTTGCCGCTGCCGAAGACTGCGACTTGCTGCTATCGGTAGGCACCTCGGGGGTGGTGCAGCCTGCGGCGTCGATACCACGGGTAGCGTTGCAGGCCGGCGCGACGGTGGTGCATGTCAATCCGCATCCGGTGGTGGCCAGCCATCCGCGTGAGTTCACCCTGGCCGGCAAGGCGGGAGAATTGTTGCCCAGGTTGCTGGAGGAAGCCTTCAGCTGAACACGGCCTGTAGGAGCCGGCTTTGCCGGCGAACCAGACGACGCGTTGGATGGCACCGGCTTTGCCGGTGTTCGCCGGCAAGCCGGCTCCTACGGTGGAGCGCGGCGCGTGGTCGTTTACATACCCTGTAGGAGCCGGCCTTGCCGGCGAACCAGGCGACGCGGTGGATGGCACCGGCCTTGCCGGTGTTCGCCGGCAAGCCGGCTCCTACGGGGAGCACGGCGCGTCGTCGTTCACATTCCCTGTAGGAGCTGGCCTTGCCGGCGAACCAGGCGACGCGGTGGGTGGCACCGGCCTTGCCGGTGTTCGCCGGCAAGGCCGGCTCCTACAGGTGTTCCAGGGCCGCCTTGAGTGCCGGGGTATCGGAAAACGCCTGGCGTTTCACCAGCACACCGTTGTCCAACGTCAGCCACTGCACCTTGCCATCTGCCGCCGCATAACGGCTGGCGACCCGCCCTTCGCGGTCCAGCATCACCCGGTAGCTGTAGTCACGCATCGCCGGTATGGCGAACAGCTTGCTGACCAGCGCCGGCATGCGCTGGATATCGGCGACGAACACCGCACCGCGCGCCTCCAGGTAGCCCTTGGGCTGCCCCGCCAGCGCCGCCTTGACCAGCTTGGCGCCGTCCATGTCCTGGGCCACCAGCAGGATGCGGGTGTCGGCCGACAGGCTGTAGGGCTGGTCGTACTGGTCGAGCAAGGTCCAGGGCGCGAGCCTGTCGCCAGGCTCCACGGCCTGGGCCAGCAACGGGAGCAGGCTGAACAACAGGGCGGCGGCGTATTTCATCGTGAGAAAGGTCCAGGGTGAGCGGGCGCCCAGCATAGCCCAACGCGCACTCACCCGGTTGTCTTTCCCCCCGCCCCGACGCACACTCATCCCCGCCAGCCAGGAAGCGGAGTCCGCAGTGCCCACGCCACGCCAGTTCAGCAAGAAGACCAGCACCAGCAACATGCTGCGGCTCAAGCCCACCGACAGCAGCGCCGAACGCCCCTACCAGGTCGCCTTCGTGCTGCTGGAGCATTTCTCCATGGCCAGCTTCACCGTGGCCATGGACGTGCTGGTCACCGCCAACCTGCTGCGCGCCGAGCGCTTCGCCTTCACCCCGCTGTCGCTGGGCGGCGACCGGGTGCTCAGCGACCTGGGCCTTGAGCTGGTCGCCACTCCCCTCACCCCGAATACCCTGCACGCGCTCGATCTGCTGGTGATCTGCGGCGGCCTGCGCACGCCGCTCAAATACCCCGAGCTCGACCGCCTGCTGGGCGACTGCGCCAGCCACGGCATGACCCTCGGCGGGCTGTGGAACGGCGCCTGGTTCCTCGGCCGCGCCGGGGT
This sequence comes from Pseudomonas sp. MWU13-3659, assembly GCF_023757525.1. Lineage (NCBI taxonomy): Bacteria > Pseudomonadati > Pseudomonadota > Gammaproteobacteria > Pseudomonadales > Pseudomonadaceae > Pseudomonas > Pseudomonas sp. MWU13-3659. The sequence goes on along the minus strand of NZ_JAMSHW010000002.1, from coordinate 439,188 downwards.
GCTCGACGACTATGGCTGCAGCGTCCACCCCGAACAACGCGCCAGCCTGGCCGAATGCAGCCCGCAAACCCGCATCACCCCGGCCAGCTTCACCCTCGACCGCGACCGCCTTACCGCCGCCAGCCCCAACGGCGCCATGGAGCTGATGCTCGGCCTGGTCCGCCGCCTGCACGGCGACGCCCTGGCCGAAGGTGTCGAGGAGATCCTGTCGTTCTCCGGCGCGCGTTATCGCCAGGTCGGCCCCGGGGCGAAAAAGTCCATGAGCCTGCACCTGCGCACCATCGTCGAGCTGATGGAAAACAACCTCGAGGAAACCCTGAGCCTCGACCAGCTAGCGGCCTACTCCGGCCGCTCGCGGCGGCAGATCGACCGCCTGTTCCAGGCCCAGCTCGGCACCTCACCGCGGCGCTACTACATGGAGCTGCGCATCACCAAGAGCCGGCGCCTGCTGCAGTATTCCGACCTGTCGGTGATGGAAGTCGCGGTGGCCTGCGGGTTCGTCTCGGTGTCGCACTTCAGCAAGTGCTATGCCGCCTACTTCGGTTATCCGCCCTCGCGGGAGCAACGCCTCGGCGAGTAACCCAGGGCGTTACTGCACCAACTGGTTGATCTCGATGATCGGCATCAGCACCGCCATCACGATCAACAGCACCACCGCGCCCATCACCACGATCATCAGCGGCTCGAGCAGCGCCGTCATGCCCATCGCCCGCCGCTCGATATCCTTGGCCAGGCTGTCGGCCGCCCGATCGAGCATCGGCGGCAGGTCGCCGGTCTTCTCGCCACTGGCGATCAGGTGGATCAGCAACGGCGGGAACACCTTGCCGACCGCCAGCGCCGACGCCAGCCCCACGCCCTCGCGCACCCGCGCCGTGGCCTCGCTGACACACTGGTCGAGGCAGTCGTTGCCCAAGGTCTGGCGCGCCGCCTCCAACGCACGAAGCAGCGGCACCCCGGCGCTGCCCAGGATCGCCAGGGTCGAGGCGAAGCGCGCCGTGTTCAGGCCCAGCACAAAGCGCCCGATCAATGGCAGCCGCAACACCCGCCTGTGCCAGGCCAAGCGCGGCCCTGGCGCCTTCAAATAGGCGCGCCAGCCCCAGAACACCCCGGCCAGCAGGGCGAAGCACAGCACACCCCACGCCCGCACGAAGTCGCTGGCCGCGAGCATGGCCAGGGTCAGCCCAGGCAGGTCCTGGCGCGCCTGGGTGAAGGCGCTGACCACCTGGGGCACCACGTAGCTGAGCAGAAAGATGACGATCCCCACCGACACCAGGCCGACCACCCCGGGGTAGATGAACGCGGTCATGATCTTGCCGCGCAGGGTGTTGCGTTCCTCAATGTAGTCGGCCAAACGCTCCATCACCCGGGCCAGGTCGCCAGACTCCTCGCCCGCCGCCACCAGGGCGCGGTAGATATCCGGAAAGTCCCGTGGCCGCTCGGCCAGCGCATCGGCCAGGCGCATGCCGCTACGCACCTCGGCCCGTACGGCGCCCAGCACCTGGGCGATGTGCTTGCGCTCGGCCTGCTCCAAGGTCGCCCCCAGCGCCGCCTCCAGCGGCAGCCCGGCGGCCAGCAGGCTGGCCAGTTGGCGGGTGGCCCACGCCAGGTCGCCGTCGGACAGCTTCGGGCTGAGCAGGCCACCGCCCTGCCCGGCCGCGGCCTGGGGCTCCACCGCCAGGGCGGTCAGCCCCAGGGCGCGCAACTGGGTCATCACCGCGGCCGGGCTGTCGGCCTCCAGCAGGCCATTGACCAGGCGCCCCTGGGCGTCGGCGGCTTCATAGCGATAGCGGTTCATCAGGCGTCCCGTGTGACACGCAGGATTTCTTCAAGGCAGGTGCTGCCATCGTCGACCCAGCGCTGGCCATCCTCGCGCAGGCTGAGCATGCCATTGCGCCGGGCGGCGGCGCGCAGGGCCTGTTCGTCGGCACCCTGGTGCACCAGGCTACGCACCGCGTCGTCGACGCAGAACAGTTCGTGGATGCCGGTGCGCCCGCTGTAGCCGCAGTGGTTGCACTGGGCGCAGCCGACCGCGCGGTACTGCCCCGGCATCGCCGGGTCGGGCTCCCGGCAATGCGGGCACAGCCGGCGCACCAGGCGCTGGGCCAGCACCCCGAGCAGTGCCGAGGCCAGCAGGAACGGCTCCACGCCCATGTCGACCAGGCGGTTGACCGCCGACACCGCGTCGTTGGTGTGCAGGGTGGCCAGCACCAGGTGCCCGGTCAGCGACGCCTGCACGGCGATCTGCGCGGTCTCCAGGTCGCGGATCTCGCCGATCATGATCACGTCCGGGTCCTGGCGCAGGATCGCCCGCAGGGCCACGGCGAAACTCATGTCGATGCGTGCGTTGACCTGGATCTGGCTGATCCCCGGCAGGTCGTACTCCACCGGGTCCTCGACGGTGAGGATGTTGCTGACGCTGGCATCCAGCCGCGCCAGGGCGGCGTACAGGCTGGTGGTCTTGCCCGAGCCGGTGGGGCCGGTGACCAGGACGATGCCATGGGGCTGGCGAATCAGCTGGTCGAGCCGCGCCAGCAGCGCCGCGTCCATGCCCAGCGCCTCCAGGCGCAGGCGCCCGGCCTGCTTGTCGAGCAGGCGCATCACCACCCGCTCGCCATGCCCGGTGGGCACGGTGGACACACGGATATCGATCGGCCGCCCCGCCACCCGCAGGGCGATGCGGCCATCCTGGGGCAGGCGTTTCTCGGCGATGTCCAACTGCGCCATGATCTTGATCCGCGACACCAGCGCCCCGTGCAGCGCCTTGCGTGGCGAGACCACGTCGCGCAGGGTGCCGTCGACCCGGTAGCGCACCAGGCAGTGGCTCTCGAACGGCTCGATATGGATATCGCTGGCCTGGTCGCGCGCGGCCTGGGTGAGCAAGGCGTTGATCATGCGGATCACCGGCGCGTCGTCCTGGGCTTCGAGCAGGTCGGTGACCTCGGGCATGTCCTGCAACAGCCGGTCAAGGTCGACCTCGTTCTCCGCCGCCCCCACCACCGCCGCAGCGCTGCCGGTGTCGGCGTAAGCGCTGACCAGCAGCGCGTCCATCTGCGCGTCGCTGAGCGTCTCGACCGGCACCTGGCCAAAACGCCGACGCACCTCGGCTACCGCCCACCCTGGGCTCGACGGGCAACGCGCCAGACGCGCGCCCTCCTCGCCGCTGGCCTGCAACACCAGGCGCTGGGCCTTGGCCCAGGCATACGGCAGGCGACTCACCGGGCGACCTCGTCCACCGGCACCGCACGAATTGACGCACGGGGCGCACGCCCTTGATCGGGCACCCCCTGCTCCACCGGCGGCAGCAACGGCATGTCCATGTCCGGCAGCGCCCACGAGTGCTCGGGCTTCAGGTCGCCCTGGGCGCGGCGGATGAAGTCGTAGCGGTTGCGGGTGATGCTGCGCCCGGCATTGGCGTCGCGCACGATGTAGGGCCGCAGGAACACCATCAGGTTGGTCTTGTTGCTGGCCCGGCGCTCGCTGCGAAACAGCGCGCCCACCCCCGGCAGGCTCGACAGCCACGGGATGCCCTCATTGCTCTGGGTGTAGCCGTCCTGCAGCAGGCCACCCAGCACCATGATCTGGCCGTCATCGAGCAGGATGCTGGTGTCGATGGCGCGTTTGTTGGTCACCGTGCCGGCCGCGCTGGAAGCGCGCTGGTCGACGCTGCTGACCTCCTGGTAGACATCGAGCTTGACCGTGCCGCCCTCGGAGATCTGCGGGCGCACGTTCAGGCGCAAGCCGACCTCCTCGCGCTGGATGGTCTGGAACGGGTTGTTGCTGTTGCCACCGCCGTCGGTGACGTACTGGCCGCTGACGAAAGGAATCGTCTGGCCGACGAAGATGCTCGCCGCCTCGTTGTCCAGGGTCAGCAGGTTGGGCGTCGACAGCACGTTGCTGCCGCCCTTGCTCTTGAGTGCCCGGGCCAGCACCTTGAGGTTGAGCACCTCGCCGATGCCGGGGATCTTCACCGTGCCATCGACCACCCCCACCGACAGCCCCGGCGGCAGCACATCGATGCTGGTGGGCCCCTTGACCAGGCCGCTGCCACCCAGGTTGGCGCCGCCGAACAGGCCGTTCTTGCCCAGGTTGCCGGCCTGCCACTGGATGCCGAATTCGTTGGCATCGTCCTCGCCGACCTCGACGATCAGGCTCTCCACCACCACCTGGGCGCGGCGCTGGTCAAGCTGGTCGATGACCTCGCGCAGGCTGCGGTACAGCGGCTCGGGCGCCGAGATCAGCAGCGTGTTGGTGGTCTTGTCGGCCTGGATGGTCGCGCCACCGGCGGAAAACGCGATGCCCTGGTCGCCCTGCTGGGTGCCATTGCCGTAGCCATTGGGGGTGGTTGCGCTCGCTTGGCCATTGCCTCGGCTGAGGCTGCCGGTGTTGCCGCTGGCGCTCTGCTGCGTGCCGCTGTTGCTGGCGCTGCCGCTCTTGTTGCTCCCCCCCGTCAGCATGCCGCCCCCGCTGAGCAGCGCCCGGGCGCCGTCACTGGTGGCGTTGTCGCTCTCGCCAGTGAGCAGCCCACGCAGGCTCTGGGCCAGCTTGTCGGCCTGGGCGTTGCGCAGGTACACCACGTGCAGATTGCCGGTGCTGTTCTGGGCGTTGTCGAGCTTGTAGATCAGGTCGCGCGCCAGTTGGGTGCGCTCGGGGCTGGACGAGCGGATCACCACGCTGTTCGAGCGCGGATCACCGAGCACGCTGATCTTCTGCGTCGGGTCGGCGCCCTGGTTGTCGAGCAGCTCGCCGACCATGCTGGCGATATCGCTGGCAATACCGTTTTGGATCGCCACCACGTCGGTGTCGAGGGCGCTGGGGATGTCGACGCGGTCGAGGATCTGCGCCACCCGCTCGAGGTTTTCGGCGTAGTCGGTGACCACGATCGTGTTGTTGCCGGGGTAGGCGTTGATCGGATTGTCCGGCGAGACGATCGGGCGCAGCACGGGGATCAGGTTGACCGCGTTCTCGTACTGCAAGCGGAAGGTGCGGGTGACCATGCCGTTGCCCGCGTCGCGGTCGCCGCTCACCAACGCGCCACCCAGCAGCTTGGCGTCGGCCTGGGGCACCACCTGGGCCACGCCGTTGACATCGACGACGCTGAAACCTTGCATGCGCAGCGCCGCCAGCAACATGCCATAGGCCTTGCTGGCCGGCACCTCTCCCTCGGAGACCAGGGTCAATTGACCTTTGACCCGCGGATCGACCAGGAACTGCCGGCCCGTGGCCCGCGACAGGCCGCGCACCACCGCCTGGATATCGGCATCGACGAAGTTCAACTGCACCGGCTGATCGCCCAGCGGGTTGCCGGCCGCAGGCGCTGGCGCACCACGGCTATGGCGCTGGCCGACCCGCGGCGGCACCTGGCGCACGGCCTGGCGTGCCCCGGTGCCGGCCTGGGTGTGCAGGTCCAGCGCGGTCGTGGTGCTGTCGACCTGGGCCAGGGGCTGGCCGAGTTCGCTGCTGGCCAGGGGTTTGTGCGCTGACGGCGCGTTGGCGCAGGCGCCGAGCACCAGGGCCAAGGCCAGGGGTGCGAACGGCAGTGCCCGAGAAAGAATACGTGGCGATCCAGTGCACGTCATGAAGGGTCCTTAGCGCCGTGCGCCTGATCCATGCGAAGGGTTCCAGAAAACGTCACCGGGCCATTACCGGCACCCGGGTCGCGGCGCAAGCTCAGTTGGCCGACAGTGAGCCCCAGGCGCGGGGGAATGTGCTGCAACCAGGCCATGGCCGGTTCGGCCGGGGCCTGCCGCCAGGCCAGGTGCCAGCCGTCGCCCTCGGCGTCGAGTTGTGAATGCGTCCGCAAGCCGGCCTCGTCCAGGCTCTGGGTCAGGGCGCCGGCAAGGTCGGCCGGGCGTTGCCCGAGCAAGGCGTCCAGGGCCTGGGCCTGGCTGCGCAGCTTGGGGGTTTCAGTGTTCCAGTGCTCGATACGGGCAAGCGCCGGCGCCACCAGTACTTGCCAGCAGAAGAAGCTGCCCAGCACAGCGGCGGCCAGCGCCACGGCACGCCGCTCGCGTGGGGCCAAGGCCTGCCAACGCTGCCGCGCCTGCCCGCGCAGTCCGTTGATGCGCACCTTAATCGACATGGGCCAGGGCCTCGTTCGCGGCGCTGCCAACGCGCAGTGTCCAGCCTTGTTCGCCCGCGCTGGCCTCGATGCCCTGGGCGGCGAGCTGCGCCTGCCAAGCCGTGTCGGCGGGCGCCTTGCGCCCATCGGAAAAGGGCGTGATGCGCAGCTCGCCGTCGGCGTAGTCCAGCGCCGCGACATTGCCGGCAAGAAACGGCATGGCCTTGCCTGCGCCATCGAGCAGAGCGACCAGCCCGGTACCCGTGGCGCCCTGCCCGCTCTGCAACTGCTGACGCGCTTGTTGCAACGGGTTGAGTACCACCGGCAAGTGCGGGAACGCCGTGCGTACCTGGGTCACCATGCGCGCCCGCAATTGTTCGCCTTCGCTGGCCAACTGCATGGCATGCAGGTTCAAACCGAGGCACCAGACCAGCGCCGCCACACTCCACACGGCCACGGCCCGTCCCACATCCAAGGTGTGGGCCGGCCCCTGCAAGCCACCGCCCAGGTCCACCACCGGCCGATCCTGTGCAGGCTGCGTGAACACACCCTGCGGCCTGATCCGTGCGGCCTGCAACCAATCCTGCAAGTGAGCCATTTGCGGCAGCCCAAGCCAGGCCACCGCCACTTGCCCATCGCCCTGGCGCGGCCCGTGAGCCACATGAACCTGCCCGATATCACCCAGCACCAGCCCCTGCACCGCACAGCGCACCGCCGCGCTCAAGCGCTTGCCCGTGAGTGGCGGCAAGGCGACGGCCAGGGCCAGGCTGTCATCCTCGTGCAGGTGCAGGCGCCAGCCGGCGCCCTTGGCTTCGCGCAGCAGTTGCGCGCGCTCGGCGTTGCCCGTGCCCAAGGTGTGGCCCTGGCGATCGCTCAGGCGATAGTCGAGGCTCGACGCTGGCCCGAGCTCAGCCAACGGCGGCAGTTGAACGTCCAGTAGCGTGTTCATGCGCCCACCCGTGTCCAGACCACATCCGGCAGCCGCCCTTCGCGCTGGCGCAGCAGCGCCTGCATGCGCAGCACCCGCTGCCCCTGGCGCGCCTGGCCGTGCAGGCGGAACCAGTCGCTGTTGATCCCCACCCGCACATTGGCCTGCGCCAGTTGCGGCATGCGCAGGCGGTTGACGAAGTCGCCACGGTTGACGAACCAGCGTCCGCCATCGCGCTCGGCCACCAGCGCGACGGCCTGTTGCAGCGACAGCCCCGGCACCTGGGCGGCGAGCACCTCGGCGCTGGCGGTGTTGCCATTGATCCAGGTGAGCGCCGGCAACACCGTGACGAACCGGCGCAGGCGCTGGAGGGATTGCGTGTTCATGCCCTTGAGCGATGCCAGGGCATCGAGGCTGCCCATCATCGGCTGCCTGGCCGGCAGTGGTGCACTGGCACCGGCGGGCGACGTCAGACGGCCGCTGTCGAAACCCGCCTGTTGCGGCGCCACCGGGGTGGCCGGTTGCCGGGGATAGCTGTCGATCACCCGCTCGCTGATGGCCGAGGCCAGCCGCGCATCGACACCGATCAGCGCGCACAGCCGCTGGAAGGTCGCCAGCGCCTCAGGGTCGACCCGGCCATCGACCATCAGGTTGCGCAGGTTGAACTTGCCCTGCTCGTCCTCCAATTGGCCGCCAAATAGCACATTGCCCGCCGCCATGTCCGGCAATGGCCGCGTCCACGGCTGACCGGCGCGCACCAGCGGATCGCGCTGGCGTTGCTCGGCCAGCAGTTGCCGGCTCAGTTGCAGCCCCCCCTGCAACGCCCACTGCCCCTGCACCGCCAGCTGGCGGTTCTCCACCTGCCGGGTCTGCAGGCCCTGGCGCTCGATCATCCCGGTGGCAATCACCGCCACCACTGCGGCGATCAGCAAGGCGCTGATCACCGCCATGCCGTCCTGGCGCGCCATGGCCGGTCACAATTGCCAGGAGCCGAGGTCGGCGTTCACCCCGTCGCCACCGGCCTGGCCGTCGGCGCCGAGGGAGAACACATCGATCTCGCCATTGGCGCCGGGGTTCAGGTACTGGTACGGGCGCCCCCACGGGTCGTTGGGCAGGCGGTCAAGGTAGGCGCGCCATTGGCCGTCCTTGGCCTGGGCCGGTTTTTCCACCAGTACCTTCAAGCCCTGGTTCTGGTTCGGGTAGCCGCCGTTGTCCAGGCGATAGAGCTTGAGTGCCTGCATCAACCCGGCGATGTCCTGGCGCGCCGCCGTGGCGCGGGCCTGGTCGGGGCGGTCGAGCACCTTGGGCACCACCATCGCCGCGAGAATCCCGAGGATCACCACCACCACCATGATCTCGATCAGGGTGAAGCCCTGCTGGCGGAAACGGCGGCCTCTGGCGCTGCGACGGGCGATCTGCATCTCGGCATTCCTTGCGTGAGTTCGAGTCGGGGGCCGATTGTGGCAAGCCGGTATGTCACGGATATTGAAAAAGCTCGGGAGTCGGCGTCGTCAAACCGTCACCCAGGCGCTCTACAGTGCGGCTTTCCCTTGCCCGGAGCTCAGCCCGTGCGCAACCGTCAGGCGGGTTTCACCTTGATTGAAGTGCTGGTGGCCCTGACCATCGTCGCGGTGGCCATGGCCGCTGCCGTGCGCGCGACCGGGCTGATGACCCAGGGGAATGGGCTGCTGCGGGACAAGTCGCTGGCGCTGCTGGCGGCCCAGGGGCGGCTGGCCGAGGCGCGGTTGGAGGGCAACCCCAAGCCTGGGGTGCGACAGTTCGAGTGTGACCAGGGGCGGTTGCGGTTGCGCTGTGAGCAGCGGGCGGTGCGCTTGGTGGGTGGGGGGCTGGAGGTGTCGGTGCAGGTGTTTGAGCGGGAGCGAGAGGGGGGGGCGTTGGCGCGGTTGCAGACGGTGATGGTGACGGAAGGCTGAGCGGTTTTTTGTGGTGGTGCGCAAAGCGAGCGCCGCCCGCGGCGCATCGCGGATGAATCCGCTCCTACAGGTCGGGTTCGCCTTGTTCAGGCCATGCGCCAAGGCTGGCAACCATGGCCTCACAGGTGCGGCACGTTGCAACCGATGTAGGAGCGGATTCATCCGCGATGCGCCGCGCGGGCGGCGCTCGATCTGTAACCCATCTACCGTGGCATATCTCTAGCAACGACTTTTGAGCTGTTGAATCTGCGCCAACATGCTCCGATTGTGCTGTTCATTTCTAGCCATGACCTGAAGGCCCGCATTGATCCCCTGTCGCCCCTCACCAGTCGCTGCCTTGGATTGGCGTTTGAAGAAGTCCATGGCCTGCCGTGACGTGTACTGGCGCGCGACCAACTCGCACACCCGCCAGCAGAACTCTCCGTTCTGGTAGTGGGAGTAGGTGTCGCATAGCACACGATAGATCTGCTGCTTCTGCGCGTCATCATAGCGATGAAACTCCCACCCCACCTGCGCCACCAGGTGGCTCATGCCTGGTTTGTCACACAATGTGCACGAAGCGAACACGGCAACGACAAAGTCGACGGCAAGCTGCGGTGTATCCAACTCGCAGGACGCATCATCAAACGCCCGGGACAACACGTACAGCGTCTTTCTGACCTTCGGCCCTTGTGCCGCCTGCATGGCTTCGAAGAGGACCTTGAAGGGGCTGCTTTCAGCGACCGCCATGCACACTCCCATTCAAGAAGAAACGTCCAGAAAATCGTCATAGGTGGCGTAGTGGTTCAAGCATTCGATCAACGTGGGCGTGCTCACCCTTGCGTCCTGCGACAAGGCCAGGTCGATGACATCCTGGAATTGATCGCACGCGTAGCAGAACTCAAACCCAAGGGTCTGCACAACTAGCGGCATGACTTCATTGTCGTCCTCGTCAAAGGAGGGGGTTTCCCCCACAAGCACCCTCATCCCCTGCGTCAGTTCATCCGCGTCCCGCTCACTGTAGAGCGCGTAGGTATGCTGCCTGTCTTCCCTGTTCCTTACCCACTGAACAACTTCCTCGATCCGGTAGATTCTGTTGAGCTCAAAACCGCTCATGGCAACCCCTTGTCATCCATCAAACCCGATCACGAAAACTGGAACGTCAGCAGGCCGCACGCGCCTGGCCTGCATTGCGTGTGCAAGTCAGTACTCAAGAACACATAGACCACGCCATCGGAGAAGACCCCCGGCGCCCCGGCAAGCCCCACATCGAAATCATCGCCATTGACCATCATCCGGCATACGTGCCCTTCAATCTGCTCGCGGTCCTGCAGCCAGGCAATGTACTGGCTCACGCGAGACGTGTAGTGCGGGCAGGGTTCAGGTTCGTCCGTGAGTTCCAACTGGATCGTGCGCGCGGGCGAAAGTGCGTCATGGCCGCCACTGCTAGCGGTACCGCTGTTATCGTGAAGGAGCACGACTGAGGCATTACCCGCTTCGCTTGTGAGCGTTTCCCAGTGCAGGTAAGTGTCTTCCCGATCGTAGGGCGTAAAGAACGACAACCAACCCTCACTGCCCTCTTCAACCCAGGCGGTGGGAATCGTCATCAGGTGGAGCTGTGGGGCACCTTTGCAGTCCACGGGCCAGTGCAGATCATCAGGCAGTAAACAGCCGCCACCCGCATGGGGCTCGGCAAGATCGGCCAGGGTTGCCTTGAACCCCAGTCGCTTCATCGCGTCCACCCCAAGGTCGACGCCCCCTCGGCAAATGGTTGAACGCAGATTTCAACCCACGCAAAGACGCGTTCTCTACCCGTCATCACGCTTGCATCCCTCGAGCATTGATTGCCCCTATCCAGACCCGTTCAAATTCCTCTTGTGTGATGGGTTCTGCATCGAACTCGCTAGACGCATTGATTGCCTCAATGCTCGGGATGGGTTGGTCACTCAGAATCGAATCGCCCACATCTGCCGCCCTGGATGCATAACCACACACTGCCCCGCCTTTGAATAACTCGACCTTCCTGGTCTCCCAGGAGTCACCGTCCACCTCTTGGAATATCAGGTGCGGCTCATCGGCATGCGCATGATTCCACTTAACCTTGAGAAACCTCATGAATGCTGCCCTCTTCCGCTCCCCGCGCCTTTAAGCCTGCCCCAGTGCCAGACCAAGGTGTGTTCGCTGGCCGCAACCCAGCAACAACGTGTTCAGACCCAAATCTCACAATCACTCTGGGGGTGAGGCTTTGGCTCAGCGTGGTATCCATGGCACCGGCTTCACCAGTGCTCGCCGGCAAGGCCGGCTCCTACAGGTGGCCCGCGTTGTACTTGTAGGAACCGGCGTTGCCGGAGAAAGGCCCGCTGCAGATTACGCCCCCATCAGCCCTCTCGCCACACTCGCCGGAGCACCACCATCACCAGTCCCAGTTGGAGGGGGTCGAGCAATAGGGTTCACGGTGTGGCCTTGGGCATCGAAATGGGTGCTTGGCACCGGCGTTGCCGCAATCGCGTAGGAGCCAGCCTTGCTGGCGAACACCGGCACAGCCGGGCCAGTGGCGGACAGCGCGGATCATACGTCATCATCGATGCCACCACCGCTCATATCATTGCGCGTGATAATAACCTTCGCTCCGTTCGATTCGTTCCTCAAACGCAACACACTCACACTCCGCCCACTACTAATACATTGGCGGAGTTCTCCATGGATCACTCACTCAAACCCTTGCGCTTCCCGCTCGCTGCCCTGGCAGTGGTGGTGCTCAGCGCTTGCGGTCGCACCCCCGACGCCGTGCAGGCTCCCGCCGCGCCCAAGGTCAGCGTAGCCAAGGTGATCGAACAGCCGATCAATGAATGGGACGAGTTCACCGGCCGCCTTGAGGCGCCGGAAACCGTCGAGGTGCGCCCGCGGGTCTCCGGCCAGATCGACCAGGTGGCCTTCACCGAAGGCGCCCAGGTCAAGAAAGGCGACCTGCTGTTCCAGATCGACCCACGCCCGTTCCAGGCTGAAGTCCGCCGCCTCGAAGCCCAGCTGCAACAAGCCAAGGCCACCGCCGTGCGCAGCGCCAACGAAGCCAGCCGTGGCCAGCGCCTGCGCGACAGCAACGCGATCTCCGCGGAACTGGCCGAGTCGCGCACCAGCGCCGCCGCCGAGGCCCGCGCCGGGGTCGATGCGATCCAGGCGCAGCTCGACCTGGCCCGCCTGAACCTGAGCTTCACCCGCGTCACCGCGCCCATCAGCGGCCGCGTCAGCCGCGCCCAGTTCACCGCCGGCAACATCGTCACTGCAGACGTCACCCCGCTGACCAGCGTGGTCTCCACCGACAAGGTGTACGCCTACTTCGACGCCGACGAGCGCGTGTACCTCAAGTACAGCCAGCTCGCCCGCGACGGCCAGCGCGGCCAGAGCACCCCGGTGTACCTGGGCCTGACCAACGAAACCGGCAACCCGCACCTGGGCCAGATGAACTTCGTCGACAACCAGGTCAACCCGCGCACCGGCACCATCCGTGGCCGCGCCGTGTTCGACAACCGCGACGGCCAGTTCACCCCGGGCCTGTACGCGCGCCTGAAGCTGGTCGGCAGCGCCCAGTACGACGCCGTGCTGATCAACGACGAAGCGGTCGGCACTGACCTTGGCAAGAAGTTCGTGCTGGTGATGGACAAGGACAACAAGGCTGCCTACCGCGCCGTGGAACTGGGGCCGAAGCTTGAAGGCCTGCGCATCGTGCGCAGCGGCCTGGCCAAGGACGACCGCATCGTGGTCAAGGGCCTGCAGCGCGTGCGCCCTGGCTCACCGGTCACGCCTGAGGAAACCCCGATGGCCAGCGAACAGACCCTCGCCGCCCTCGCCCAACAGCGCCAGGCCCTGGAGGCCAGCACCCCAGCGCCGAAGGTTGCCGGCACCAACGAAAAAGTCGCCAGCGCCCAGGCGCCGCGCGGTTAAGGGACGATACCGATGAACTTTTCGAAATTCTTCATTACCCGGCCGATCTTCGCCGCGGTGCTGTCGCTGGTGCTGCTGATCGCGGGTTCCATCTCGCTGTTCCAGCTGCCGATCAGCGAATACCCCGAAGTGGTGCCACCCACCGTGGTGGTGCGCGCCAACTTCCCCGGCGCCAACCCCAAGGTGATCGGCGAAACCGTCGCCGCGCCGCTGGAGCAAGCCATCACCGGTGTCGAGAACATGCTGTACATGTCCTCGCAGTCCACCGCCGACGGCAAGCTGACCTTGACCATCACCTTCGCCCTGGGCACCGACCTGGACAACGCCCAGGTGCAGGTGCAGAACCGCGTGACCCGCACCCAGCCCAAGCTGCCGGAGGAAGTCACCCGTATCGGAATCACCGTCGACAAGGCCTCGCCCGACCTGACCATGGTCGTGCACCTGACCTCGCCGGACAACCGCTACGACATGCTCTACCTGTCCAACTACGCCATCCTGAATATCAAGGATGAGCTGGCGCGCCTGGGCGGCGTTGGCGACGTGCAACTGTTCGGCATGGGTGACTACTCGCTGCGCGTGTGGCTCGACCCGAACAAGACCGCCTCGCGCAACCTCACCGCCAGCGACGTGGTAGCCGCCATTCGCGAGCAGAACCGCCAGGTCGCCGCCGGCCAACTGGGTGCACCACCCGCCCCGGGTTCGACCAGCTTCCAGCTGTCGATCAACACCCAGGGCCGCCTGGTCAACGAGGAAGAGTTCGAGAACATCATCATCCGGGCCGGCGCCAACGGCGAAATCACGCGCCTGAAGGACATCGCCCGGGTCGAGCTCGGCTCCAGCCAGTACGCCCTGCGTTCGCTGCTGAACAACCAGCCGGCCGTGGCCATCCCGATCTTCCAGCGCCCGGGCTCCAACGCCATCGAGATCTCCGACGAAGTGCGGGCGAAGATGGCCGAGCTGAAGAAAGACTTCCCGGAGGGCATGGACTACAGCATCGTCTATGACCCGACCGTGTTCGTCCGTGGCTCCATCGAAGCGGTGGTGCACACCCTGTTCGAAGCGCTGATCCTGGTCGTGCTGGTGGTGATCCTGTTCCTGCAAACCTGGCGCGCCTCGATCATCCCGCTGATGGCCGTACCGGTGTCGCTGATCGGTACCTTCGCGGTGATGCACCTGTTCGGCTTCTCGCTCAACGCGCTGTCGTTGTTCGGGTTGGTGCTGGCCATCGGTATCGTGGTGGACGACGCCATCGTCGTGGTGGAGAACGTCGAACGGAACATCGGGCTTGGCCTGAAACCGCTGGAAGCGACGCAGAAGGCCATGAGCGAAGTGACCGGCCCGATCATCGCCACCGCCCTGGTACTGTGCGCCGTGTTCGTGCCCGCCGCGTTCATCTCGGGGCTTACCGGGCAGTTCTACAAGCAGTTCGCGCTGACCATCGCCATCTCCACCGTGATCTCGGCGTTCAACTCGCTGACCCTGTCGCCGGCCCTGGCTGCCGTGCTGCTGAAGGACCACCACGCGCCCAAGGACCGTTTCTCGCGGTTCCTCGAAAAGCTGCTGGGCAGCTGGCTGTTCGCACCGTTCAACCGCTTCTTCGACCGCGCCAGCCATGGCTATGTCGGCGGCGTGCGCCGGGTCATCCGCTCCAGCGGCATCGCCCTGTTCGTCTATGCAGGCCTCATGGGCCTGACTTACCTGGGCTTCTCGTCCACCCCGACCGGCTTCGTCCCGGCCCAGGACAAGCAGTACCTGGTGGCCTTCGCCCAGTTGCCTGACGCCGCCAGCCTCGACCGTACGGAGGCTGTGATCAAGAAGATGAGCGAGATCGCCCTCAAGCAACCGGGCGTGGCCGATTCGGTGGCCTTCCCGGGCCTGTCGATCAACGGTTTCACCAACAGCCCGAACAGCGGCATCGTGTTCACCCCGCTCAAACCGTTCGACGAGCGCAAGGACCCGAGCCAGTCAGCTGCCGCCATCGCCGCAGCGCTGAATGCCCAGTTCGCCGACATCCAGGACGCCTACATCGCGATCTTCCCGCCACCGCCGGTACAAGGCCTTGGCACCATCGGCGGCTTCCGCCTGCAGATCGAAGACCGTGGCAACCTGGGCTACGAAGCGCTGTACAAAGAAACCCAGAACATCATCGCCAAGAGCCACAATGTGCCGGAACTGGCGGGCCTGTTCACCAGCTACCAGGTCAACGTGCCGCAGGTCGATGCCGCCATCGACCGGGAAAAGGCCAAGACCCATGGCGTGGCGATCAATGACATCTTCGACACCCTGCAGGTCTACCTGGGCTCGCTGTACACCAACGACTTCAACCGCTTTGGCCGCACCTACCAGGTCAACGTCCAGGCCGAGCAGCAGTTCCGCCTCGACGCCGAGCAGATCGGCCAGTTGAAGGTGCGCAACAACCTGGGCGAGATGATCCCGCTGGCGACCTTCCTCAAGGTCAGCGACACCTCCGGGCCTGACCGTGTCATGCACTACAACGGCTTCATCACTGCCGAAATCAACGGTGCCGCAGCCCCCGGCTACAGCTCCGGCCAGGCTGAGGCGGCGATCGAGAAGCTGCTCAAGGAGGAACTGCCCAACGGCATGACCTTCGAGTGGACCGACCTGACCTACCAGCAGATCCTCTCGGGCAACACCGCGCTGTTCGTGTTCCCGCTCTGCGTGCTGCTGGCGTTCCTGGTGCTGGCCGCCCAGTACGAGAGCTGGAGCCTGCCGCTGGCGGTGATCCTGATCGTGCCGATGACCTTGCTGTCGGCCATCACCGGGGTGATCGTCTCCGGTGGCGACAACAACATCTTCACCCAGATCGGCTTGATCGTATTGGTGGGCCTGGCGTGCAAGAACGCGATCCTGATCGTCGAGTTCGCCAAGGATGAACAGGCCAAGGGCCTCGACCCGCTGGCCGCCGTGCTGGAAGCCTGCCGCCTGCGTCTGCGGCCGATCCTGATGACCTCGATCGCCTTCATCATGGGCGTGGTGCCGCTGGTGTTCTCCTCCGGCGCCGGCTCGGAAATGCGTCACGCCATGGGTGTGGCGGTGTTCTCGGGGATGATCGGGGTGACCGTGTTCGGCCTGTTCCTGACCCCGGTGTTCTTCTTCCTGATCCGCCGTTTCGTCGAGCGTCGCCAGGCCCGTAAGGCCGAGCGCAGCGTCGCGCTGGAGAGCCACGCATGAAGTTGCTCAAACCCCTGACCCCGAGCTTGCTGGCCCTGGCCCTGGCGGCCTGCGCCGTGGGCCCGGACTACAAGACGCCGGACACCGCGCCGGCCAGGCTGGACAGCGGCCTGGAGGCCAAGGCCTTCGACCGCAGCCGCTTCGAGAGCGTGTGGTGGAAGCAGTTCGACGACCCGGTGCTCAACCAGTTGGTGCAGGCATCGCTGGAGGGCAACCGTGACCTGCGCGTGGCATTCGCCCGCCTGAAGGCGGCGCGGGCGATCCGCGAGGATGTGTCCAACGACCAGCTGCCGGTGGTCACCAGCCGCGCCAGCAGTGACCTGGGCAAGGGCCAGGTGCCGGGCCAGACCGAGCGCCGGGTCAACAGCGAGCGCTACGACCTGGGCCTGGACATGGCCTGGGAGCTCGACCTGTTCGGTCGCATCCAGCGCCAGATCGAGGCCAGCGAAGCCCAGGAAGCCGCTGCCGAAGCCGACCTGCAACAACTGCAGGTCAGCCTGATCGCCGAACTGGTCGACGCCTACGGCCAACTGCGCGGCGCCCAGTTGCGCGAGCAGATCGCCGTGGCCAACCTCAAGACCCAGCAGCAGTCGCGGGACATCACCGTGACCCTGCGCGACACCGGGGTCGGCAACGAACTCGACGTGGTGCGCGCCGACGCCCGCCTGGCGGGTGTCGAAGCCACCGTGCCGCAATTGCAGGCCGCGCAGGTGCGGGCGAAGAACCGCATCGCCACCCTGCTCGGCCAGCGCCCGGACGCCATGACCGTGGATCTGTCGCCCAAGGCCCTGCCGGCCATCGCCAAGGCCCTGCCGGTGGGCGACCCGGGCGAGCTGCTGCGCCGCCGCCCGGACATCCGCAGCGCCGAGCGCCAGCTGGCGGCGGCCACGGCCAACGTGGGCGTGGCCACCGCCGACCTGTTCCCGCGGGTCAGCCTGAGTGGCTTCCTTGGTTTCACCGCCGCGCGCGGCTCGCAGATCGGCTCGGCGGCGTCCAACGCCTGGGCGCTGGGGCCGAGCATCACCTGGGCAGCGTTCGACCTGGGCAGTGTGCGCGCCCGCCTGCGCGGGGCCAAGGCCGACGCCGACGGCGCCCTGGCCAACTATGAGCAGCAGGTGCTGCTGGCGTTGGAAGAGTCCGCCAATGCCTTCAGCGATTACGGCAAGCGCCAGCAGCGCCTGCTGGCGCTGATGCGCCAGAGCGAGGCCAGCCGCAAGGCGGCCGAGCTGGCCTCGATCCGCTATCGCGAAGGGACGGTGGATTACCTGGTGCTGCTGGACGCCGAGCGCGAGCGGCTGAGCGCCGAGGACGCCCAGGCCCAGGGCGAGGTCGAGCTGTACAGCGGCATCGTGGCGATCTACAAGGCCCTGGGCGGCGGCTGGCAGCCGGAGGTGGTGGCCAGCGCGCGTTGAGCGCTTCCCTGATCTGAAGACTCCTTTGGTTGGTTCCTCCCCCAACCGTTTGCCCCGATGGCCTTGGTCGTCGGGGCTTTTTTATGGCAATTGCAGCGACCATGAAACCGAGCGCCGCCCGCGCGGCGCATCGCGGCTGAAGCCGCTCCTACAAATCCGTCGCCCCGCACTCCACCACCCCCACCTGCCGCAACCGCTCGCTGGCCGGCGCCGGCCGCCCATACAGGTAACCCTGGAAATGCGAGCACCCCTCGGCCATCAACCGCTGCATCTGCTCCGCCGACTCCACGCCCTCGGCGGTGGTCTTGATCATCAGGCTGTTGGACAGTTCGGTGATGGCGCGCACGATCGACATCGCCTCGCGGCTCTCGCACATGTCGTGCACGAACGACTTGTCGATCTTGATCCGGTCGAACGGGAACGAGCGCAGGTAGCCCAGCGACGAATACCCAGTGCCGAAATCGTCGAGGGAGATCGACACCCCCAGGTCCTTCAGCGCACGCAAGGTGCGCACGTTCTCTTCGCTGTTGCCCAGCAACACCGACTCGGTGATCTCCAGCTCCAGCCGTGTCGCCGGCAACCCTGAATCAGCCAGCGCCAGGGCCACGCTGTGCACCAGCCCGGCGTTCTTGAACTGCACCGCCGACAGGTTGACCGACACCGTCTGCTCGGTGCCCCAGCTGGCCGCTTCCTGGCAGGCCAGGTTCAGCGCACGGGCGCCGATCTCGTGGATCAGCCCGGTTTCCTCGGCAATGGGGATGAAGTCCATGGGCATGATCATGCCCCGCGTCGGGTGCTGCCAGCGCAGCAGCGCCTCGTAGCCGGTGACGCTGTTGCTCTGCTGGTCGACCACAGGCTGGTAGTGCAGCTCCAGTTGCCCCAGGTGCAGGGCGGTGCGCAGGTCGGTCTCGACCAGCCGGCGCTGGCGGGCGGCAACGTCGAGTTCGACATGGAAGCACTCGAAGCGGTTGCGCCCGTTGCGCTTGGCTTCGTACAGGGCCATGTCGGCATAGCCGAGCAACTGCTCGGCCTGGTCGTGGTCGTCCGGGGCGGTGGCGACACCGATGCTCACCCCCACGCTGAACTGGTGCCCCTCGATATGAAACGGCGGGCAGATCGCCTCGATCAGGCGCTGGGCGGTGGTGCGCGCGGCCTCGCGGCTGTCGAGGCCGGCCAGCACCACGGCGAACTCGTCGCCGCCCAGCCGGGCCAGGGTGTCGTGCTCACGCAGCTCGCGGCGCAGGCGCTTGCCCAGGGCGCGCAGGAGCTTGTCGCCGAAGGCGTGGCCCTGGGTGTCGTTGATGTTCTTGAAGTTGTCCAGGTCCAGGCACAGGGCGGCGGTCAGCTTGCCGTCGTCCTCGCCGCGCAGCAGCGCCTGCTTGAGCCGCTCATGGAACAGCGTGCGGTTGGGCAGCCCGGTCAGGGCGTCGTGGTGCGCCATGTGGTGGATCTGGGCATGGGCGGCCAGTTCCTCGGTGGCGTCCTCGGCCACGAACAGCACGTAGTCACCCTGCCCCGGGTTCTGGCAGAGCATGGCGCGGCTGCGCAAGGTGCGCGGGCCTCTGGCGGTATCGACCCGGGTCTCGGCGGCAAAGCCCTTGGCACTGCGCGCGCCACGGGCCAGGTGCTGTTCAAGGTAGTCAGCTGCCGTGGGCGCCATGCACTCGCCCGGCTGCTTGCCGACCAGGCTCACACCCTCGCCGCCGAACAGGCGCTCGGCCTGCTGGTTGGCCAGCAGGATCTGTTGGCTGTGCAGGTCCTGGACGATCACACTGGCGGGAATGTGAGTGATCACCGAATCGAGAAACTGCGACAACTTGGCCATTTCCTGGCTGTACTGCTCGGCGAGTTCCTTGGCTTGCAGCAACTCCTGCTCATGCCGGCGGCGCTCGCTGATGTCGCGGGTGATCTTGGCGAATCCGATCAGTTGCCCGTGGTCGTCACGCACGGCCTCGATCAGCACATGGGCGTGAAACGCCGAGCCGTCCTTGCGCAGGCGCCAGCCTTGCTCCTCGAAACGGCCGGTGTTGCGGGCCTGCTCCAGGTTCTTCTCCGGCATTCCCGCGGCCCGTTCATCTTCGCGGTAGAACAGCGAGTAGTGCTGGCCGACGACTTCCTCGGCGTGATACCCCTTGGCCCGCTGCGCGCCGGGGTTCCAGTTGGCGACGAAACCTTCGGGGGTGAGCAGGTAGATGGCGTAGTCCACCACGCTCTGGATCAACAGCCGGTACATGACGTCGGGACTTGTGGCTAGCGACATGGGGTTTCCCTGAACCTGCGACGGGCACGAGTGGAGCGCTTCCGGGCCTCTGGCGAACGGAACCGCACAGTGCTGGCATTATGCCGCCTGAGGGGATTTTGTGAAGCCTGTCACAAAATGCAGGGAGCCGTCAGTGCCGCCGTGGCGTCACCAGGTAATTGAACAGCTCCGGTTCATCGTCCAGGGCAATTTCCCGCGTGGCGCGGGGCAGGTCGGCCAACAGCGCCCGGCAGAATTGCGTCGCCACGGCATCGGCGCCATGCCAGCGCAGCAGCCAATCGGCATCGCCTTCGCAGAGGAACTGCCGGGCGACTGCGCGGCCAATGCCCAGGCGACGGTATTTCTTGAGGATGAACAGGTCGGCCAGTTCGAAGGCGTCGATCCCTGGCAACTCGCTGCGTTCGACCAGGACGAAGCCGGCGATGAAGCCATCGACCAGCACCAGCGTGGCGCTCCAGCCGGGGGATTGCCAGTAACGCTCGAAGTGCGGCTCGTGGATGTAGAAACGCCCGTCGACTTCCACGTCCTCGTGCTCCCAGTCGGAAGACTCGTAGGCATAGAACTGGTAGAGGTTGCGCACCAGGCCGGCCTGTTCGGGGGCGGTCTGGAGCAGTTCGAGGGTGGCATCCATGCGGCTGGCTCGCTGGGGGCTGGAGGGAGGCGCGAGTCTACCTGTGCCCCAGGGGTTTTACAGCCAGCACTTTCCGGTAGGGATTGCGTAATGGAGGGCAGGTGCCGGGCGATAGCCTTGCAGCGCTCTCAAGATCGGGCGCCGCTCACGCGGCGCATCGCGGATGAATCCGCTCCTACCCGAGACAAACCTGTAGGAGCGGATTTATCCGCGATACGCCCTCCGGGCGGCACTCGACCTGACAGTCGCAGCATAATCAGAGGAAGGTAAACACCTTGTCCACCGGCAGCCGCGACTTGCCCAGCCCGGCATTGAAATCTTCCTCACTGCGGTAGCCCAGGCTCAGCACCACCACGCTGGTCAGGCCACGCTCGCGCAGGCCCAGCTCGGCGTCCATCACCTTGGCGTCGAAGCCTTCGATCGGTGTGGCATCCAGACCATAGGCGGCGGCGCCCAGCAGCGCGGTACCCAGGGCCAGGTAGGTCTGCTTCTCCATCCAGTGCTGCAGGTCCTTGTAGTCATGGCGATGCAGGTTCACATAGAACCGGCGGCTCTGGTCCTGCCCGGCCTTGGCCTCATCGCTACGGAAGCGCCCGTCCTTGGCTTCCTGCTCGAGCAGGCCGTTCAGGTGCGCCTCGGTCATGTCGGTGCGGGCGGCGAACACGATCACGTGGGAGGCGTTGAGGATCTTCGGCGTGTTGTAGGCAAAGCCCACCTCGGTGCTCTTGGCCAGGCGCGCCTTGCCTTCGTCGCTGTCGGCGACCACGAAGTGCCAGGGCTGCGAGTTGACCGAGGACGGGCTGTGGCGCAGTTGCTCGAGCAGCGCGTCGATGGTGGCCTGGGGGATCTTGCGGCTGGCGTCGTAGGCTTTGGTGGTGTAACGGCGCTTGGCCAGGGCAACGGTGTCCATGGACGGTAACTCCTCGGTGGGATCGTGATTGAGGCGAATCTTATCTTCCCGGCTGCAAAGAAAAACCCGCACAATGCAGCAACACTTTCATCCCTGGAGTGAAAATGCTGCGCATCACCGACCTGGAACTGTTCGCCCGTGCCAGCGCCCTGGGCAGCTTCACCGCCGCCGCCCACGAGGCCGACCTGCTGCCCGGCCAGGTGGCAGCGGCCATCAAGCGCCTGGAGCGCGAACTGGACGTGCGCCTGTTCGCCCGCACCACCCGCAGCCTGCGCCTGACCGCCGAGGGCGAGTTGTACCTGCCCACCGCCCAGCGCGTGCTGGATACGTTGCGCCAGGGCCGCGAGGACCTGCACGGCGACCACAGCAGCCTGCGCGGCGTGCTGCAGATCGCCGCGCCCTCGGACATGGGCCGCAACCTGCTGCGCCCCTGGCTCAGCGCCTTTCGCCGCGAACACCCGGGCCTGAACCTGCGCTTCTTTCTCTCCGACCAGATGGCCGACCTGTACCGCGACCCGGTGGACGTCGCCATCCGTTACGGCCTCAACGAAGACGCCAACTACATCGCCCTGCCCCTGGCACCCTGGAACCGCCGAGTGGTGGTGGCCTCGCCCGACTACCTGGCGCGCCATGGCCGCCCGCGCACGCCTGAAGAGCTGCAGCAGCACGATTGCCTGCTCTACCTGCAACAGAGCCGGGTCTACGACAAATGGCGCCTGGGCCACAAGACCGTGCCTGTGCGCGGGCCGTTGTTCAGCGACGACGCCGACGTAGTCCGGCGCTGGGCGCTGGAGGGCGAAGGCATCGTCTACAAGTCGTGGCTGGATGTGTTCGCCAACGTCGCCGCTGGCGAGCTGGAGGTGCTGCTGCCCGAGCACCCCGGCGAACTCACCCCCGTGACGCTGGTCTGCCCGCACCGCAAGCAGCTGACTCCCGCCGTGGCGCAACTGCACCAATGGCTGCGCGAACGCTTCGCCGCGCTACGCCCGGAGGACGTGTTGCAGCCACCGGTACCCGGCGTATAGTGCATC
Source organism: Pseudomonas sp. MWU13-3659 (assembly GCF_023757525.1). Classification (NCBI taxonomy): domain Bacteria; kingdom Pseudomonadati; phylum Pseudomonadota; class Gammaproteobacteria; order Pseudomonadales; family Pseudomonadaceae; genus Pseudomonas; species Pseudomonas sp. MWU13-3659. Next base: position 416,911 of record NZ_JAMSHW010000002.1, on the reverse strand, counting down.
CACCCCCGACTGCAAGGAGCTGTCACCGATGCCGAGCCTGGAATTCCTCGTCACTGCCCTGATCATCGTGCTGATCCCCGGCAGCGGCGTCATCCTCACCGTCTCCAGCGCCCTGGTGGCCGGGCGCCGGGCCTGCCTGTGGACCGCCCTGGGCTGCACCCTGGGCATCGTCCCGCACCTGCTGGCCTCGGTGCTGGGCCTGTCGGCGCTGCTGCATGCCAGTGCCCTGGCGTTCCAGGGGTTGAAGTTCGCGGGTGTCGCCTACCTGCTGTACCTGGCCTATGCCACCTGGCGCGACCGTGCGGCCTTCGTCGTGGATGCGAAGGCCACGCCCGCCTCGGCTGGCCAGCTGATGCTCAAGGCCTGCCAGTTGAATATCCTCAACCCCAAGCTGACCCTGTTCTTCCTGGCCTTCCTGCCACAGTTCATCGACCCCCGCGCCGGCTCCGCCACCCTGCAGATGCTTGGGCTGAGCGCCGTGTTCATGGCCATGACCTTCGTGGTGTTCGTGCTCTACGGCCTGCTCGCCCACCTGTTCCGCCGCGCGGTGATCGAGTCGCCCGCCGTTCAGGCGTGGTTGCGCCGGGGCTTTGCCGCGTCGTTCGCCGGGTTGGGGATCAACCTGGCGTTCGCCCAGCGCTAGAGCACCAGAAGCGCTTCCTCGCGTACTGACAATGTGCCATCCACCTTCCTATACTCGGGCCTCGACCAACAGGTAGGAAGAAGCCACCTCATGCAAGCGCAGCACACGGAGATCTATCAGCAGTCCCCTCTATGGAAAGAAGCGTTCAGGCAGAGAGAAGATGGCCTGGATGAGCATCGAGGTACGCTGGCCAAGGCCTATGCGGATTTCCGCTCCCGCGTTGCCACCCTTTGCAGCCATATAGGCCAGGACATGAAGGGCCTGACCGTGCATGACATCACGCATATCGATGCGTTGTGGTGGGTTGCAGCGGAAATCACCGGCCCTGATTATCCGCTCAACCCGGCAGAGGCCTTCGTGCTCGGGGGCGCTTTTCTCCTGCATGACGCCGCCCATTGCGTTGCAGCATTCCCCGGCGGTATCGAAGAAGTGATGGGGCTGCCTGAGTGGAATACCTTCTGCAACTTGCACAAGGTGGACCCTGAATCACTGTCGCGCGAGAGCGAACCTTTCAAGCAAGTACTGTTCGACGTGCTGCGGGCACAGCATCCCAAGCAGGCACGCAAACTGGCCTTTGCCAGTTGGTGCGTGCCGGGGGAAAGCACGCCCATGTTCCTGCTTCAGCACGATGAGCTGCGCAGCGCTTACGGCGATACCATCGGTCAGCTCGCGGAAAGCCATTGGCACCACCCTCACCAGTTGGAACTGCTGGGGCGCCAGACCGTTCAGCCGATTGCCCTGCTGCACCCTGCCCCATGGCAGGTGGATGTACTGAAGCTCGCGTTGATTCTCAGGACCGCTGATGCCGCCCACATCGATGCACAGCGTGCGCCTCGATTCCTGCAGGCCCTTCGAAAACCCATGGGGGCATCGTTGCAGCACTGGAAGTTCCAGAGTCGGCTCAACCGGCCGACACGGGACCCAGACCCACAACGCAAGGAACTGCGACTGTCGGCATCCCCCTTCCCTGCCACGGAGAAAGAAGCCTGGTGGCTGGCCTATGACGCCGCGAAGATGATCGACAGTGAACTTCGGGCGAGCGAACGGCTGTTGTTGGACCACAAGCGAGATTTGTTCGCGGTCAGGTCGGTGGCCAATGTGCATGATACCGAGAGCTTTTCGCACAACGTGCCCACCGTTGGCTGGCACCCCGTCGACACTAGCGTGAAGATCAGCAATATCAACCAGATTGTCGAGAGGTTCGGTGGTCACCAACTCTATGGTGATGACCCTTCCGCGGCGTTGAGGGAACTGATCCAGAACGCCAGGGATGCAATCAACGCCTGCAGAAGCCTGGGCGGACTCGAGGCGGATGAAGGCGAGATCGAGGTATGGCTCGAACCAACCGAGGAAGGCGACTGGCTCCATGTCACTGACAATGGCATTGGTATGAGCCGTTATGTGCTGACAGAAATCTTGCTTGATTTTGGCAAGTCATTATGGAAAAGCGAAGAACTTCGGGGGGAATGGGAACAGCTTATATCTACTGACTTTGAAGCAGTTGGAAAGTTCGGAATAGGCTTCTTTGCAGTATTCATGCTTGGTTCTCGAGTCACATTGACCACTCGACGCTACGAACCAAAAGAAAATGAAAACTCACAATGGATGTTAGAGTTTTCCGACACATTAAACCTGCGCCCAACATTAAGACCCCCAACCGACCAAGAGAAGCTAAAGCGACACGGATCTCGAGTCTCCGTACTGCTAGGAAAAAATCGACTAAAAAAACTTCTAACCAGCCAAATAACTTACCCGGAAGCTGTCCTGATGACGCTTCCAGAGGTGTGTGCAAAATTGGCACCCGCCTTGAACGTCAACCTGACCGTCAAGATCGAAAACAAGAAAACATTAGTAATCAAAGCCAATGACTGGCTTACAATCGACGAACCATCACTCTTCAACAGAATCAACCCAGAATTCAATGACGGAACAAAAAAGCCACCTTACTCGACAAGCCTTCATGAAATAAAAAACCATAAGCACGAAATCATTGGACGCATAGGCATTGCAACCGACAAGTACTACAGCATACTTGGAACGAGCTGCGCCGGGGTACATCGGGGAATATTAACCTCTAACATACGCGGACTAACCGGAATCATGCATACGCATCAGCAAGATGACTTGGCTCGAGTTATCGCAACCCCGGAGTGCACTACAGGAGAGTTCCAAACATGGCTCAACCTACATGCCCCTGAAGTACTTGAACAGTATGCGGACGACCTTGAACTAAATTCAACACTAGGCTTTCTTGGCATTGATAAGTCTCAATTGATAATCGCGCGATCAACCGAAGGCATGTTGAGCTACGATGACTTAACACGGCGCCTCCAGAGACTTGATACTGTAGCTGTATACGACGGCATAGTGAACCATGAAAAGGACGACGACGTTCACCCTAGGGACTTTAACCAGCATGCGACATACGCAGAGGAACTGCTCATCATCGAGAGTGCCTTAAGAATTGACTGGGTAGGCAGACTAAAAAATGACACACCCTCCAATTCAAACAATGCACTTAAAAATATCGAAGCAGCTCTAACGGAAGCCTGGGGAAAGTTCTCAAAAACCGACAACAAAGAAATTTTCGCCGTAGCCACCGTCGCTGAAAACGAAATTATGCGACATTGCTATATTTACCAACGACAAAATCCTTGATCTGCATGTATCATCCAATAGAGCTGCAGATCCTCTGCAGCTCCTTCATTCGCTTACACTCAGGATCAACCATTAAACACGGGTAGAATAAACTTCATGTACCCCCAAATCCCGCCCCCGCTGAACACCAACACAAACAGCACCAGATACGTCTCATACCACCGCCACAAATCGGCCAGCGCTATCGGTCTCTTGGGCACCCCTGTCACAGCAAGCTCGATTTCCGATTCATCCTGGCGATAGCTCATCCACGAGAACACTCCACCCACCAACAGCGCCAGGATCAGTACCGAAACCATCACGAACAGGGCAAACAGCACGTAAGTCGACTGTAACGCCAACGCCGGCGTCAGCGTGCCCTTGCCAGCCGACGTGTACACCGCGTACTGCCCGGCAAACAAAGCCAGTATCAGCGCCTGGTACACCGCCACGATCTTGAAGGTCACCTCGTTCAAGGCCTGCTTGCGCGCGAGAATGTACTTGTACTTCTCGATCTTGAAATTTTCTTCCAGACTCACAATCCACTCCATTCGAATCCATCATCCCAAGGCCAGCAGAATCTGGCCCGCCGCCACTATAGTGACTCGGTTTTGCCATCACCATCCCAATCTTGCGTCACCCACCCCTGCACATTTGTTCCAGACGCCACACCATGGTTTGCGTAAAGTGGTCATCCACACCCCAAAACGGCCCTCGCCCCATGAACAACTGGATCGACCTCAGACAGGACGCCGACACCGGCATCGAGTCGGTCCGCGCCCATTTCACCGGCCACGCCTACGACCCACATTGGCACGACAGCTTCCTGGTCGGCGTTACCGAGCAAGGCGTGCAGCAGTTCAACTGCCGCCGGGCGCGCCACCAGAGCACGCCCGGGCAGGTGTTCGTGCTGGAGCCCGGCGACCTGCACGACGGCCATGCGCCAACGGACGATGGCTTCACCTACTCCACCCTCTACCTGGACGCCAACTGGCTGGAAACCGAACTGCGCGCGCTGTTCGAGCATGCTCCTTCCGGCGCCCTGCCCAGCTTCGCCGCCCTGCTGCACCGCGACGCGCGCCTGGCCGGCGCCACCGCCCGCGCGTTCACGGCGGTGCATCATGGGGAGCTGCGCATCGTCCGCCAGACCGCCCTCGACGACCTGCTGGCCTGCCTCACCGGCCACCTGCAATGGCGCCAGCGCCTGGACCCGGACCCACGCCTGCCGTTGACCGCGCAACTGGCCCGCGACTACCTGCACGCCCACCTCGACCAGGACATCGGCCTGGACGACCTGGCGCGTGTCTGCGCCACTGACCGTTTCCGCCTCACCCGCGCCTTCAAGGCCGCCTTCGGCCTGGCGCCGCACGCCTATCTGATCCAGTTGCGCCTGGCCCGGGCGCGGCGCCTGTTGTCCCATGGCGAGACACCCGCGGCGGTGGCCAGCCTGCTGGGCTTTGCCGACCAGAGCCACCTGGGCCGCTGGTTCCGCCGCGCCTACCGGCTCACGCCGGCCGACTACCGCAAGCGCTGCTCAAAACTTCCAGACTGAACACCCGGCAACAGCGAGCATGGCGTCTCGATCACTCGGAGCCTTGACCATGTCGCACACGTTGTTGCCCTTCATCCTCTTCGCCCTCGCCGCCAGCATCAGCCCGGGGCCGACCAACCTGCTGATCCTGGCCCATGGCGCCCAACGTGGCTTGCGCGCCAGCCTGGGGCCGATCCTGGCCGCCTGCTGCGCCGCCTCGGCGGTGATGCTGTTGGTGGGGTTGGGCCTGGGCGAGCTGTTGCTGCGCTACCCGAGGGTGCAGCACGCCATGAGCTGGGTGGGAGCCTTGTGGCTGAGCTGGATGGCCTGGCGCCTGCTGCGCGCTGCCGGTGCGCCCTTGCAGGCTGGCAAGGATGCCGGCCTGTCGCCACTGGGCGCGGCGACGCTGCAACTGGTCAACCCCAAGGTGTGGGTGACGGCGGTGGCGATGGTCGGCCTGTTCGCCACGCCAGCCCTGTCGATGGGCTGGCTGGCGCTGGTGTTCCTGCTGATCGCCCTGCCGAGCATGACCGCCTGGGCACTGCTGGGCGTGGGCAGCGCGCGCTGGCTGCGTTCGCCGCGAAGGCTGCGCGGGTTCAATCAGGGGCTGGCCGGGTTGCTGCTGGTGTCGGCATGGTCGGCGTTGTTGATCTGACAGACCGTGGTGGCCTGGTTCGCCAGCAAGGCTGGCTCCTACGTGACATGCCTGCCACACGATACCGGTAGGAGCCGGCTTGCCGGCGAACCGCCACACCGGCGAATGACGGCTCACCCCTGGTGAACCATCCCGCCCAAGGCCTCGCGAAAGCGCCGGGCACTGGCCAGCGCCAGCACCAGCCCCACAACCGCGACACCGCCGCCGACCAGGCCGATATCGGCCACGCCCAGCTGGCTGCTGACAATGCTGCCCAGCAGCGCGCCACCGCCGATACCGATGTTGTAGATGCCGGAGAACAGCGCCATGGCCACGTCGGTGGCATCCGAAGCGAGCTTGAGCGTCTTCGATTGCAGCGCCAGGCCGAAGCTCAGGATCGCAACGCCCCAGACCATGCTCAGCCCGGCGAACAGGTAGAAGTTGCCCGACAGCGGCAGCAACAGCAGCAGGCAGGCCGCCAGTGCAGCGATGGCCATCACCAGGAAGCCGTGCGGGAAACGTTCGCTGTAACGGCTGAACAGCAGCGAGCCGAATACCCCGGCGCCACCGAACAACAGCAACAGCAAGGTGGTGCGCTCGCCACCGATCTGCGCCACATGCAAGGCGAACGGCTCGATGTAGCTGTAGGCGGTGAACTGCGCGGTGATCACCAACGTCACCAGCAAGTAGGTGATCACCAGGGCCGGGCGCTTGAACAGGACCGGCAGGCTGCGCAGGGAGCCGGAGTTCTGGCTGGGCAGCAGCGGCAGCGACTTCATCAGGCAGAGCATGGTCGCCAGCGCCACCCCGGCGATGCACAGGAAGGTGATGCGCCAGCCCAGTGCCTCGCCCACCACTCGGCCCAGCGGGATGCCCATGACCATCGCCAGGGTGGTGCCGGTGGCCAGCAGCCCCAGCGCCTTGGCCTGTTGCCCGGGCGGCGCCACCCGCACCGCAAGCGACGCGGTGATGGCCCAGAACACGGCGTGGGCCAGGGCAATGCCGATACGGCTGACCAGCAGCATGGCGAAGCTTTGCGATAGCCACGACATCATGTGGCTGAGGATGAACACCACGAACACGAACAGCAGCAGGCGGCGGCGTTCGATGTTGCGGGTCATCAGCATCATCGGCAACGACGCCAGCGCCACGACCCAGGCATAGATGGTCAGCATCAGGCCGACCTGGGCGGTGGTCATGTCGAAGCTGCGGCCGATATCACTGAGCAGCGCCACCGGCACGAACTCGGTGGTGTTGAAGATGAACGCCGCCAGCGCCAGGGCGATGACGCTCAGCCAGCTGCCGTTGCCGGCGGTGGGGGGCAGGTTCGAGGGGACGGGGCCATTCATGTGATGAAGTCTTTACTCCGCGGACAAGGCAAGGGAACGCACGCCGATCACCTGGCACACAGGCGGCTGACGCACGTTTTGTTATTGGAAGGATGTCGGCATGGTACGCATCCCGCCTGGCCCTCACAACCATGGGCGCGGACGGAGTACCATGCGCGCATTCGTGCACCCTTTTGTGGCACGCACCCGGTCAGCCTCGCGGAACAAGGAGTTCGATCCGACCATGGACAAGCAACACCCCCAGCAGCAGTGGCGCAAAGCCGTAGTCACCTATGCCGAAGCGATCAACGCTTATGTGGCGCAGGGCCGTGCGCAAGGCTGGGACACGCTCGACGAGCCCCTGGCACCCGACACCGCGCACCTGCTCGACGCCTGGCGTTGTGCCTTGCAGGCGATCAACCGGCCCGGCACGGACGCACAGCAGCGCGCGCTGTTCCGTGAGGCCTGGCCGCCAGCGCACCTGCCGCTGATGCCTTTGCTGGAAAAGCAGGCCCAAGGCATCGGCCACCTGTTGATGCTCGACGACGGCAGTCTGCTGGTGCGGGTCGGCCGGCCCTGGGACAGGGGCCAGGTGCTGCATATCGATGGCTACACCATCACGCCGGTGATCGGCGTCGAACACTTCGGCCGTTGTCCACAGCGGCGCTACTACGCACTGGCCAACAGCGAGGGCGTGCGTGTCACCGATGGTTGGGGCGGCCCCCTGGTTGCGCGGCTGGCGTGGCCCCATGGGCTGGAGGGGCTACCCAAGGGCTACCCGTTCGACCCACTCGATTTGCCACCGACGCCGACCGCGCTGCTGCCCTTCCCCGACGGCCAGCGTGTATTGCTGGTCAGCAGCGACGGTATCTTTCTCCTGGCGGCCCAGGGGGCGACCCGCCTGTTGCCACGGGAAAGCGAGATCCTCGAGGCGCTGCGCAACGGCACCGACCCGGACGACGTTCCCCTGATGCTGGAAATGGAGCACGCCGCGCTGTCGCCGGATGGCCGCTTGATCGCGCTCGGCGAGCAGTGTGGCCGCCACCTGGTGCTCGACGGGCAACTGCGCCAACTTGCCGAAGTCAGCCCAGGCGACGAGTCTCCCCATTTCGCCTTGTTCAACCATCGGGGCGACCAGTTGATGCTCAATGCCCGCCGCTGCTGTCATGGCACGACCGTCGGCGTGCGCGTGGCGGACCTGCCGGGCCTGGGCACCGACGTCCACAACGAAGCGCCACTGCTGCAACAAGGCGCACCGCTGCATGCCGGCGTGGCCCGTGAGGGTGAGTACATCGTCGGTGACGCCCAGGGCTATATACGCGCCTTCGGCGAGGACGGCCAAGAACACTGGCAGCACTACCTCGGCTCGACCATCAGCGCCATGGACATCAGCCAGGACGGCCGCACCCTGGTGGCGGCCAGCCAGGCCGGCATCATTTCGCTCATCGCCCTGGGCCAGGGCCGCCCCGCCTGGCAGATCGGCACCGGCGAGCATGGGGAGATCCGCCGCTGGCTGTGCTGGAAAGGCTTCGACAGGCCGCTGGCGTGGTAGCGGCCGTTGCCTGACATGACAAGCGTCAGAACAGCCCGACCAAGGTCTATGGTAAAGTCGCGCCCTTTTTCAAAAACCGAGACCGTGCTGCACATGACCCCCGTTCTTCGCCTGATCAACCGCACCGGCCTGGTGACGCAGATCTGCATCGGCCTGCTGGCCGGTATCGCCCTCGCCCTGTTCGCCCCGGCCGTGGCCCGCGACCTGGCGTTTCTCGGCAAGGTGTTCGTCACCGCGCTGAAGGCCGTGGCGCCGGTGCTGGTGTTCATCCTGGTGATGGCCTCGATCGCCAACCACCGCCACGGCCAGGAAACCCACATCCGTCCGATCCTCTGGCTCTACCTGCTGGGTACCTTCGCCGCAGCGGTGGTGGCCGTGGCCGCCAGCATGCTGTTCCCATCGAACCTGGTGCTGAGCACCAGCGAAGCATCGCTCAGCGCGCCGGGCGGTATTGGCGAGGTGCTGCAGAACCTGCTGCTCAGCGCGGTAGACAACCCGATCAATGCGCTGCTCAACGCCAACTTCATCGGCATCCTGACCTGGGCCATCGGCCTGGGCGTGGCCCTGCGCCACGCCAGCGACACCACCCGCGGCGTGGTCGAGGACCTGTCCAACGGCGTCACCCTGATCGTGCGCGTGGTCATCCGCTTCGCCCCGCTGGGCATCTTCGGCCTGGTCAGCGCCACCCTGGCGCAGTCGGGCCTCGACGCGCTGCTGGGCTACCTGCACCTGCTGGCTGTGCTGATCGGCTGCATGCTGTTCGTGGCGCTGGTGATGAACCCGCTGATCGTATTCTGGAAGATCCGTCGCAACCCGTACCCGCTGGTGTTGATGTGCCTGCGTGAAAGCGGCATCACCGCGTTCTTCACCCGCAGCTCGGCAGCCAACATCCCGGTCAACCTGGCGCTGTCGCAGAAGCTCGGCCTGCACGAAGACACCTACTCGGTATCGATCCCGCTGGGCGCGACCATCAACATGGCCGGCGCGGCGATCACCATCACCGTGCTGACCCTGGCCGCCGTGCATACACTCGGCATCCCGGTCGACCTGCCCACCGCCGTGCTGCTCAGCGTGGTGGCGGCCATCTGCGCGTGTGGCGCGTCCGGCGTGGCCGGTGGTTCGCTGCTGCTGATCCCGTTGGCGTGCAGCCTGTTCGGCATCCCCAGCGAGATTGCCATGCAGGTGGTGGCGGTCGGTTTCATCATCGGTGTGCTGCAGGATTCGGCCGAGACCGCGTTGAACTCCTCCACCGATGTGCTGTTCACCGCGGCCGCCTGCCAGGCCATGGAGCAACGTAGCGCCTGACCGGGCCCTTTCGCCGGCAAGGCCGTCTCCCTGTAGGAGCCGGCCTTGCCGGCGAACCGCCACACCGATTGCTTAAGCCGGGTACTTTACCTAGGCTAGTGGCCTTTTCCTCGCAACGAGACAGGGCCATGTCAGAACTCCAAACCACCGGCGAAGGCCGCTTCAGCAGCATCGAGATCCGCGTGCTCGGTTCGCTGATCGAGAAGCAGGCCACCAGCCCGGAAACCTACCCCCTGACCCTCAACGCCCTGGTCCTGGCCTGCAACCAGAAAACCAGCCGCGAACCTGTGATGAACCTCTCCCCCGGCCAGGTCGGCCAGGCCCTGCGCGCGCTCGAGGGCCAGGAGATGACCCGCCTGCAGATGGGCAGCCGCGCCGACCGCTGGGAGCAGCGGGTCGACAAGGCCCTGGAACTGGTGCCGGCGCAACTGGTGCTGATGGGGCTGATGTTCCTGCGCGGCCCGCAAACCCTCAGCGAACTGCTGACCCGCAGCAATCGCCTGCATGACTTCGAGGATGTCGACCAGGTTCAGCACCAGTTGGAGCGCCTGATCTCCCGCGGCCTGGCCCTGCACCTGCCGCGCCAGGCCGGGCAGCGCGAGGATCGCTATACCCACGCTTTGGGCGACCCGGCGCAGATCGAGGAGATCCTTGCCGCACGCCAGCAGGAAGGTGGCGGGCGCAGTGCTGGCGGGAGTGTGTCGGAAGAGCGCATCGAGGCGCTGGAGGCACGTATCGCCGCGCTGGAGGCTCGCCTGGCCCAGCTGGAAGGTTGAGTCAGGACTGTTCTGCCTCGGGGAAGTTGCGGCAACTCTTGCGCTCGGCCAGCTCCTTTTCACTGGGGCGCTGGTCGACGAACACCGTGCGGCCGTCGGCGTAGATTTCCAGGTAGCCCCAGTGCAGGTCCTGCTCTTGCTGCCCGGGTTGGGGTGGCACGAGCCACCAGGGTTCGCGGCTGATCGGTGTCATTGGGGTAGATCCTGAAGATGTCCGGGTTAATCATAGACAGCCTTCAGCCTGCACTGGCCCCTTCGCCGGCAAGGCCGGCTCCTACAAGGTTTGCGCGGTCCCTGCAGGAGTCGGCCTTGCCGGCGAAAGGGCCAGCCAATCCAACAAAAAACGCCGCCCTTTCTCGCGAAAGGGCGGCGCTTCTCCAACCGGCAACCAGACTCAGGCAGGCGCAGAGGTGCGGATCAGGTGATCGAACGCCGCCAGCGAAGCCTTGGCGCCCTCGCCCACCGCGATGACGATCTGCTTGTACGGCACGGTGGTCACGTCACCCGCCGCGAATACGCCTGGGATACTGGTCGCGCCCCTGGCATCGACGATGATCTCGCCGCGCGGCGACAGCTCGACCGTGCCCTTGAGCCAATCGGTGTTCGGCAGCAGGCCAATCTGCACGAAGATGCCTTCAAGCGCCAGGTCGTGCAGCGTGTCGCTGGTACGGTCCTTGTAGCGCAGCCCGGTGACCTTCTCGCCATTGCCGACCACTTCAGTCGTCAGCGCACTGGTGATCACCTTGACGTTCGGCAGGCTGTGCAGCTTGCGTTGCAGCACGGCATCGGCGCGCAGCTGGCTGTCGAACTCGATCAGGGTCACCTGGGCGACGATACCCGCCAGGTCGATGGCCGCTTCCACGCCGGAGTTGCCGCCGCCGATCACCGCCACGCGCTTGCCTTTGAACAGCGGGCCGTCGCAGTGCGGGCAGTAGGCCACGCCACGGGCGCGGTATTCCTGCTCGCCCGGCACGTTCATTTCGCGCCAGCGGGCACCGGTGGCCAGGATCACGGTCTTGGCCTTGAGCGAGGCGCCGCCGGCCAGGCGTACTTCATGCAGGCCGCCATCGGTGGCCGGGATCAGTGCGTCGCCGCGCTGCAGGTTCATGATGTCGACGTCGTACTGCTTGACGTGCTCTTCCAGGGCCGTGGCCAGCTTCGGCCCCTCGGTCTCCTGCACCGAGATGAAGTTCTCGATCGCCAGGGTGTCGAGCACCTGGCCACCGAAGCGCTCGGCGGCGACACCGGTACGGATGCCTTTGCGCGCGGCGTAGATCGCCGCTGCGGCGCCAGCGGGACCACCGCCGACCACCAGCACATCGAAAGCATCCTTGGCGTTGATCTTCTCGGCCTGGCGCGCACCGGCACTGGTGTCGATCTTGCCGAGGATCTCCTCCAGGCCCATGCGGCCCTGGCCGAACACTTCGCCGTTCAGGTAGATGCTCGGTACCGCCATGACCTTGCGGGCTTCGACTTCATCCTGGAACAGCGCGCCGTCGATGGCCACATGGCGCACATTGGGGTTGAGCACCGCCATCAGGTTCAGCGCCTGGACCACATCCGGGCAGTTCTGGCACGACAGGGAGAAGTAGGTTTCAAAGGTGAACTCACCTTGCAGCCCCTGGATCTGCTCGATCACTTCGGCGCTGGCCTTGGATGGGTGGCCGCCGACCTGCAGCAGTGCCAACACCAGGGAGGTGAATTCGTGGCCCATGGGGATGCCGGCGAAACGCAGGCTGATATCGCTCCCAGGGCGATTGAGCGAGAACGAAGGACGACGGGCGTCGCTGCCATCCGCGCTGAAGGTGATCAGGTTCGACAGGCCGGCGATTTCCACCAGCAGGTCGTGCAATTCGCGGGACTTCGCGCCGTCGTCGAGGGAGGCAACGATCTCGATCGGCTGGGTGACCCGCTCCAGGTAGGTTTTCAGTTGCGATTTAAGCGTGGCGTCCAACATACGGGCGATTCCTTTTTCAAAACTCGGATACAAAAACGCCCAGGCGAGGTCGCCCGGGCGTTTGACGGGGCGGTCAGTGCTTCAGCTTTGGCGGCTGCTCACCGCCCACGACTGGCTCACGGTCTTAGATCTTGCCGACCAGGTCCAGCGATGGCGCCAGGGTGGCTTCGCCTTCTTTCCACTTGGCCGGGCAGACTTCGCCTGGGTGAGCGGCAACGTACTGGGCAGCCTTCACTTTGCGCAGCAGTTCGCTGGCGTCACGGCCCACACCACCGTCGTTGATTTCGACGATCTTGATCTGGCCTTCCGGGTTGATCACGAAGGTACCGCGATCGGCCAGGCCGGCTTCTTCGATCAGCACGTCGAAGTTGCGCGAGATGACGTGGGTTGGGTCACCGATCAGCGGGTACTTGATCTTGCCAATGGTGTCCGAAGTGTCGTGCCAGGCTTTGTGGGTGAAGTGGGTGTCGGTGGACACGCCGTAGATTTCCACGCCCAGCTTCTGGAACTCGGCGTAGTTGTCGGCGAGGTCGCCCAGTTCGGTCGGGCAGACGAAGGTGAAGTCGGCTGGGTAGAAGAACACGACGGACCACTTGCCTTTCAGGTCGGCTTCGCTGACCTGGACGAACTCGCCGTTGTGGTAGGCGGTGGCGTTGAACGGTTTGACCTGGCTGTTGATGATCGGCATGAGAGACGCTCCTTCATGGGGTTGGAATCAGTTGACGGAGAGAATCCTAACCGCTGGTCCCGAAGAAGGCTCATTGGCAAAGCTCATGCTGGTGATTGGTTTTGGCTATAAGCGGGGATAATTAATAGAAGGGATTGGGCTGAGCAAAGGATTGCGCGGTATCTGGTTCGCCGGCAAGCCGGCTCCTACATTCGCGCGCACCGTGTAGGAGCCGGCCTTGCCGGTGTTCGCCAGCAAAGCTGGCGCCTACGGGTTGCGGTGAAACGCTGGTTGGACCAGGTAGGAGCCGGCTTGCCGGCGAACAGCAGGCTCAGCGGGTCACGGTACGCATTGTGACGAACTCTTCCGCGGCGGTCGGATGCACGCCGATGGTCTCGTCGAACTGCAGCTTGGTGGCACCGGCCTTCAGTGCGACTCCCAGCCCCTGGATGATCTCACCCGCATCGGGCCCGACCATGTGGCAACCCAGCACCTTGTCGGTCTCGGCATCCACCACCAGCTTCATCAGGGTCTTTTCCTGGATGTCGGTGAGGGTCAGCTTCATCGCCCGGAAACGGCTCTCGTAGATCTGCACCTTGTGCCCGGCCTTGAGCGCCTGCTCCTCGGTCAGGCCCACCGTACCGATCGGTGGCTGGCTGAACACCGCGGTGGGAATGTTCTGGTAGTCCACCGGGCGATACTGCTCCGGCTTGAACAACCTGCGCGCCACGGCCATGCCTTCGGCCAGGGCCACTGGCGTGAGCTGCACGCGGCCGATCACATCACCAATGGCCAGCACCGACGGTTCGGTGGTCTGGTACTGCTCGTCGACGCGGATGAAACCGCGCTCGTCGAGCTCGACACCGGTGTTCTCAAGGCCCAGGTTGTCCAGCATCGGCCGGCGGCCGGTGGCGTAGAACACGCAGTCCGCGACCAACTCGCGGCCATCCTTGAGCGTTGCCTTCAGGCTGCCGTCATCGAGCTTGTCGATGCGCTGGATATCGGCGTTGAACTGCAGGTCCAGCCCGCGCTTCTCCAGCTCTTCCTTCAGGTGCGTGCGCACCGAACCGTCGAAACCGCGCAGGAACAGGTCACCGCGATACAGCAGCGTGGTGTCGGCGCCCAGGCCCTGGAAGATGCCGGCGAACTCCACGGCGATGTAGCCACCGCCCACCACCAGCACACGGCGTGGCAAATCCTTGAGGTAGAAGGCTTCGTTGGAGGTGATCGCCAGTTCCTTGCCCGGAATGTCCGGCACCTGCGGCCAGCCGCCGGTGGCGATGAGAATGTGCTCGGTGCTGTAGCGCTGGCCGTCCACCTCTACTTCGTGGGCGCCGGTCATGCGCGCATGCCCCTGCAGCAGGGTGACGCCGCTGTTGACCAGCAGGTTGCGGTAGATACCGTTGAGGCGCTCGATCTCGCGGTTCTTGTTCGCGATCAGCGTGCCCCAGTCGAAGTGCCCCTCTTCCAGGGTCCAGCCGAAGCCTGCAGCCTGCTCCAGCTCATCGGCGACATGGGCGCCGTACACCAGCAACTTCTTCGGTACGCAACCGACGTTGACGCAGGTGCCCCCCAGGTAGCGGCTCTCGGCCACTGCCACCTTGGCGCCAAAGCCGGCAGCGAAGCGCGCCGCGCGCACACCGCCGGAACCGGCGCCAATCACGAACAGATCAAAATCGTAGGCCATGTATTCAGTCTCCTTGGCGGGCGCCCAGCATAGCGCCGATGACCGCCACAAACAAAAAAGCCACCCCGAGGGGTGGCTTCGTGACCTGCCAGGCTCGATCAGTAAGCCTTGCCAGTCTTGTAGAAGTTCTCGAAGCAGAAGTTGGTCGCCTCGATGTAACCTTCGGCGCCACCGCAGTCGAAACGCTTGCCCTTGAACTTGTAGGCGATCACGTTGCCTTCTGCCGCCTGCTTCATCAGCGCATCGGTGATCTGGATTTCGCCGCCCTTGCCGGGTTCGGTCTGTTCGATCTTTTCGAAGATGTCCGGGGTCAGGATGTAGCGGCCGATGATGGCCAGGTTGGACGGTGCGTCTTCCGGCTTCGGTTTCTCGACCATGGAGTCGACACGGAAAATGCCGTCCTTGATCTCTTCACCGGCGATGACGCCGTACTTGTTGGTTTCCTGCGGATCGACTTCCTGGATGGCGACGATCGAGCAGCGGTACTTCTTGTACAGCGCGACCATCTGCGCGAGCACGCCGTCACCTTCGAGGTTGACACACAGGTCATCCGCCAGCACCACGGCGAACGGCTCGTCGCCGATCAGCGGGCGGCCGGTGAGGATGGCATGGCCCAGGCCCTTCATCTCGGTCTGGCGGGTGTAGGCGAACGAGCACTCATTCAGCAGGCGACGAATGCCGACCAGGTATTTTTCCTTGTCGGTGCCTTTGATCTGGTTTTCCAGCTCGTAGCTGATGTCGAAGTGGTCTTCCAGGGCACGCTTGCCACGGCCAGTGACGATGGAGATCTCGTTCAGACCGGCGTCCAGTGCCTCTTCAACGCCATACTGGATCAGTGGCTTGTTGACCACCGGCAGCATTTCCTTGGGCATGGCTTTGGTAGCGGGCAGGAAACGAGTGCCGTAACCGGCTGCCGGGAACAAGCATTTTTTGATCATAAACGTCCTTAACAAGGGCTTTGCGTACGAAATTCGGCGCAGTCTAATCAGGCGGCGGTCACCTTACAATGCCCCACCCGCGCTTGGCCGATGCCATGATAGAGATATCCAAGTGTAGATAGTTCCGGGGGATCGTAAATATTGCCTGCGCCGAACGGTTGCGCAGGCGCATCGCCGGGTTCCGTGGGAGCGGGTTTACCCGCTCCCAGCGATTACATTTTCATCACAGGCAACCTGCTGTCAGCCCCCGGTCCCCTGCCCGATCAGCACCCCATCGACCGTCTGCCCATAAAGGTTGACCCCATCGTTGGCATGGAACTTCAGCCGGGTCTTCTCGATCGAGCCCTCCACCAACCGCGGATCCTGCGGCCGCTCGTGGCGATTGATCCAGGCCGCCACGTCCCAGGCCTGCTGGTCGCTCAGGCTGCCGGGCTTGCCCAGGGGCATGTTGTACTTGATGTAGGAAGCGGAAGTGTTGATCCGGTGCATGCCGGCCCCCCAGTTATAGGAGTCCTTGCCCCACAGCGGCGGCATCACGTACTCGCCGGCGACCTTCTGGCCTTCACCATTGCTGCCATGGCAGATCGCGCATTGCGCCTGGAAGACCTGCTGGCCACGCTTGAAGTCATACCCGCCTTCAGGCCTGGGCACCTCGGGGTAGCCCCGGCCAGCAATCTCCACCCCGGTCGGCGCCTGGGTCGAAAGCCAATAGGCGTAGACACTGAGCGCGGTCATCTGCGGGCTGTCGGCCGCCGGCGGCTTGCCGTTCATGCTGAACTGGAAGCAGCCCTGGATACGTTCGGCGAACGTATTGACCTTGTCGTTCTTCTTGCGATACGCCGGATACATCGGATAGGCGCCCCACAGCGGCGCAGAATGGGGCAAACGCCCTTGATCGAGGTGGCAATTGCTGCAGTTCAGGCCATTGCCCACGGCCTCGGGCATCAGGCGCCGGGTATCGACGAACAGCGCGTGCCCCTGGCGGACCATCTTGCCGAAGGCATTGTCCGGGATCGCGTCTTCGCTTGGTGGCACGAACTGCGGCGCGGCCTGGGCGCCAGGCACCTTGAGCTGGGATTGGTCTTCCATGGCGATCGGCGCCGCCTGGGTACCACCCACGGCCAACAACAGCAGGGCTGGAATCACGGCTTTCATGGCTTGGCCTCCTGGCCGGCGGGATGGGCGAAGTACTCGGCGACCGCCTTGACCTCGGCGTCGGTCATCGCCTTGGCGACGTTGACCATCAACTGGTTGGGGTCGTTGCTGCGGCTGCCGTCGCGCCAGGCATTGAGCTGCGCCACCAGGTAACCGGCCGGCTGCCCGGCCAAGGGTGGAAAGTGCTCGCCGACACCACTGCCACCAGGCCCGTGGCACTGCACGCAACCGGGGATCTGGCGGCTCCAGTCGCCGTACAGGGCCAAGCGTGTGACCGGATCGGTAGCGATCTGCTGGCGGCGCTGATCGGGGGCTGCGTCAGCCGGGAGCGAGCTCAGGTAAGCGCTCACCGCTTCGATTTCGGCATCATCCAGCGCCTTGGCCAACGGCTCCATCACCGCCTGCTTGCGGCTGGCGTTGCGAAAATCGTGCAGTTGCTTGGCGAGATAGCCGGCAGGCAAGCCGGCGAGTCGGGGAAAACCAGCGGCGGCAATACCCTTGCCGTCGGCGCCATGGCAACCCAGGCAGGCCATGGCGGCGGGGTTCTGTCCGCCCTGATTGAAGATTTTCTGGCCATCGGCAGCATGCGCCGAGGGCCAGGCCAGGACCAGCAGACTGCTGATCACGACACGGCTCAAGGGTTTCATCACGGAGGCTCCATTTCCTTGTTATAAGCTTAGGCTTATTCGATATAAGCCCAGAAATACTAGGCCTATTCCCCGGCATGCGACAACGCGTCGCCGGGCAGGAAACGGACAATCCGCTGGTTAATCGCTCATTTGCTGAGCTGGATCAAGAACCCGAGATGCACTCGGTCGTTGCCGTGCGCACATCACCCAGGCGCAGCGGGAAGTTGTTCAAGCGCTCATAGACCTTGATGGCGCTACCACTACCCCGCTTGTCGATATCCACCAGTGCGGCAGGGCCGACCCCCGCAGACACTTTCTGCGGCACGAGCAGACGCAGCGAATCGCCGGTCCTCTCTTCCTGCAGCGGGTCCCGCGTATCCGCAAGCTTGTGCTTGACGCAATCGGCATACTCGCGCGGCGTCTTGCCGGAGATCACATCCAGGGTCGCGTGCGACTGCTCCAGTTCCGCCACGCTGACACAACCACCCAACGCCAGCGCCGCTGCCGCTACCATCCACTTCATCCACGCCATCTCCACCATCGAAAGTCATCCTCTGACCACATCCGGGCGGATTTGCTCCCTGCTCTGGCAGAAATCTCCCTGGCCCGGCCGGCCCGGGCGCAAGTGTACCCTCACATCGTGATATTGTTCGCCTTTGCTGAACCAATCCTTGCGGAGCACCCCATGAAATTCGTACACCAGCGCGAGCACCTGAACGAGGACGACATCGTCGTCATCGAGTGCTCCCAGCGCTGCAACATCCGCCTGATGAACGACGCCAACTTCCGTAGCTTCAAGAACGGCGGCCGGCACACTTACCACGGCGGCCACTTCGAACGCTTCCCAGCCAAGATCACCGTACCCAGCACCGGTTTCTGGAACATCACCATCGACACCGTGACCACGCGGCCGATCTCGGTAACACGCAAGCCGACGCTCACCCACAAGATCAAGATCATTCGCCGCTCGTCGTCGAAACTCGGATAAGACCGCATGACCCAGACCATCAAGTATGTGATCAAGTACAAACTCGACGGCGAGCGCCGTTGGGACTTCGCCCAGATGCCGGATGCTTCCCTCGAGCAAGCCCGGGAAGCCCTGCGCAAGATCCACGGCGACGATGCCGACAAGATCAGCGACATCCAGGTGAGCAAGGCGCTGTAACCACGTCCGATCCCGCCGCACGAAAGGAGTCGCCCATGAGCACCTGGCAAGACCGCCGCATCCTCGACCTGCTGGGCATCGAGGTGCCCATCCTCCAGGCGCCCATGGCCGGCGCCAGTGGCGCTGCCATGGCCATCGCCGTGGGCAAAGCCGGCGGCCTGGGCGCCCTGCCGTGCGCCATGCTCACGATCGAACAGGTGCATGGCGAGATCGAGGCGTTCCGCGCCGCCTGCCAGGGGCCCCTCAACCTGAACTTCTTCTGCCACCAGCCACCTGTGCCCGACCCTGAACGCGACGCGCGCTGGAAACAGGCACTCAAGCCCTATTACCAAGAGCTCGGGGCAGACTTCGAGGCGCCGACACCGGTGTCCAACCGGGCGCCCTTCGACGAACGGAGCTGCCAGTTGATCGAGGTGACGCGCCCGGAAGTGGTCAGCTTTCACTTTGGCCTGCCTTCGGCCGACCTGCTGCAACGGGTCAAGGCCACGGGCGCCAAGGTACTGTCCAGCGCCACCACGGTCGAGGAAGCCCGCTGGCTGGAGCAGCAGGGATGCGACGCGATCATCGCCATGGGCTATGAAGCCGGCGGCCATCGCGGCATGTTCCTCAGCGAAGACATCACCAGCCAGATCGGCACCTTCGCCCTGGTGCCGCAGATCGTCGATGCCGTGCAGGTGCCCGTGATCGCCGCTGGCGGGATCGGCGACCACCGCGGCCTGGTCGCCGCCCTCGCACTGGGGGCCTCGGCCGTGCAGATCGGCACCGCCTACCTGTTCTGCCCGGAAGCGAAAGTCTCCGCGGCCCACCGTCGTGCCCTGGACACGGCTCCCGCCAGCGATACAGCGCTGACCAACCTGTTTACCGGACGCCCCGCGCGGGGCATCAACAACCGCCTCATGCGCGAACTGGGGCCAATGAACACCCTCGCCCCACGCTTCCCCCTGGCAGGCGGCGCGCTGATGCCATTGCGGGCAATCACCGATGCGCAGGGCAATGCCGACTTCAGCAACCTGTGGTCCGGCCAGGCCCTGCGCCTTGGGCGGCACATGCCAGCAGGCGAGCTGACCCGGGACATCGCGGACAACGCATTGAAAAAACTGACTTTCTGATCAAGTTTTTAAGTGCCGCCCTCTTCCCGACGGATGGTTTATCGCTATATATTCCACGACATAACGATAATCCGTCGTCCATTAGGAGCCGTCTGCATGCGTATTCGCCTGTCCCACCTGGCCATCAGTGCCCTGGCCACCCTGGTTTCCGTCAACAACGCCCTGGCCGATGAAGTGCAGGTCGCCGTGGCGGCCAACTTCACCGCGCCGATCCAGGCCATCGCCAAGGACTTCGAGAAAGACACCGGCCACAAGCTGGTCGCCGCCTATGGCGCCACCGGCCAGTTCTACGCACAGATCAAGAACGGCGCGCCGTTCGAGGTATTCCTCGCCGCCGACGACACCACCCCCGCCAAACTCGAGCAGGAGAAGGAGATCGTCGAGGGTTCGCGCTTCACCTACGCCGTCGGCACCCTGGCACTGTGGTCGGCCAAGCCGGGCTACGTCGATGCCAAAGGCGAAGTTCTGAAGAAGAACGAATTCAAGCACCTGTCCATCGCCAACCCCAAGGCGGCCCCCTATGGCCTGGCCGCCACCCAGGTGCTGGACAAGCTCAAACTGACCGAGGCCACCAAGGCCAAGATTGTCGAAGGCCAGAACATCACCCAAGCCTTCCAGTTCGTCTCCACCGGCAACGCCGAACTGGGCTTCGTCGCCCTGTCGCAGGTCTACAAGGACGGCAAGATCGAGAATGGCTCGGCCTGGATCGTCCCGTCCGAACTGCATGACCCGATCCGTCAGGACGCGGTCATCCTCAACAAGGGCAAGGACAACCCGGCCGCCAAGGCACTGGTCGACTACCTCAAGGGCCCGAAAGCCGCCGCGGTGATCAAATCCTACGGCTATGAAATCTGATGCCGCTCGACGCCAGTGACCTGGGGGCGATCTGGCTGACCATCAAGCTGGCCAGCCTGACCACGGCCATCCTCCTGGTGGTGGGCACGCCCATCGCCTGGTGGCTGGCCCGCACCCGCTCCTGGCTGCGCGGGCCGATCGGCGCGGTGGTGGCCCTGCCCTTGGTGCTGCCACCGACAGTGATCGGTTTCTATCTGCTGCTGGCCCTCGGCCCCCGCGGCTGGATTGGCCAGACTACCCAGGCCCTGGGCCTGGGTAGTGTGGTGTTCAGCTTCACCGGGCTGGTGATCGGCTCGGTGGTGTACTCCATGCCATTCGTGGTGCAACCCCTGCAGAACGCCTTCGGCGCCATCGGCCAGCGTCCGCTGGAGGTGGCTGCGACACTGCGCGCCAGCCCCTGGGACACCTTCGTCCACGTGGTGCTGCCGCTGGCCCGGCCTGGCTTCATCACCGCCAGCATCCTCGGCTTCGCCCACACCGTGGGCGAATTCGGCGTGGTGCTGATGATCGGTGGCAACATCCCCGACAAGACCCGCGTGGTCTCGGTGCAGATCTTCGATCATGTCGAGGCCATGGAATACGCCCAGGCCCACTGGCTGGCAGGGGCCATGCTGGTGTTCTCCTTCCTGGTGCTGCTGATGCTCTATGCTGGCCGCCGCGGCAAGGCGGGCTGGAGCTGAAATGACGAAAGCGATACAGGCGCGCCTGAAACTGGCCCGCAACGATTTCACCCTGGATGTCGACCTGCGCCTGCCTGGCCGTGGCATCAGCGCCCTCTTCGGCCACTCGGGCTCGGGCAAGACCTCCTGCCTGCGCTGCCTGGCCGGGCTCGAACGTGCCGCCAGCGCCTACATCGAGGTCAACGGCGAGGTCTGGGAAGACAGCGCACGCGGTCTTTTCCTCGCCCCGCACAAACGCCCAGTGGGCTATGTATTCCAGGAAGCCAGCCTGTTCCCGCACCTGTCGGTACGCGCCAACCTGGAATTCGGCTGGCGCCGCATCGCCCCCGCCGAGCGCAAGATCAACCAGGCGCAGGCCTGCCAACTGCTCGGTATCGGTCACTTGCTCGAACGCAAGCCGGCAACGCTGTCCGGTGGCGAGGCCCAGCGTGTCGGCATTGCCCGGGCGCTGCTCAGCAGCCCTCGCCTGCTGCTGATGGACGAACCCCTGGCGGCCCTGGACAGCGCGCGCAAACGCGAGATCCTGCCCTACCTCGAACGCCTTCACGACGAGCTGGACATCCCGCTGATCTACGTCAGTCATGCCCAGGACGAAGTGGCGCGCCTGGCCGACCACCTGGTGCTGCTGGAACAGGGCAAGGCCGTGGCCAGTGGCCCCATCGGCCAGACCCTGGCCCGCCTCGACCTGTCGCTGGCCCAGGGCGAGGACGCCGGCGTCGTGCTCGAAGGCGTGGTGGTCGGCCATGATCCGCATTACGGATTGTTCGACCTGCGCCTGCCCGGCAGCGATGGGCAACTGCTGCGTATCGCCCATCCCGACCTGCATGTCGGCAGCACCCTGCGGCTCAAGGTACAGGCGCGCGACGTGAGCCTGGCGCTGAACGCCGACGCTGCCTCGAGCATCCTCAACCGCTTGCCGGTCCGCGTACGCGAATGCCGCCCCGCCGACAATCCGGCCCATGTGCTGGTCAGCCTGGATGCCACCGGCAACCCGCTGCTGGCACGGATCACCCGCTACTCAGCCGAGCAATTGGGCGTCCAGGCCGGCCAAGTATTGTGGGCGCAGATCAAGTCGGTGGCTTTGCTGGGTTGAGCAATGCCCATGCTGCGGTTGTCCATTGCAGCATGACCCACGCCAGGATCGCCAGGATGCCTGACTGCCCGCTGCCCGCCTCACTGCACTATGTCGATGACACCCAGCCCGGCCTGACGCGGCGCCGTTGGCGCGACCGCTTTCATTACTTCGACAGGCAAGGCCAGCGCATTCGCGACACTGAAACACTCGCTCGCATCGCCGCACTGGTGATCCCTCCCGCCTACACCGACGTTTGGATCTGCGCCGATCCGCAAGGGCATCTTCAGGCCACCGGACGCGACGCCCGTGGGCGCAAGCAGTATCGCTATCACACCCTCTGGCGCGAACTGCGCGACCAGCACAAGTACGAACGCATGCTGGCCTTCGCCGAAGCCCTGCCGAACCTGCGCAAGCAGCTGGATCGACACCTTGCGAGCCCGGGCCTGGGGCGGGAGAAGGTCATGGCGCTGGTGATCAGCCTGCTCGACAATACGCTGATACGCATCGGCAACCGTCAGTATCTGCGTGACAATCGCTCCTACGGGCTGACCACCCTGGCGACGCGCCACGTCAGGGTGCGGGGCAGTACCATGCGCTTCCAGTTCCGTGGCAAGCGTGGGGTCGAGCATGACGTCACGTTGCGGGACAGGCGCCTGGCCGAATTACTCAAGCGCTGCATCGAACTCCCCGGCCAGGCATTGTTCCAATACCTCGACGAACAAGGGCAACGCCACTGCGTGGGCTCGACCGAGGTCAACCAGTTCATCCAGCAACTCACCGGGGCCGACTTCACAGCCAAGGACTACCGCACCTGGGCGGGCAGTAGCCTGGCCCTCGACCTGTTGAAACCGCTGGCATGGGAACCGATCAGCGAGGCCAGGCGTCAGGTGGCCGCAATTGTCCGCCAGGTGGCCGCCCGCTTGGGAAACACCCCGGCAGTCTGCCGGCGCTGCTACATCCACCCTGCCGTGCTGGAGCATTTTCAGCTCGGGCACCTGGCCAAGCTGCCTCGGGTGCGCCAGCGCAAGGGCCTGGAGAGGGAGGAAGTGGTCCTGTTGCGCTTCCTTCAGGGCCTGGAAACCTAAACGATGATTGACGCTGGCTATTTAACCCATCGAACACAGAAATTTCCCATATGGAGCCAAGCACCCTATCCTTGCCACCGAGCACCTTCGCCGATGAGGGTCACACGATTTTCATCGGCCCCTGCACCTGAAGACTGGCAACAGAATTTGTCTGCCAGGGAATTACTATCCGCCGAAAGCGTCTTTAATGAGAAGGAAGAGGGACAAGCTCCCACCCGTTGGGCACAGGCCCCGCGGTTTTCTACACCACCAAGGAGAACTACATGCTGATACTCACCCGCAAGGTTGGCGAAAGTATCGTCATCAACGATGACATCAAAGTCACCATTCTGGGCGTCAAGGGGATGCAAGTGAGGATCGGCATCGATGCACCCAAAGATGTCCAAGTGCACCGTGAAGAGATTTTCAAGCGTATCCAGGCCGGTAGCCCAGCCCCGGAGAAAGGTGACGAGCACCACTGACAATACCCAGGTATCAAGCCGCACGGACGCGTCTGATCGACTGCCCGCCCACGCGGGGGAGCCCACCTCGCGCCTCAGGTGCCCAGCAGTTCGCGCACCTTGGCGATCATCCTGTCCATGTCGAATGGCTTGTCGAATACCGCCGCGAACAGCTTCTTCGGGCAATCGCGCCCCAGGCTGGCCTGGGCGCCGCTCATGAGAATCACCGGCAGGTCTGGCAGTTGCAGTTCTTCGCGAATTGCCTGCGCCAGTTCCAGGCCATTTTGCACCGGCATCATGTAGTCGGTGATGACCAGGTCTACCCGTTTCTCCTTCAGCGCATCCAGGGCCTTGCGCCCGTTACTGGCCTTTTCCACCAGAAAACCTTCGTCTTCCAGGGCAAAGCCCAGGATATCGGCTATCAGGTACTCGTCGTCGACGATCAGGATGGTGTTCATCGCGCTATCCCATCAGCGATCTCCCTGAGGGATCGCCGTACCACTGAGCACACCGCTGGCACCGTCGAACACCCGCCCCAGGCTGATGCCATGGGGGCCCAGGTGCAGCGCCTGCAGGGCCGGGTCATGGTCGCTGTCGCGCACCTTGACGATCGACAGGACGCGGTGCAGGCGGGCCTCAAGCTCGGCGAAGCGCAGCAGCATCAGGTTGTCGACGATGCTGGACAGGTCCGGGGCCGGGGCGGTGATCTCCGAACCGAAGATATCCCTCATCTCCCAGGTCAGCAGTACGGTGATACCACGTGAGCGCAGTTCACCGGTCAAGGCACGGAAAAAAGCATTCAGGCGTGCCGGGTCCAGTGCCAGGCGTCCAAAGGCGCCAAGGCTGTCGATCACAACGCGCCGCGCGCCCATCTCCCGGGTTTGCCGCAACAAACGCTCACCGACCTGGTCGAGCAGCCCTTCGGTTGTCGGCTGCCAGCTCAACCGCACCGCTTCGTCGCGCTCCAGCCCGGCCAACTCATAACCCAGCGCCGCAGCTTTCAGGCGCAGACGCGTCGGCGTTTCGTAAAACCCGAAATGCAGCCCAGGCGACGCCTTGCTCGATGCAGCGAGAAAGGCGACACCCAAGGCTGTCTTGCCGACACCGGACGGCCCCATCAGCAGGCTCACGGAGCCTTCGGCAAGACCACCGCCAAGCATCCTGTCCAGGTCATGGACGCCTGTGCTCACCTGGTTCACGGTATGCCCACCTTCCCCGCCGGGATGGCTGTAGAGCGATTCCAGCCTCGGGTAGATCTGCAGGCCATCCTCGTCGATCAGGCACTCATGACGTCCGGACAATGCCCCGCTGCCACGGGTCTTGCGCAGTTGGACATGGCGCACGGCAGTGCTGCCGACCAAGTGCTCACCGAGCTCGATCACGCCGTCGACCATGGTGTGCTCGGGGCTGCCCTCCTCCAGGCGCGCACTGGTGAGCAGCAACACGGTGCAGCCGGCGAATGCGGCATGCCCCTGCAATTCGGAAACGAATTTCTTGGTGTCCAGGCTGGTCTCCGCTCGCGAACGGGCATTGAGCAGGCCATCGACGATCAGGAGACTGGCCTGCTGCCGGGCGATTTCCTGACGCAACAACCGCACCACCGCGTCCAGGCCGTCCTGTTCCAACGTATCGAAGGCACTGACGAACTGAATGGCGTCGCCGACCTGGGAGGGATCGAAGAAGGCCAGCGTCGACAGGTACTGGAACAACCGCTCGTGGGACTCGCTGAGCAAGGTGGCCACCAGTACCCGACCACCGGCGCGGACATGATTGCAGGCGAGCTGGTTGGCAAGGATGGTCTTGCCCGAGCCCGGATGACCCTGGACGATGTACGAGGCGCCAGCCACCAACCCGCCCTTGAGCAAGGCGTCGAGCCCGGGGATATCGGTGGGCAGGCGCTTGAGTTGTTCTACCATGGCTATCTACCTGTCAGGCTCGAGATCATCGGCCAATGGGATGGCCGGTAAGTAAAGACTCATGCAAGTCCCCTCGCCTGGGCGACTGTCCACGCTGATCGCGCCATTGCTCTGCTTCGCGAAACCATAGACCTGGCTGAGTCCGAGACCCGTGCCCTTGCCGAAGGCCTTGGTGGTGAAGAAGGGTTCGAAGATCCGCGGTAATACGCCTGGCTCGATTCCCTGGCCATCATCGTATATGGCGAAGCGCACGAAGCGCCCCTGCAACGCCTCGACTTCACCGGCCAACTGTACACATTCCACCACCAGGCGAATTGTTCCCGCCCCCTGGATAGCGTCACGAGCGTTGAACATCAAGTTGAGCAGGACCATCTGCAACTGCCCTGCATCGACCTCGATCAAAGGCAAACCGGGCTCGACCTGCTCGCGCAACTCGATATCCCGTGGCAAGGCGTGCTCCAACAGGCCACGCGTTGCCTGCACCACGTCGGCTGGCGCGATAAACGTCACGCTCAGTTGACGATGACGGGCAAAACTGAGCAATTGCTGGGTCAGTTGCGTGCCCCGCTGTCCGGCATCGAGGATATGATCGAGCAGGCGCCGGGTACGGGCTGGGTCCTGACTGTTCACCGCCAGACGCGCCGAGCTGAGAATGATGGTCAGCAGATTGTTGAAGTCGTGTGCCAATCCCCCGGTCAATTGTCCAAGCGCCTCGAGCTTCTGCGCCTGGAACAGTTGTGCGCGCATTGCATCCAGCTGCAAGGCCGAATCGCGGCGGTCGGTGATATCCCGGGTAATCTTGGCCAGGCCGATGACTTGCCCTTGATCGTCGCGGATTACATCCAGCGCGGCAAGGGCCCAGAACTGCGTGCCATCCTTGCGCACCCGCCAGCCTTCATCCTGCGCCACCCCCTGCTCCAGCGCCTGGCGCAACAAACGCTCAGGGCGCCCATCGGCGCAATCCTGGAGGGTGAAGAACAGGGAAAAATGCTTGCCGATCACTTCGTCCGCACGGTAACCCTTGATCCGCTGTGCCCCTGCATTCCATGACACCACATGGCCCGACGGGTCGAGCATGTAGATGGCATAGTCGACCACCGCCTGAACCAACTGTTCATAGCGCGCTTCGGGCATGTTGGATTGGCCGGGCTGGTCCACTGAAACCATGCGAGCTCCACAAGACCGCGAAAGGACATATTGAGCGTAGTCAAAAGTCCCGCAGGCACCGGGCCGCATGCGACGATCGTCAACCCTCGCGCTCGAACATCGACGGCACCAGGCGCCTCGGCATCGCCACTTTCAGCAGCCACAAACCCACCAGGAGAATCAGCGCCCCACCGCACAAGGCCATGAACCGCTGTGGATCAGGGTGCTGTTCGTCGATCGCCAGCATCACCAGGTAACCGCCCAGGCACATGAGGCCGACATATAGAAAAGCCCCCAGCAGACAGACCTGAATGAACAGCAGACGCCAGAACAGGCGTGGACGCACGATGCGCCCACGCACAGTACTGGGGTCGGAGGAAGACGAAGGCATGGCGGTACGCTCTATTGGATCCAATGAGCAAAAGGTGGCGCAATGGAAGCATCCTGTCAATTGACCTATAGTTGCGCCCGCCTCGAACCGACAAGGAAGCGACATGAATTCGAACCTTCGCATGCAAGGCCTGCAGGATGACCTGATGCGCACGGCCACGGAACTTGACGAGCTGTGCGAGGCACTGGATGGCCACGCCCTGTTCCTTCGCCACTCGATCCACAGGGCTGATGCACAGGCCATGAACGGGCATGTGGAGGGCCTGCGTGACACGGCGTGCGAGATGCGCGAAATCGCCAACGCCATCGACGCCTGAACCTCGCGCTGGTTGACGCTTCTATAACAATGGGTTATAAAGCGCCCTTGATTGTCAGGCCCTTCTGCTTATGAAGCGCGACAGTCAAGCGTGCGAGTGTGGTGGAATTGGTATACACAGCAGACTTAAAATCTGTCGGCGTGAGCCTTGCGGGTTCGAGTCCCGCCACTCGCACCATCTTCTTTCGAAAAGGCGCCCTTGCGGCGCCTTTTTCATACCCGCCCAATAACCACCCGCCTGCTACAGTGGAACTTGTCCCCGGCCACTGGAATGCTGCCATGCGCTACACACTGCTCGACGGTCAACGCGACTTCATCCTGCTACTAGCCCGCCTCCTGCTGGTGATCTTGTTCGTGCTCTCCGGATGGAGCAAGCTCACCGGGTTCGAAGGGACAGTCGCCTATATGACGTCACTGGGCGCGCCCGCCCCCATGCTGGCTGCAGCGATCGCGGTCATCATGGAATTCCTGGTCGGTATCCTGCTGATCCTGGGGTTCTACACCCGGCCTCTGGCTCTGTTGCTCGCCTTGTTCGTACTCGGCACCGCACTGCTCGGCCATCCGTTCTGGAACATGGTCGACCCTGAGCGCAGCGCCAACATGACCCAGTTCCTGAAGAACCTGAGCATCATCGGTGGCCTGCTTGTGCTTGCCGTCAGCGGCCCTGGCCGCTTCTCACTCGATAAGCGCTGAGCAGGTCGTTGCGCGGCGACTGCGGCGTCAATCGTCGCAGTCGTCATGCCAGGCTGGGTGGTCTTCCTCGTCGTCGAAGTCATCCAGCACTTCTTCGTCCTCCTCTACCTCGTCCAACGCGCCATAGGCGTCGGCCTCAGGGTCGAAATCATCGTGGAATTCAGGATCGAGCAGGTGGTCGTGCTCGGGTTCGGGCAAATCGTCTTCGTCGTGCATCACAGTCTCCGGTAACAACAGCACGCCTGTATAAGCCGAGCACATCACCCGGTCAATCCTCGGCGGGCTTAACCCTGGCTTAACCGGCATGGCGCAGGTTAGTGGCTCTCCCTTCAGAAACGTTCTTGCCCGCCCTCGATGGCGGGCTTTTTTCTTGTGTGTTTCCGCCGCTGCGGCGCTATACACATGATCGATGAAAAATTCAGTAACGGTTACCGGAGCCCGTGCCAACAGGTTTTCACGAAACACTGACATTCGTGAAGGCAGACTGACTTGGCTTCGATACGTTCTGTTCAACCCGCCCTTTCGGCGGGTTTTCTTTTTTGGGGCAGTGCTTGCAGGCCAGCAACTGACTACCGCACCGGCAACTATGCTCAAGGTGCGGAGGTAAGCCCCATGTGCGGAAGACTTTCACAGTACCGCGGCCTGCATGAGTTCGCCGACACCTTGAACATGGAAGGCGCCTGGCGAAACACGGTCGGTAACCTGCCGCTAGAGCGCTACAACATTGCCCCTTCGACACCGGTGGCCGTGCTTCGGCTGGACCACGCAGGCCCCAGGGCGGACCTGGTCAGATGGGGATGGCGCCCCCATTGGGCAACCGACCGTGCACCGCCGATCAACGCCAGGGCCGAAAAAGTCGCGCACGGCCCGTTCTTTCGGGCGATCTGGCCGCACCGTGCAATCACCCCCGTGGACGGGTGGTTCGAATGGGTTGATGAGGGCGCCCCCAGAAAACAGCCTTATTTCATCAGACGCCGGGACGGACACCCTGCCCTGTGTGCCTCAATCGGCCAATTCACCGGCACTGAACATGACGGCTTCGTGATCATCACCGCCGACGCACTGGGCGGCATGGTCGATGTGCACGACCGACGCCCCGTGGTGCTGGCTCCGGCCCTAGCCCGTGATTGGCTGACTCCAGCAACACCCAGTGAGCAGGCCGAGCAACTGGTGCTCGAACTCGGAGAGCCTGCCGAAACGTTCGAATGGTATCGGGTGGCAGCGGCCATCGGGAATGCGAGGAACCAGGGAAGCGAACTGATCAGGCCGATCTAGCAGGACATGCGGGTGATTGCTCACAGATATATCACCGGTATATATTTGTGATACACATGCAGACACCCTCGAGAAACGCCGAATGAGTCGTACCGACCCGCAGTTCAATCTCCGTCTTCCCGAAGCCCTAAAGGACAAAATTGTTGCGGCAGCGAACGAGAACAAGCGATCCGCTACGGCTGAAATCCTTGCCCGCCTGGAAGACAACCCCACGCCTTTAGCCTATAAAAGCCTTTGCCTGAACACAGCTTTGCCCATCCTTGGCATCCAGAGCCCTCACCGCATCCGCGATGAAAGCAGTACTTACGGAGCACTCAAGGACCTCCTCTATCTGATTCGAAATTCCGGCCGGATCTCTGAGGTTTGGCTTGCTGTGAGAAATGGCGAATACAACCGGTCAGCGCTGACCGTCGTGCTGCATATAGATGGATTTATGCTGCTTGCGGACCACACTCTCCTCACTATTGAACGTCGTGCGCGCGAAGTCGAAGTCGAAGATCTCATTGAGAATCTTGATAGGATCGGGCTTCTCGAAGGAGCCACATCCTTCATCACTCAGAAGGTAAAGAAAACATCGAAGTGGGCGCCAAATGAGGCTGTGTCGTATCTCGCAGATCAACCACGTGAGGTACTGACTCGAGCCACTATTACGCGTTTCCTGAACCTATTCCTTGAGAAGCCTATTGATTTCACCGATGAACAGCTCAATGAATATTTCAGCAAATCAGGTCGTTGAACAAAAGGCAGCCTGTGCCGTAGCTATCCTCGGAGCATAAAGTGCTAGAGCCCACCCTCACTTTCAAATGCCTCGAAGTCACCAAGCGAGACGACGGGTTGATTCGTCGTTACCACTTGGAAGTGCATGACACTCAGAGCGGTAGGACCGTGACAATATCGGTCGACCCTAGGCACCTTGCCTCATTTAGGAGCATGAAGAAAATCCTACTTGAGCAATTCATGTTGTACTCAGCCACAAGGGAAACGCACGATGAGATGCTTCTTGGACTGCGTCCTCCTGCTCCAGTGTCTATCTAGAGCTCGGCCAAGGATCGTGTCCCAGGAAGTGGTGTAACTCATCATGGCTCTGGCCACTGAGTTTGCCGTTTAGTTGATCACGGCCGACAGCTTGGCCTGTGGATTATCGCTGACCGCCTCGAATGCCTCCAACTGCATATAGCGTCGTTGCAGGCACCACTCGTCGTTCTGCTCCAACAGCATCGCGCCTACCAGCCGTGTGATGGCAGGATCGTTGGGAAAGATGCCCAAGACATCGGTGCGACGTTTGATTTCGGCGTTGAGCCGTTCCAGCGGATTGGTGCTGTGCAACTGCTGTCGGTGCGCCTTGGGAAACGCCATGTGCGCCAGCACTTCATCCTCGCAGCCGTCCATGAGCGTTGCGATCTTGGGGTACTTCTCGCGCAGCTGATCGGCAACCAGGCGCCACTGTTGGTGGCATTCGGTGCGGCTGTCCTGGGCGAAAACCGTGCGCAGGAGCGCCGCCACCATGGTGCGCTGGCCCTTGCCGACATGGGCCATGGCGTTACGCATGAAATGCACGCGGC
Source organism: Pseudomonas sp. MWU13-3659 (assembly GCF_023757525.1). Classification (NCBI taxonomy): domain Bacteria; kingdom Pseudomonadati; phylum Pseudomonadota; class Gammaproteobacteria; order Pseudomonadales; family Pseudomonadaceae; genus Pseudomonas; species Pseudomonas sp. MWU13-3659. The sequence goes on along the minus strand of NZ_JAMSHW010000002.1, from coordinate 385,765 downwards.
AGCGCTGCCAGGTCGCGTTGAAGACCTTGGAAACTGCTGCCTTGAGGCCTTCGTGGGCATCGGATATGACCAACTTCACTCCACGCAAACCACGTCGCATCAGGCTTCGCAGGAAGTCCGTCCAGAACGGCTCGGCTTCTGACGAGCCAACCCGCATGCCCAGGACTTCACGGCCACCGTCGGTGTTCACGGCCACAGCGATTATGACGGCGACCGAGACGATGCGCCCGGCCTCCCGCACTTTGACGTAGGTGGCATCTATCCAGAGATAGGGCCAGTCGCCTTCAAGCGGTCGGTCAAGGAAGGCGTGAACGCGCTCATCGACCTCACCAGCCAGCCGTGACATTTGGCTTTTGGAGATGCCGGTCATGCCCATGGCTTTGACCAGATCGTCCACCGAACGCGTTGAAACGCCTTGGATGTAGGCTTCCTGGATCACCGCTGCCATCGCCTTCTCGGCGGTCCGTCGAGGCTCGAGAAAGCCAGGAAAGTAGCTGCCTTGGCGCAGCTTCGGGATCTTCAATTCAACGTCGCCAGCGCGAGTTTGCCAGAGGCGATCCCGGTAGCCGTTACGGCTGTTCATCCGGTCGGGGCTTTTGACATCGAAGCCCGCGCCGCACAGGCCTTCGACATCGAACTCCATCATGCGCTGGGCAACAAACTGGATCATTTGCTTGAGCAGATCAGCGTCTGCCCCTTTCTCAACCAACTCGGTCAGTGCGATAGTGGGCTTGGTCATCGAGCTGAACCGGGTCGGGTCAGTGCGGGCGAGGTCACGGATGTGGAAGCTGATCTTGTCCTCGATGGCCTGGGCCTCGGACTTCTTGAACGGGGCGGCCGATGGCCTGCTCGACCTCCCTGATGCATTCGGGTCGCATGGGCTTGCTCCTTGGGGAATGGAGCAAGCCTATGGCTTGGGGATAGACGGTTTCCCGATTATTTAGCGGTAGGGACACTCAGCTGGCGAAGGGCTTTCAGCCAGGCGGAATATCTGAAAGCAACAACAAGCACACTTAAGAAATAAACCACAGTCGTAGGGATCATGAGCCCCCCACAAAGCCCAACTACGTTGATAAGCTCGTTGCGCAAGTCTGCCGCTGCTATTGCCAGCCCTATGAGTGAAAATAGAGCCATGCCGATACCGGAGCCCCAGTAATCAAAGAACTGCTGCCATCCAATACCTTCCTTGCGGTTTCTTTCTGTAGGAATGCAAAGGAACCTCAAAACGTAATAGGCGACACCATTTTCAGCGACATTGAGAGATACGTTAAGTCGTTGCTCAGGAGCCAGTTCAGGTGGGCGCCAGCGGCGCCAGAAGAAACGGACAATCATCGCTTTACCCCTCGGCATGCATGTAACCGCAGCTATGAACGACTGCGCATCCTTTGTCCCAACCTGGTGCTCGGCTTCGATCTCGGCCAGAACCTCATAAGCGCGGGCAGTTGTTGGTTTGCCGTCGGCATCATAGCCGGTATTCACCACCGCTTCCGGATTCCGCGCCACTGCATCACGCAGCATTTGAAGCTCTTGCGGGTCCTGGCTGACCTTCGGTTTGCCCTTGGTCGATTCGACTTTCGTTTGCCCCGATGAAGTTTCTGCCGGATTTGATCCGCTTTTCGCTGGTTGCGATGCAGGTTTCGGCTGAACTGTTTCGGTCTTCAGTTGAGGTTTGGCACGCGGTGGCGGCGGAAGCGTTGCGTCGTGATCGGCAATCAGCCGGTCGATCTCTTCGCGCGCCGATCTCTCGGCTAGGTACTGTCCAGATCATCCAGGATGCGCTGCACGCCTGCCAGCTCGGTGCGTACGTCGCGCACGTTCGGCAGTGCACCAGCGGACTCTGCCTCCAGTTCGCTGCGCTCGGTTGGCTCCAGCTCTTCCCTGGCGGCGACCAGCGCTTCCTCGCGGGTGTCCCTTGCGGCGGATTTTTGCCCGCCATGCGCCGCCTGGGCGCTACTCAAAAGTAGCCATGCTGCGGATTCTGCCGACCGTTTGTCGGTCGCGCAATTCGCGTCGCTGTCCCAGATTTGTCCCAAACGTAGCCAGCCGGCTGCTTGGACACTCGAAGGAGGACATCACGAAGCGCGTCTATCGCCGGGTGGGTGAAGTGGTCAGCCCCACCAAGTAATGCGCTGATGCGGAAACGATGCCTGATTATGCGGAAATGATCGGCTTTTCTGACCCACAAAGAAAAACCCCGCAGACCTAGATCTGCGGGGCTTTCGAATGGTGGAGGCCGAGGTCGGAATCGAACCGGCGTAGACGGATTTGCAATCCGATCTAGGAATTGCCCGCCAATGCGGCCTGCACAACAATATCAGTTCCAAAACAAAATAAAAATTGGCCAGCTGCAAGCCGCATTCTACAAGGGTCGCCATTCAAGTTTTGGAACTGATTTTCACCCCTCCTCCGGCGTTCTGCCGCCCCGTCAGCCGTCCTGACTGACGCTACTCTCACTCCGCTTCACGCTCAGCATGAGCCCACAACCTGGCCGCCTCGGCGAGTTCCAACATCTCGGCCAGCGCCGCCGCATCAACGTCCTGCCGGCGACGTGCGGCCATGGCCATTTCCACCATCACCTCCGCACGGCCATCCGGGTCGGCGTTCAGCGCCACCTGGTCGTTGAGCTCATCCATCCATGGCTGCGGGATGCCCGCCGCACTACTGCGCACGACACCACCACGACTGCGCGTAGAGCACCCCGTCGACCTCCTCCAGGCCGGTGATGTTCATGCCGAGCTGGGCCATGCCGGTCACGCATGCATCATGAAGGCGCGGGATGATGTCAGGCCCCGGGGTCGGGTTGAAGACCCAGGCCTCGATGCAGTACCGGCCGAGCACTTTGCTAAGGCCGTACTCGATGTGCACGTCAGCGCGCATGGGCTGGATCTTCTTGAGCTGATCGCTCGGAATTGCAACGCCGCGTTCGCGGCGCCGGACGAGGAGGAAGTACATGGCGCACCAATACTGTATATAGATACAGTATTTGATCATCCATGCTTATGCCGCACCACTACCGCCCAGCGGCTTGGCCGTCAACGTCAATGCCGCACGAGGGGTTGGTGACCAAGCGTATACAGGTGGTAGTCCGTTACGGCCTGGAACGCCGACTCAGCGATCAGGCTCAGTCGCTCAACCTCTTCTGCTGGCATACCGGCCTCTTGCGCCTCGTGATAGCGCTTCAGTGCCGCAATCGCATCCGCAAACATCGGATGATCAGGGAGAAGTGGCAATGGGGGCTTCTTGCTCATAGCTCTTCGCTCAATGGATCGTGGATGGTGGCTGCCCCGAGGCCAAGAGCTGGAAATCTAAAACGGCTTGGCACAGCGACTCAGCCAATAGGCGAAAGCGCTCCAACTCTTCATTCGGGGCACCATTCTTCTGGGCAGCATGGTAAGCGCGCTGCGCTTCCAATGCCTCCAGGATGAGCGGCTCACCTGCTTCGATCATTCCCTCGATGGTTCGCTTCACGGCACTATCCTAGTAGCTTGACCAGAGCAGTATAGATTGCGGCGATACTCCGATCTTGCTATGACGCAGCGCTATGGTGCAGATTCCATTCTTTCTATCGGAATCAGATCTGCAACGCATACATCGCCTTACGAAAAGGCCCTCCAGGCAGGCGCAAGGAAGCAGTTAGGAATGGACCTCTTGAGAACTCTAAGCGTGCTTTTGCTGGTAATGGCTTGCGCTCCAACGGTGGCACACGAAACGAATGATCCATTCGAAAGCGCGACTTTCGGCACGACAATTCTCCCCTTCATTATCGTTGGCGGCACCACGGCGCTAACGGTCTATGGCCCTTCGAATATGAAGTCGGCAAAGGCCGATGCGCTCGCGTATATCGGCTCCGGTGGCGAGATCCGCGGAGCTCAATTTGAGCAAGCCGTCCGCTACTACCACTCGGCCTATGGCCAGCCGTATATGTCTGATGAGCAGTTAGCGCTGGCGATTGCAAGTTCGCTCTGAGGCTTGCTCATTTCACATCACTTATCGAGGCTGCCATAGGCCTGTTCACATGCCAGTCCAGCTATTCTGGCGCGGTCAAACGCTGCCGCCAGCTCTCCCGCTCGAGCATCAGCCCGCGAGAGCAAGTCGGAGAGCACCATTGCGGCGCGGCGGGCTGCCTCGCTTCGAGCGGCAACGGCGGGATCCGGGCCGGGGCAACCGACAGCGGCGGCGAGTCTGCTGGCTTCGTCGCGCAACCGCTGACCAGCAGCATCAGCCCCAGCAGCAGCGCCATCGGCAATCGTTCGTTGTTCCTGAGCATGCGCCCTTACCTCCTCCTGCGCCTGGGCGCGTCGTTGCTCTTCATCCCGCGCGGCACGCTCGCCAATCACTTCGACCAGCCGATCTCCGCTGTCCCGGTGCGCCGATGCTGCTACGGCATACGCGCGCTCGACCTGGCGACCGTGCTGGTAAACGAGCCAATACGAACTGACAACTGCCAGCAGTGCGATTGCGCACAGGCCCCAGCCTTTCACGCCAACGCCCTCCGTATGCCTTCGGCAAAGACGCCAGGCGGGTACTCGTAGTTTGCGTTCTCGTGCTTGATGATCGCGTGCACCAGACCACGCAGCACCTGCTGGTCCTTGATGCTCGCAATCGGGTCGCTCGGGCCCAGCCCGCAGCGCTGCGCCACAGCACGGATATAAGCGCCGGTGTCGTTCTCCACATCCGGCGCCCAGCGCTTGATGATGGCCGCTACGGTGCGCAGGTCATGCTTGTTGTAGTAGGTCTGCAGCAGCTTGCCGAGTGCGCGGATACCGTTCTCGGGAGTGTCGAAGATGCAGAAGCGGCCTTCAGGCTCCTTACCGATCTGGCCGACCCAGTTGTTTGCCGGGTTGAAATCAATGTTGCCCGGGTTGCAATTGCGTACGCCGCGGGGAAGCAGTTGGGTCATGGGTTTTCTCCAGACAAAAAAATACCGCCAGGCGGCGGTCGGTGGTGTTGGCGTGGATCAGGCCGGTGGCGCGGGCCAATCGATTGTTGCGGGGTAGCCGGCCTGTTCGGGCAAGCGGTTCAGTGCAACGCGGTAGCGCTTCCAGTCTTTCAGCAGAGCGGCTTCTGCTTGAGTCGCATCATCGATGTCGACGGCATCCTGCAGCGGTGCAATCTCTTGATCGGCCTTAGCGCGCCGTAGGGCGATTTCGGATACAGCTTCAGCCAGCACCTGCGCTGCCGCAGCAGCAGCTTTCTGCTCAGCTGTGACCATCTGCGACCAGTCGATCACGCCAGTCATAACCTGGCTGGTGGTTGTTGGATTCTGCCCTGGCAGATGTACCACTCCGTTCGATGGATTGATGATGTCCACGGGGAAGCGGACGCTTTCAGGGGCATCATCGGCGTGAGGCAGTAGCAACGTAACGTCAAGCACACCACCGATCCGCTCCACGGGACCAAAAACGCAGGCCTCCGCGATCGCTGTGCCGGGCAGCGTCGCCCCCTCTGTTACGCGCGAAAAGTCGTAGCGCTGGCCATTGATTTGCAGCTCGTCGCCATCGCGGAAAACAACCAGCCGGGCGCTCGACATGATCGGCAAAAGTTTGATTCGCATCAGAACCACCTCCCCACAGCAACGATGTCGAAGCTGAATGCACCAGTTCCGGTTGTCAGCGGTGATGCCGCAAACCACGGCGTCGCGGAGCTCACCGTTGCCGAGTAAGTCGTTACCCATGCTGCGCGTCCGGCGATATCGCCGTCTTTCACCGTAAAGATGCATCTCGGCACAGCAATAAATGTTGCTGGCAAGCTTGCCCCAACATCACGATATCGAGGGCTCGCACTGCTGCCGCCGCCAGCCCAGGCTCCGGAGGCCACGCTGATCGTCTGGGACGTGATCATCAGCCCGCAGGCAAACTTCCAACACTCGCCGACGGCATTTGTGATGTATTGCATGATTGCCCCTGTCGGGATACCGCCAGACTGGCTCACCTCGCCGACGACGGCAGCTATCGCTGCAGACCCCAGGTTGAGGCCTGCCCTCGCTTCGGCAGGTGTCTTGCCGCCCGTGCCACCCTGGGCCACGCTCAATGCGGTTGTGAGCCCAGACAATCCGGTGATGTCGCTGTTTGCGCCGCGGGCGGCTGCGCCGATGTTCGCCCGTAGCCCAGTGACATCTGCCGGAGTACCCAGGAGGGCAAGCGTTGAGCCGTACTGTTCGACCATTTGACGTAGACGGTCTGCCGATTCCTTCACGTAGCCTTGCATTGGAGCGAGGGCGTACGATCCGCTGGCGACAGTTGACCCCTGATAGGCTGGGAGAATGCTCAGCACCGTAGCGCTGGCGATGTTTGCGACCTCGTACCACCGCCCGTCAGGGCCTTGGAATGCGTCACCGACGCGCGCATTCAATGCGAAGTTGGTCCCGGTACCGGTCACCGTTGTCTGCCCGGCAGTGATCGCCACTGCGCCTTGTCTATACCATGGCATGCGTTGTTTCCTTAAAAGATGGATCTCATTGGCCGAGCGGCAAAAAGTGTTCTTCCGTTCGCAAGTACGGGATTCACACCGTCATTGTTCTCGCAGTACATTTGCAGAACACTCCGGTTCCCCGGAAGAAATCCGCCGAAGTTTATTCTTAAGGGCTGAGTGGTCTGTGTGAGGTTCGTCTGCGAGAACAGGGCGTTGGCAAGAATGAAATCCGCGTAGTTTCCGGTCCACGCCATCTGCTGGCTTGTCGCGTAATAGCCAGGCCTCACGATAGGATCGCCGGCAGTCACAAACGAGTTGGCAGTGGGCTGGCTGTTGAGCGCTGTGAGGTTCATTGTCGACGCGAACAGCCTCTCCCCCGCAGGCCCCCTCACTGAAATACCGTACTGACCCGCCGGCGAGGAATCGGTCATGTAGCTCGCACAGAACCAAGAAATACGGATCGGCAGGTTCCACCCTGCGCCGTGCGCTTCGTTCCGGAAATCCCGCAAACGGAACCCCGTCCAGTTTCCCGGCGAGCCGATGACACTGAACTGCCCGACCATGAAGTAGTCGTTTGCGTTGATGAATATCAGGGGGCGCTCGTATGTAGTGATCGGGGATGGGAAAGATCGGTAGTCGTCTCCTTCAATATTTAAATCACCGCTTCCGTAGATAAATGAGAATTTCCCCGAGTACCGAATAGTGAGTGCTTTGTTCACAGCATCTATTTGCGTAGCGATGCCGTTGTTCTTCGTGCGTATGCCATATGTTCCAGTCGCGCTGTGTTGCTCGCCGCCCTTCGATAGGATCATCACCTGCCAAGTTTTGTTTTGTGGCTGCCGAAGTTGCAGCTGGCCCTCTGTCCACCAGGCCGCCGGCGAGAATGTGAATAGCCCGGCGTCTTCAAGGGTGTCGACAACAACAAATGACTCAGCCTTGATCTCGGGTATAGCGATGTACTGATCGAAAGCCCCATTGCCCACCACTTGCATCATCTTCAGGGAGCGAATCGGCGTCACCGTAGTGTCGAGCGTTACCGCACCGGACGCATCACGCGTTCGGATTCCATATTGTGCAGCCACTACGTAAGCCTCCCCGCCTCAGTGCGAAGCACGCCGGCGCCGTCGTACACGTACAAGCCGCCGTTGTTGATGATGGTCTGGCCGTTTGCATCCTGGCCGCGCAGTGTGAATGCCCCAGTGACCATGTTCAGTTCGATCAGCGGCAAGCCCTGGGCGTTAACTGCCTGGGATCGCAGCGTCATGCCAAGGATGATCTGCTGAATGAACGCTGTGTTGATGAACGCCTGGTTGATGAACACCTGCCCGCCCTGGACAACGAACGGACTCGACAGCGTGCCATTGATCCCGTTGACCACGGCGAAGCGGTCGGCGGAAACAAGGAACTGACTCTGCAGGCCGGCCGGCCCATTCTCGATGCCGAGGCCGATGCCGGCAGCGACGTACTGGCCCTGGGCCGTCAGCTGCATCTTGACCGACCACATCGTGCTGGCCTTGCCGTCGAGCGCGGCCTGGGCCTGGCTGACGGTCTGAACCGTCGCGTTGGTCTGGCCGATCTTGGCGTCCAATGTCTCGGAGCTGCGGGCGAGTGCGTCGGTCTGGGTTGCTCGCACCAGCTGCTCGCGCGCCAAGCCAGCCGTCGCATCCCACAGTTTCAGGGCACCCGCCAGGTCACCCTCGGCATTGTCGTCACGCGCAGAGGCGCGCAGGACCTGCTGGCTCTCTGCTGTGGATGTGACCTTGCCGTCGACTTCTTCGATTTTTGTCGTGTTGGTCGCGACCTGCTGGGCCAGGCCGTTGACCGATTCGACAGACTGGCCGACATCGAGCCACAGCGATGCGTTGGGCGGCGAGTTCGCGCCCGAGGCTTCAGCCGGCACCGGGACCTTGGCCTGATAGATCCGGCCATCGACCACAACCATCTGGCCAACCTCATAGGGCAGCCCCTTGTCGTAGGCCTTCAACCCATCCAAGGCGTCGATCTGGTCCTGCAGGCCGTCGATCTTGTCCTTCAGCTCCTGCCCCAGCATCGACTCGTCGATCTCGCCGCTGATCATGTCGAGGATGGGGCCCGGGTCGGTCTGGGCGATGCCCTGAACAACGGTCGGCGCCACCGGGAACCACGGGCCGATGTTGCCAGTGCGATCAACCAGGCGTGCCCAAAAGAAGAACCGGGCACCCGCGGCCAGGCCGGACATCAGGTACTCAGCCTGGGGATACGCCAGGTCAGCCAGCTTCGTGGCTTGGGCGAGGTCTGTCGTAGCCCCGTGCCAGATCTCGGTGCGCTGAGTGTCCTCTGCCCCAGGAGGCATCCCCCACTTCAGGCGAATCGCGAAGATCTCGCTGGTCGCGGTGAGGTAGGTTACCGCTGGTGGGGTGCCCTCCTTGCCCTTCAACTCGGTGAGCATGGAGCTGCGCCAGGTCGACGTGATATCGAAGGCGCTGACGGCGCGGACGCGCGCGAGGTACTGACCGGCGTAGATGCCTACAACATCGACCGAGGCGGTGCCTGTGCGCTGCAGGCGGATCCAGTTGCCGCTGTCCTTGCGCCACTCCACGTCGTAGGCAACAGCCCCGTCCACGGCCGGCCAGCTGATCGTCATGGTGCTGACGGCAAGGCCCTGGTTGATCGCGTAGCCGGAAGTCAGGGTCACGCTCGCCGGCGGCGGCACGGTCGTCACCGGGATGACGCTGATCGGCCGCTCCTCGAGCTTGGCACCGGTATCGATCGCGGCGAACTTACTCGGGTTGAACTCCAGCGCCGTGATCTCGTACTCGCCCTCGGCGGTGCGCGAGGTCTTCAGCACACGGAACAGCTGGACCGCCAGGTCGTCGGCGTCGATGGCCCACTGCAGCTCGGGCTCCGGCGGCGCGCTGTAGGCCGTGGTCACCGTCACGGCGCGGCCAGCGACCGATTGCACTGTGCGGCCCTGGGCGCTGCCATTGGGCAGGTTGATGATCAGGCGATCGCCGGCCTTGATCTGGGTGTCACGGTCCAAGGTCACGACCTTGCCGGCTGCGGCGGCGATGCGGCCGCCGTTCGGGCGCCCCGACAGCAGCTCGTCCGCCACCGGGATGACATGACCAGGCAGTGGAATGCGCCCTTCCATACCGGTCTTGAAGGTGACGGTTCGGTCCTGGTTGTTACTCAGCAGCGCCCACTTCCCGCGGCGCTGGGCTTCACTGGCCCGCGTGCAGCCGATGGCGGAGATCTCGATGGGCCGGTCCTGGTACCGCCGCTGCAGTTCCAAGTCGGTGACCGGAATCACGTCGGTGTCGTAGTTGTTGCCCGGGTTGTCGTAGCTGACCAGGGCGCGGCTGTAGTGCGTGCTGCGCTCGGCGCCGCCGTAGGTGAACTCACCGTCGATGACGTTGGCGCGGGTGAACACATAGTCGAAGTCCTGCGCGCGCGGCATGTCGGCCTGCATGAACAACGCACCCTGCGCCCAGTACACCATGCCCCGGTAGATCGCCGACAGATCGCGCAGTAAGGTCCAGGCCTCGGCCTTGCCCTGCAGGTTCATGTCGCACAGGAAGCGCGGCTCCTGCCCCCCTACTCCGTCCGGCACCAGTTGGTCGCAGTACTGGGCGATGCGGTACATCTCCCACTTGTCGACCATCCACGACTTGATGCGCTTACCCAGGCCGAAGCGGTCTTCAACGCAGAGGCCGTAGGTGACGAACGCCGGGTTGTTGGTCCAAGCCTGCTTGAAGGTGCCATCCCAGGTGCCGCTGTAGGTCCGGGTGATCGGGTCGTAGTTTGCTGGTACCGGCCAGCGCCGGGCCTTGCACTTCACGGTCACCGACGGGATGTTCTGGAACTGCTCGGCATCGAACTCGATGTAGAGCAGAGCGGTGTTCGGGTAGCGCAGTTTCTGGTCGATGATCTCGGTATAGGCAGCGATGGTCATCGTGTCGGCGACGGCGCCCTTGTTCTGGTTCGGCGTCAGGCGGCGCACGCGGAGGGTCCAGCCGGTCAACGCCTTCGGCAGGTCGACACGCACAGAGCGCTGGTATGTGCTGGTAGTCTTGCCGTCCACCGCGCCCAGGTTGGCTTCCACGAATGCACCGCCGTCGGTGGCCACATCGATGGCGTACTCGATGCGGTAGCCGTTGGTGTCGCCAGTGTTCGGGTCCTGGCTGAGCAGGCGCGGCCAGCTGAAGCGCAGGCGAACCGCCGACAGCTGCGTGTTGCTGAGTGCTCGCGTCCATGGTGCATCGCTGCGCAGCTCGACGCCGACCGACGTTTCGCTCTCAACAGCCGGGATGCCCTGGATGTAGTCCTGCTCGATCGCGCCGCCGCGCCACTCCCATTTCACGCCGGGAAAGTTGACGTTGCCGCTGGCATCCATGATCGGCGTGTTGTCGAGGTAGATGTCGCGGTCCGTCGGCGTGCCGTCGAATTCACCCTCGCCCACCGCCAGCAGCAGCTTGGCGATGTTGGTGGACCGCAGGCTGTCGGGAGCCTCGTACGGAGCCTTTGGCTTCTTCTCGCCGCCCTTGGCGCCAGTAATGTCTCGGGGAAGTGCTGAGCCCATGCTTTCCTCCGGGCAATAAAAAACCGCCCGTAGGCGGTTGCGGAAATTTGCGGCAGTCAGGCAGCATCCAGACCTAGAGTCATTTGAAGCTGTTCACGCCAATACTCGACTTGATGAGTCAGGGCCGGCTTGCGCCCTTTCCATCGGGCAAGCTCCCGACCACTCAAGCTGGCTACTTGCTGCCCGTCGTCTAAGGCTCGGCATGCTCGGTCGAACTGTTGCTTTTCGTTCAGCTCGCCGCGCAGCAGGGCGTCAATGTGAAGATCGCACCAGACGGCAAACTTGAGGTCGAGCCATCGAGCAAATGCCACTGCCAGCTTCGGATGAAACCATGTGCCGCCGCCACGATCCGAGCGCGCCTTGCTCGTTTCTACAAGTGATCCAGCGTCACATGTAAGCGCCTCGGCAAGCGCATTGAGGTATTCCTTTGTCTCGCCCTGCTTAAGCCAGTCAACCGGCCGCTTGCCGAATCGCTTGGCCACATCGGTGGCGTTGATCCAGCCTTCACTGTTGAATCGAACAGCTTGGCCTTGGTAGTGAAACGGAATGACATTGTTCATGATCAGCTCCTTCCGCCTAATAGAGAAGGAAGTGCAGGCAGGGGCGTAGGCGGAGCAAACCGACCCTTTTCGGTTGATCTGACCTAGCCTGCACCGGTATCCCCAAGGGGATTCGCGGGCACAAAAAAGCCCCGATACGCTTACGCGACCAGGGCTCAGGCATTTCTTAAAGGCACAAAAAAAGCGCCATCAGGCGCCTACTTGATCCAACTTGTACCACATAGCTGAAAACTACTGGAAAAGGCTCACCAGGTCAATCGGCTACGCCTTGTCCTCGGCGTAGATGGATGCCGAAATGATCGCCCCACCCCACCGGCGTTCACCGATGCAGATCGGCACAGGGTTGCCGCTGGCGGTGGTGTTCTTTGCGCTGCCGAAGGCGTAGGACGGCAGGTTCTCAGGCGCAGCGCTCTGTGACAGACCTTTGGCCTGGGGGCTGAGCATCTGGATGACGCCGCCGGCAACGTTTGCCGCACCTGCTGCATACAAAGCGCTGACAGCTGGACCGGAGAAAAACCCAAATGGGTTAAAATATGCCACCGCGATTAAGACTGCTCCAAGAACGGTTTGCAGCATGCCGCCACGCTTGCTCCCCGCAACGATAGGCACAAACCAAAGCTCACTGGCACCGCCAAGATCAAGATCACGTTCACCAATATTCTTGCCATTTTTGAAGACTGCAAAATGTAGCCCTCTGCCTTCCGCCTCGATCAAGTCACGAGCAAAGCCAGGATGGTTTACATCTATAGCTTTCGCTGCTTCTCTCGGATCACCACGATCCAGCAGTAGGCTGTGGTACTTACCGTACTTCCGCCCCAAAAAGCCGCCCAAACGGATTTTGGTCCTTGGCGTGTAGTGAGCTGCTGTCATCACGTGCCCTCCAGGCATAAAAAAACCTCCCGAAGGAGGCTTGATGAAAAATGGCGCTGTCAGCTTGCGCAGGATTTCACGACCACTAGGACCTTATCGCTCGGTGCCTGCCAGGTTCGATGAAATCTGTAGGAAACCTTCGATGTCGTAGCCCCTAAAGGCACGACGTCTGCGACATGCCATGGAGACTCTGGGTTCGGAGCTATGACACTAAACCCGCGACCAGACTTCTGAAGCACACCGCCGACGCTTCCGCCTATCAGCGAGGTCGACTGCCATCCGTCGCGTATACATTCAGCCGTCTGCTCAGCCGACTTTTGCGATATGAGGGAAAGCACAGGAGGGTTTGCCCGAATATCAGCAACATTCGCACACCCCGCCAGCAACGCCAGCCCAACCGCCCCGACCAGAATTCGCATGTCATCCCTCCTTGTTGAGGCCCGCAATCTACCACAGCCACGCCGGGCACGACGCAGTATGCGCTGCAGGTCGCTGAGCTTCACTTGTTCAGTTCGTTTCGGTCCAGACTGCCAACTCATAGCCATCATGGTCGGTGAAGTGGAACCTCTTTCCGCCTGGGAACGAAAACACCTCTCGACTGATCTTGCCGCCTGCAGCCATGACCCTGCTCTGGGCATCAGCGAGGTCGTCTGAATACAAGATGATCAGCGGACCGCCTGGCCTGACAGGCTCGCCAGTGCTAAAGCCGCCAGTGAGTCTACCGTCGCTGAACTCGGTGTATGTTGGGCCGTAGTCGACGAAAGTCCAACCGAACACCGCGCCGTAAAAACCCTTACTGCGCTTGATGTTGCTGACGTTGAACTCAATGTTGTCGATCTGGCGATCCTTTCCTCTCTTGCTCATTGGCACCTCCCTGTTGGAGATCGAAATCTACCACAGCCAGCTTGAAGCCAGCGCCAGCCGACAAGCGACCCAGGCAATACTGCCATTCGGACTATCCTTACCCATCTCAACCACTCACGCGAAGGGTGCCGAGATGCCCGAGAATGAGAAGCGGAGATTTGCCGAGGCTTTGAGGCACTGGGCTGAGGCCGTTGAGGCCATGCGGGCCAGCGAGCGTGCCGAGGCGATCGCCACTGTCGAGGAGCTGGAGAAGCTGCACCTGCGACGGGCTCTCCACGCCAGCGCCTTGGGGAAGCACCACTCAGGGAAGCGTCGGCTTTAGGGTGATGCACGCCAGGTATAAAATAGCCCAGTGCGGGGCTGGGCTTCTGTTCGACGCACCGACGTTAGAGAGATCGCAACTCAGTGCATGCCTTAGCGATGCAATATGGGATGACGGCCCAAGCCAGTCCCATTGCAGCAGCGGCCGCCTCCTGCGGAGCGCTGGTTGCCGTGTGCATCCCAGTAAAACCGATGATCGCGCCGATCAGCGACATGATGATGGTGACGATCCACATGAACTTGGCCACTTGCACTTTTCCTTTGCTGGTTCGGCCAAGGCAGAACGCCTTCGACCTTGGTGAGGCGTTGAATCTAATGCTCACCTGGCGAAGCGTCAATTTGCCATCATAATTCTGTCCACCCATCCACCCTGGACGGAAAGCCAGTAACCGGCCGAGCCGGGGCCGTAGTAGCGTTGTGCCTCCCAACGAACCGCCCCGGTCCGTTGCCGGAAAGCCCATGGACTGGGGCAAGATGACCTAGGAGGTCAAATGCAAACCGTAGAACATCGTCTCGCCGCTCTTGAACAGGCAGCCAACACCGTATCGGCTGTGACGCTGAACGCGCTTGGCGCAATCATCAATGCTGTGACCAAGCTGGATTCTGTTGACCGGCAAGCGCTGTGGGATGACCTTGAATCCTACAAGGCAACCCAAATCCAAGGCGGCAGTCAGGCCAACTACTTGGACATGCTCAACTTCTTGCAGTCGAAAGTTTCCTGACAGATCTTCGGCGCCGGTGCGGCAGCACTTGGCGCCCCCTCACCCAAGCCGATGCCCGCGACTACAACCTTGCCGCTCTTGGTGGTTTCAAGCACAAGTTTCATTTCATCACTCCTGCGGCCTGGCCGCTTCATTTAGCGCCCCGATGGCGCAGTACAAGGCGCGTTCGGTCGAGCCAAGGCCCGCCAAACACGATGATTTCTGATGGTCTGCCGTACAAGTGGTGCAGCAGGAACGGGCCAGGACCGTACAGGTCGGCCTGCTCGCCGGGCAGCTTTGGGTCGGCACCCAGGTAAATACCGGCATGGTTCGGGTGTGCCGTCCGGCCCACGGCCATGACGATCATGTCGCCGTACTCAGGCCGGTCCACCTGGTAGAAGCCGGCAGCCTCGTAGGCCTGCTCGTACAGGCTCGGCCCGCCTGCCTGCTCCCACCAGCCATCCTCTCGGGCATAGGCGGGAAAGGTCAGGCCCCACTCGCGCCGGTACCAGTCGGCGCAAACCTGCCAGCAGTCCCAGGCGCCGTGCACGAACGGGCGCCCCAGCAGCGGCGTTTCGCCGGTGGGGGTGATCGTGCGCAGGTCGCCCTCCGGCCAGGACAGGATATGCCATGGCAGGCCGGTGGCCTCGCACATGGCCAGGTCGCGCGGCGACGGCCTGCTGGTTGCATCTGGGTGCGAGTGCACGATGCCGATTACCTGGCCCTGGTCTTCCGCCTCGGCGTACTGCTCAGGCGCGATGCGGAATTCTTCGGTCGGCTCGGTGGCCACGTTCACGCAAGGAAAGTAGACCTGCTTCCGGCCCACGGCCAGAATCAGCCCACAACACTCGCGCGGGTGCTCCGCAGCGGCGTGCGCCTGCACGGCGGCGAGGATGTGTTTCAGCATGGTCAGCTCCTGGCGATCAGGGAGACGGCTGGAAACCCGCCGAAGTTGAGCTGGTTTCCCTGCCCGAAGCGAACGGCACAGCCGGTATCCAGGCAACCATTGCACTGATCCTTGGCGGGATCGTCAGTGGGGTTGCCGTCAAAGTCGAAGTAAGGCCCGGTGTAGCCGCAGTTCGGCCCACGGTAGCCGTTGGTCATGGCCCAGTGGCACAGCTGGGTCATCTGCCGGCCGATGCTCTCGCCGCCGACATCCCCCGGGCTGGCCAACTCCCACGACACCGTGGTCCCGTTCTCAGAAACCTTCTGGTCGATGTACCAGACCTCTGTGCTCTCCTCTGTCGGGTCGGCCTCAGGGTTCCCGCCTGGAAAATTCGCTGCGTCCAAGTAGCGTTTCAGCGTGTGCCGAATGGTCAGTTTGAACTCGAGCAGGTTGTCGAAGGCCAGGCACAGAGCAGTGATCCGCCCGCCAACGTTGCCGACCGAGATCGTCGGGCGCACGGCGGTACCATCCGAGTTCGCCTCGATGCCCTCGATATGCATCGGCCAGGCGCCATACTCACTGCCCTGCCACCAGATGGATTTGGCTGGCAGCTGGTCGGCATTGGCGCCTGCTGCTGCCAGTTCCATGGGCGTGTGCGGGATCGCATGCCCATGGAAGCGCAGAATGTCGGCGCCCCAGTCCGAGCCGTCGAGCTCGAACAGCAGCACCTCGCTGCCCGGCTGGAGCAGCTGGATGTCTTTGATCAGTGACATGGTGATTCCTTACGGGTGGAAGGCTCGGCGGAAGGTCGCGGTGACCTTGAATTGCTCGCCTCCCATGGGGGTCGGCTTGGGGTCGACGCAGGTGAACAGGCCCAGCTCGCCGAGCGGGGTGTTCCAGAGGAAGGCCTTCGCGCCGGCGTGCCGGTCGAAAAAGGCCATGACCTCCAGCACCCGGGACTTCCTGCCGGTGATGGTCACCGGGTAGCTGTCTTCCTTGTTGTTCGGGCCATCACCTACGACCTGCCGGTATCCGCCGCCGAAGCGAGACTCCCGCACCCGGTATTGGATGTCGGGCGTCTCGCCGCGCTCGGTGGGCCAGCGAAAGGTTTCGATTGCCATCAGGCTCTCCCTTTGATTGCGCGCCAGGTGGCTCCGCTTGGACCAAGCGTCTTCCGCTCGTTGCTGGCGATCTCGGCGCGCACCATCTGGAGGAACTGAGGTGCCAGTTTTTGCCCAAGCTCGGTATCAGCTTCCACGTCGCCCGACCCGTCGCGGTTGATATTGATGGTGATCTCCATCTTCTGCTCCGTGCCGGCACTCGACGCCCCCGAGGTGCCACCCATAGCGCGCACCCCGAGGTTGCCATCCGGCGCCCGGGTCAGCGGCATGATTGCCTCTGGCCCCGCCTCGCCGAATACCCCTGCCCCTTTCGCGAATGCGAAGAACTGTGGCGTGTCATGCACCTGGTTGCTGAAGCTAGATAGGCTAGGCGAGTCATAGACACCACCCTTGGCGTTTTGGACGAAGCCGCCCTCGCTGAATCCGCTCGTGCTTACAGTCTGGCCACCGGGGGTAAAGTAGGATCCAGCTACAGAACCCAAGATGCTGCCTGCGATCCCTGCGATAGCTCGCTGGGTAGCAATGCGCGCCATGTCCGCCAGGATCGACTTGGTAAAGTCAGCGAACGAGAACTTTCCTGTCATCGCGAAGTTCACCACCGCGTCTTCCATGGAGCTGAACGCATTGGTGAACAGCGTTCTGGTTTGGCCCGCTACGTCACGCGCCTGCTCCAGGTAGTTCTGGAAGGCCGACGACGCCCCCTTGCGCCAGTCGCCCTGGGCCGCCGTCATCTGGTCGTAGTTGGCGATGGTGGTTGCCTGCAGGTCCTTCTCCGTCTTGCCTAAGGCCGCCAGCTTCTGGCTGTACTCATCGAGGCTCATGCCGCGAGAGCCGTCACCATATTGGTTGGCCAGGTCCAGGCGCTGCTGGTTCATGCGGTCGGTGATGCCGTTCTGCTGATCCTGCAGGCCCCGCTGGCGATCGCCGAGCCCAAGGCCGTCAGCGGAGCGCTGCCCTTGCAGCCTCAGTGCCAGGACCTGCTGGTCGAGCGCATCGGTGTAGGTCTGCACAGCTCTGGCCTGCTTAGCCAGCCGGCCCTGCTCATTGGTCGCCAGCACCGCGAGCTCGGTGTCGGCGTCCTTCTGCGCCTTGACCATTGCGGTGCGGGCATCGGCGATCTTCTGGTCAAGCTGGATGCGCTGTTGTGCCGATGTGGTGCTACGCCCCTTCGCCTCCTCCAGGGCGTTGATCTCCGCCTCGTAAGCGTTGGTGACCTCGCCCTTCTGCTGCTCAATCAGTGCCGTGCGCTGGGCAGCATAGGACTCCTCAGAGATCAGGCCGGCCCGCTGGGTGGCGTCCAGTTCTTTTTGATAGTTCCTGTACTCGCCGAGAATCCTCGTCAGCGCGTTCTTTTGGTCATTGAAACCAGTCAAATCAACCTCAGACGTTCGCCCTGTCCCCTTCTTCCGCGCATCTGTAATTCGCTTCTGCAGGTCCTTTTCCGCCTGGGCATACATTTTCTTCGTATCGCCATCGAAGCTGTTGTTGGCAATATTCTTGTCTCGCGCCTTTCGGAGCTTGTCGAGGCGATCTTCCAGCTTGGCGACCTCACTCCGAGCCGCCTCTGCCTCCTTGCTGATCAACTGGATCCCCAGAACAGCTGCGCTCTGGCGGTCCTGCTCCGTCTTCCGGGCGGTTTGACGGTTCAGCTTTTCCTGCTGCGAAAGTCGCAGCGAACTCAACTGGGCCTCGGATTCGTCAAGCTTGGCCTTCGCATCGGTGTCTTCGGGGTTACCTTTCAGCGCACTGCGGGCCGCTGCTGCTCGCCGTTCAAGCTCTGTCAGCTGCTGCGAGACAGTGGTTTCCCGGCCAACATTCTTGATTGCATCAAGAGTCGCGCTAGCCTCGTCCTTGATGTTCTTCCAGGCCTTCTCGATGCTGCCAAGGTTGTTGGTGATCTGCTCCGCCCGCGTTTTTACAGTGTCCGCGTAGGTGTCGGTCAACAATTTGGTCGCACCGATTTCGTTGCCCTGCTCCTTCAGCGCAACAATTTGCGAATACACCGATGCAGTGAGGAAGTGATACTGGTCGTTGAGCGTCTTGGCCGCCCTCACAGGGTCGTCAGCGATCTTGACGAACTCGGCGATGGTGGCATCGAACGCCTTTCCGGTGGCGTCCTCCATGGCGACTGCAGCATTCGCGATGCCTTCAAAGCTGGCCTCTGCAATCTTCCCGTTACCGGCAAGCTTGGCGATGATTTCAGCGGCATCACCTATCGTGCCGTTGACATCGCGGACCCTACGAGCCATGTCGCCCAAGGCATCTGCGCTGATACCAGCGTAGTTTCCGGTCAATACAAGGGCGTCACCGAACCTGTCGGCTTCCTCGCTCCCCTTCTTGTAGCCATAGATCAATGCGCCAATGGTTGCGGCAAGTGCAGCAGCAGCCACAGATGCGATACCCAACCCTGATGCAAGCGGCGGGGTCGCCGAGGACATGGCATCTGCCGCGTCCTTCGCGTTTTTCGCCGCGTCGGCCGCAGTGTTGGCACTATCAGCCATATCGCCCAGGCTTTCGCCCGCAGCCTCCGCTCCTTCAGCGGCAGCTTTGCCTCCGGTACCGACTACCTCGAGTGCATCACCTACAGTTCCAATCCCTCCGCCCAGACCAAGCACAGACTTGATCTTCGCGCCAAGCACATCGATTGTCGGGCCTATACCGCCGAACGAGTCAGCAATCTGGCCGCCCTGCTGGATCAATACCAGCAGCGGATTTTGACCGCCGGCCAAGCTGGTGAAAATGTCGGTGAATTGGGCCGGTAACTGACGCAGCGCCGCCTGAGTCTGCCCTGTCGATACGCCAGCTTGATGCATGCCCTCGCTGAACTCGCCCAGTTTCTGCCGACTGGTTTCGATTCTTGCGCTGTACTCGCGGAACGTGTCTGCGTCGATCAAGCCCGCATTGCGGTACTTCTGCAGGTCGGCCTGCTGCTTGTCGAGCTTGTCGAGGGCCGACACTACAGGGTTGATCTTGCCGAGCAAGTCCTGCAAGCCCTCGGCCTGAAGGCCGGTAGTGGCCGCCGCCCTCTTTGCGGTTTCCGCAAGACGGTCCTCGGTTTCGATGATCGCTCGGCCGCGGGCATTGATCTGCTCCTGGTAGGCGGACCAATCAGCAGCTGAAGCCTTCGCAGATCCCATGGCGGCGCCGGCACCGGTAACACTTGCGGCCAGCGACTTGTGATAATCGCTAGCTTCCAATGAGGCTTTGGCCATCGCCGTCAGGCGGGCCATTGCATCATCGGTCGTTTCCGCGACCTTGGCTTCGGCCGTTGCGAGCCCCCCAGCAGCCGATGCTGCCTTCCCGAAACCCGCCGCCAGGCTATCGGCAGCCTGCTCTGCCCTGCCGCCCGCCTGCGCCAGGAGGTCTAAGTTGTCCTTCGCCTCAACGGCATCTCCGGAATCAATCTGCAGACCGAGAGAGGCAATGGTGGTCATGATCTACTCCTGCTGTTCGGCCATGACGGCCAGTGCCTCAATCTCCATGACGCGGAGATCGGGGAAAATGTCGGTGAGGTCGCGGCGCTTGATGCCGAGCATTGAGGCCGCTGCAGGAATGGCGGCGTAGTCCAGGCCTGACGGGCCGCCAGAAGACACCCGCCACTGTGTACCCATGACATCGAACAGGCAGAAGGCTGGCCATGAATCTGGCCAGACCTCCACCACCTCCTCCTCGATGTCATCAAGGGTCAGGCCCAGCGCCGCCAGTTGCTCGGCAGACGGACCGCGCTCGTAGCAGGCCCGGGCCGCCGCCCTCAGTTTCCCAGGCGGGCCGGGCTGTAGGCGGCCTGGTAGGCGTCGATGACCGCCTTCGGCGCTCCGGTGCAAGTGCGCACCAGGTCGGCGATGGCCTCGGCGCTGAATTCGTCCTCCAGATCCCAGCCGGTTACGATCTCACCCAGTTGCCCCGCCTGCAGGGCGATTTCACCGGTGGTGACCTCCTCCCAGGTGGCCCCGTCCTTCTGGACCTTCTCCGCCCAGGCGTCGCGCGCCTTGTTCCAACGATCGAACATCATGGACAGGGCCACGCGGTCCATATAGCGGAACTGGAACTCCACGGGCGCCGGCTCGGCGCCAATGCGCGGAACCTGCACAACAGCGGTGAACGTCGGGTTCTGAGCGATTTTGATCTTCGCCATGAGGGCTCCTTACACGCCGGCCAGGATACGAACGGGACGGCCCGACAGCGCGATGCTGATGGTGCGTGTCATAAGGCTGTTCCGGTCCATGGTCGGGGTGGTGGTGATGCTGACGTAGCCCGGGTAGAGAATCTGGTCGCCACCCGGCAACTTGAGGCGCACCACCGCGAGTTCCTTGCTGTCGCCGTAGTTTTCGACCAGGGCGACGTAGGCAGCGCTCGGCTGGTCCTCGACGGTGATCGACAGCGTGATCGGGTTGCGGTTGGTCGGGAACTGACGGTCGTCGTCATCCTCCAGGTAACCCACGGTGAGGTACTGCTGCTCACCGCCAGCCGAGGTAAACGCGGTGACCTTGGAGATCTGCGCCCACGCGGTCACAGGGAGCACCGAGCCTACGCCGGCGCCAGGGGTGTACTTGTCCACGTTGGTGGTGTTGAGGCCTTTCAACGCGAAGGTGTCGGCGGCCACGCTTGCGGCACTGACGGCGCGGTCGGCGATGAGCGCCCAGCCGGAGCTGACCAGCAGGACATCGCCATTCTCGATGTCGTGACCGGCAGAGGTGGCCACCGGTGGAGCGGCGTTGGTCAGGGCGGTGAAGGCGACGGCGGCGCCGAAAACGCTGGCGATTTCCAGCACAGAGCCGTTCGGCAGCGGGAATTTTGCGGCCATGAAGTGTTTCCTCGTTTTTGCCCGCCGGGGGGCGGTTGGTTATGCCCCAGCGGGCGGTTGGTCCGCGACACCGCGGTAGGTGAAGCTGGTCGGGACCGTGTAGGTCGCCGACTCGGTGATGGCTGGGCCCTGGTCAACGGGTTCGGTCACCAGGCCCTCGAAGCCGTTGCGGCTGAGTTCCGAATCAGCCCGGAAGAGGCTCGAAAGCTCCCCGACCAGGGTCTCGGCAGTTGCCAGCGGCTGGCCCGCCGGGCAAACGATGCTCACCTGGTAGACGCCGATGTACTCGTAGGCCTCGCCACCCAGGTAGCGGCAGGTGACGCCTGCCGGCAACTGGAACGCCTGCAAATAGGTTTCATCTGGCTCGGCCTCGAAGCCCTGCTCGAAGTTCGCGACCCTGATCGGGCGCGCCGTGGCCCAGGCCATCAACTTGATCTCGATGGCCTGTCGTGCTCTTGCGTGGCTCATGCTCGGTGGGTCCTGATGGCTTCTTCGACGATGCGCTGGAAGTCGGCGACGGTGACTCGCACCATGCCACCAGGCGCCTGGGAACTGTGGCCGTACTCCAGAGGGATGGCATACGGCAGGTTGTTGACGATGTAGGCGACCTCGCCGGCGGAGAGATCACCGGCAGCCAGGAGAAGCCTGTCCAGCGTCTCGCCGGCGCTCTCGATATCCTCGATCTCGCCTGCGGCTGGCACGCCAGTGGTGAGCTGCCAGTTACTGCGGAAGCGACCGCCCACATAGCCCTGGCCAACCCTCCGAACGCCGAACCCGAAGTTCTCGCGCTGCTCGCGCTTGGTCAGCGGCTTTCGCAGCCGTAGGTCGCCTTTCAGGTTGCCGCTTTTGGTGTAGTTGGCCTGGTCGGACGTGATGCCGGCATTGATGGCCGCCGCCTTGGCGTTGTAAGCCGCGATCTGTTCAGCCGTGCCGCGCTGGGCCTCGACGTTCACCTTCCAGAGGTCCGGGTTGCCGACCGGCGACATGGTCACAAGCCTCCGGCCGACCATGATCACGACCTCACGGAAGGTCAGGTCCATCACCTCCTTGGCTGCCTCTGCGAACTGCTCCAACTGCGCAGCAAAGCCGCCGTCCAGGCCGCCGTAACGGCTGGTCATGTGTGAGCCGCGGGCCATGGTCACTTCCTCAGTTGAATGGTCCAGGTGGCCTTGGCCGCGTCCTGTCCGACGTTCATGACTCGGTAGCCGCTGATGCGATCGCCGATGGCGGGGATGGCAGGGGCTTCCGTGACCGCGTCGCCGTCCTTCACGAACAACTCGTTCTGCAGCGCCTTGAGGCGTACGTCTGACGCCAGGATGCGCGTTCCGTCGATCTCCCTGGCCTTGTACTGGCCGAAGACACCGCGCCCGGTATAATGCAGCGTTGTCGCCGGCGTACTGCCGCCCTTCTCAGGGTCATAGGCGCCAGGCACAGACCGGCTGCCATCGACCTCCGCCACTGTGTCGGCCAGATCCGTATCGAAGGCCTGGGCCAGCTCGGCCTGTAACTCGCGTCGAAGCCCCATGTCACCCCCTGACGATCTTGACCTGGCCGGTGCCCAGATACCGCGCCAGCAGAGCCAAGGCGAAGGACTCGCCAGCACTGATAGCCTTGGACGTAGCCGAGTAGGTTTTACTGCTCGACACGCCATCCGCATCCACGGACTTGCTCAGCACGCCGGTTTCCTTCGCCTGGTACAGGTTGCCTGCTGCCGCCTCCACCGCAACCTCTGCGCCCGCCTGCACGACGTCGGCAGGAACCGCGTCGAACTCAGGCAGACCCTGGCTGGTGAGCCAGGTGTTGGCCATCAGCACCGCGCGCGCCTTCTTTTCATCGGGCGCCCAGGCCTGGCCCAGCAGCGCGTCGACCTGCTCGATGCTGATGTAGGTCGTCATTACGCGGCCCCTTCCAGCAGCTTCTGCAGATCTTCCAGGGTGGCTTCAGGCACGAACTGGACGCCCTTCTCGGTCAGCGCAGCCTGCAGCTTTACCTTCTGCTCGGCTTCTTCAGCGGCTTTCTTTTCCGCTGCGGACTTGCTGGCCTTGGAGGCTTTACCCTCCTTGATCGGCTCGGGGTGCTCGTAGCCCTCCGGCGCGAACTTGGCGTCGATGATTTTGTAGCCCTTGCGACGCAGGAAGGTCTTGCGTTCTGCCGACACCGGGTGCTGCTCGTAGATGATGCTCTCGCTCATGGCGATCTCCTGAGGAAGGCGCCCCAAAGGGCGCGGTACCGGTTACTTGGTGGCGTCGCCGATGGTCATGACACCGGCCGAGCCCTTGATGCTGTTCGCCACCAGGTCCCAGTTGGTGCCAGTGGATAGCTCGGAGTTGGTCGGCGACTTGCCGCCGTTGGCGGTGTCCCAGGTGTAGCCCTTGAGGCCCAGGCCGAAGGTGTAGTCGGCCTGCATGGTGGTCTCGATGCGCTCCTTGCCGTTGGAGGTCTCGATGTTGGTGATCAGGTCGGAGCCATCCATCACCATGGCTGCGCCGTCGGCCAGGCTGAGCACCTTCTGCTTGTTCGGGGTGCCGGCCTCGTACAGCGCCGGGGCGTCGGTAACGATGACCGCCTTGCCCAGAACGTCTACGACCAGAACACCACCGGCTTGGAACAGCTGCTGGTTGTTGGCCAGGTTCTTGCCGATCAGGGCGTGGTACTGGGCACCGGTCATGACCTGGGCGATCAGCCGTGCCGAGGCGTCGCCGAACAGCGCGTGCGCGCCGTTGATGGCGATGTAGTCGACGCCAGCGGTTGCAGACACGTCGTTGAGCGCGCCCGACTGGTTGCCGATGGCCGCGACCAGGGCAGCAATGGCGGTGTTCAGCTGGTCCGACATTATCGCTTCGGACAGGTTGCGGCTGATGACCTCCAGTGCCTCTTCGGGGTTCTTTTGCACCCAAGAGAGCTGGGAAGGCTCCCACAGGATCGGACCGAAGCCGCCTGCGATCTTCACCGAGTCGTACTGCTTCTGCGACAGAGGGGTGGCGGTCTGGCTCCCGTTGGCGGCGTAGCGGTCAACTCGACGCTGAGCGCTGTGCAGGCCTGCCCAGAAGGACTCCTGCAGGAAGTCGCCATCGATACCCTGGGTGGTGAGGCGGATGGAGCCGGCGGACGCGGCGTTGAACTTCTCGACGTCCTGAGACAGGGTCTCGATGGTGGTGTGGCGAAGGTAGTCGTTGAACACCTTCATGTTCGAAAGGGCCATTGGGCCTCCTTATTCGCTTGCGGTCAGGCCCTTGATGGCTTCCAGGCGTTCTGCCTTGGTGCCGCCGAAGTTGCCCTTGGTGGTTTTGGTGCTGCCACCGCCGTTCGGAGCGCCGCCGCCATTGGCGCCGGAACTCTTCAGGATGTGGTCGCGATGGGGGTACTGCGAGACGAGGGTTTCCAGCGCTTCGTTGAAGTCGGCCAACTCACCCGGGCGGCTGCGGCTGAAGATCTTCTGGCCCTGGGCGTCGTAGGCGACGACCTTGCCGTCCTCGATCTTGAAGCTGTTGCCGAAGGTGGCCTGGACCATGTCAGCCGGCACCGCCATCTTCTCGGCGATGAACTGCGAGCGGGCGAAGCTGCCGCCGATCTTCTCGGCATACAGCTGTTGCTCGAAGCCCTGCGCCTTGGTGTTGGCTTCGTCGAGCTGGGTCTGGAAGGCCTTGCTGATCTCGCCCTTCACCTTCTCGATCTCGCCGGCATCCACCAGCTTCTTGGCGTCGAGGTTGGCGACGATCTCCAGGGCTTTCTTGGCGGCCGCGGCATCTTCGATGCCTTCGAACGCCTTGGCGGTCTTCTCGAAGCCGTCGGCGCGCTCACGGTGCGACTTGGCCTCGGCATTCAGCCGGGTGATGGTGTTGCGGGTGCCCACGGCATCGAAGGCGACCTCCTTGCCATCGTCTTCGACGTAGACCGGCTTGCCCTCCTCGATCACGGCGTACTGCTTGCCATCCACTTCAACGGTCTTGAGTTTCATGTCGTCTCTCTGGGCCATCCGGCCAGTTGATGAGCCATCCGGCCCCAGTTGCGCCCCGTCCATCCGAACCGCAGGCAGAAAAAAGCCCCGCACGAGGCGAGGCCTTGAAGTTGCGCGCCACGAAATCGCAGGTGATGGATTCGTGGCGCGGCGTTACTTGAGCCGCTCCTGCAGCTGCGCAAGCGTGAGGAGCTTTCCCTTGTCGTTGTAGAACGCGCTGAGCTTCAGCCCTCCCTCACGCATCAGCCGACCACGCTCTGGACCGAGGATCTCGTCCTGGCGCGCTGCCGACTGCTTGCTGAGCCATTCGGCGTATGTGGTTGACTCGGGCACCTGACCATCCATGCTCGCCCGCGTTGCGCCATCGCTGAAGCCCAGGGCCCTGGCGCTCTTGAGCACCGGAATCTTGGAGGATCGGCAGCAGAAGTGGATACGGCCAGGCCCGGCCAGCCACGGGATCGTGTGGCCGATGGGCTTGTAGGTGCCAAGCGTGTACGGCAACCGGTCACGGATCCGGCAGTCGCTCGACGTGTGGTTGTCCAGCGTACTGAGCCACTCCACGTGGCTGATGATGTCGCTGTTGGCCTCGTACGCTGCGTCGCTGGCCATTTCGGCGGTATGGAATACCGCAGACCGCACCACCGCCTCAACGTCGCGCCTGGCCTTCTGGAGGGCTCCGTCGGCGTATTGCTGAACCCGACTACCCATGACCGTGCGAACGATCTCCGCAGTGGTACGCCCCTCGACAACACCCGAGCGCACGGCATCGCGCACTACAGCAGCGCGGCTGGACTCGATGCCGGCCATCCACTCCCTCAACAGGCGCCCCTGGAATGGTCGAGCCTGGGCGATCGCCTTCACCGCGCTGAACTCCGGGGAGACGACCGGGTATGCCTCCTGCACCTGGGCCGGGAGAACGGCCCGCAACGCGCTCTGTTGGAATGCCAGCTCGTAGCTGATCAGCCCGTCGGTCACCTGGTCCAGGGCCAGGCGAATCTCGATGAAGGTCTGCTGGTTGATCCGCAGCACCGCTGACAAGGCGATATCGACAGCTGCGGCTGACAGGTCGTTGCCGAGGTTGTCGATAGCCTCGATCAGCGCGGCGCGCAGGTCGGCGTCCTTGCTGTTGAGGATCTTGATGATCGTCACAACCTGGCTGTTGCTCAGCCTGGACAGGTCGACCTCATGCCCGATCAGCTCGTTCAGCAGCTTCTCGTTGGCCGTCTTCATCACAGCGTACCGAGGGCCGGGCCCTGAGCCTCAATCTTCGCCAATTCCTCTTCCCAGTCGTATTCGTCGCTGATCACACCGCGGCGCTGCATCTCGGTGAACAGCGTCTCCTTGCTGATCATCCCGGCATTTGCCATGGAGACCAGCGTCGGCAGCGATACCTCTGGCATGTAGTCGACATCGAAGTTGCCGCGCATCTCGACGGTGCCACCCTCGCCCAAGCCGCGGTAATCGGCCATGAACTGGAGCAACTGCGCCAGGCAGTCGGCGAAGTGGTGCGCCATGCGCGCCAGCGGGGACAGCTCCTGAGCAGCCTCCTCCTCCGCCTGTGTGGCAGTCTTGGTAGCCGTTTTGTCCGGCGTCAGCAGCTTGGCCCCGGCCATGCGCATCTCGTTGATCAGGTCCTGCAGAGCGGTGCGACCCGACTCAACGGCCTGGCCGGTGTGCTCGACGTACTTGAGATCGCCATCCTTGGGCAGGTCAGTCAGCTGGCCGGTGCCAACCTTGAACTCTGGCGGGATCACCTTCCCCTGGTTGTCGTACTGGGTCTGGATGCCGATGCGCACCAGTATCGGGACACGGATAACGTGCAGGATGTTGTCCTGGTCACTCTGGCTCTGCCAGTGCTTCACGTTCAGGTGCGCCAGCTCGATCAGCGGCGGCTTGGCAGTCATGAAGCCGATGCGGCCGGTGTAGAAGGTAACCCAAGGGATCGCGGTCAGGCTGTTGGTGCCCTCTTCGTGCAGCTCCCAGGTGCCGCCAGCTGAGGCCTGCTTGCCCCGTACGGCCTTGGCCGCCCTGCGATAGGTTCGCCAAGAGCCCGGCTCCAGCACGCGAATCTGCTCGACGCACTTGGCGCCAAACTCCCCGTCCTCCTCCTCGATCAACTCGATATAGCGGACCATAGTCAGCACGCCGCCCTTGGAGCGCCAGCCCAACACCTGTTCAGGCCTTACCAGCACAACATAGGGACGCACACCGGCGGCCTGCTCGTCGGCCTGGGTCTTCAGCTCTCGCGCTGGCGGGTGATCGACGAAGGCATGGCACAGGCCATAGCTCAGCCCCTCGGTGAAAAAACCGACCGCCCAGGAGTTGAGGTCGTTGCCGGCGTGGTCGATGTCCTTGGTCATCTCGACAATGGTCTCTGGCACATCGTCGCCCACCTGCAGCGGCTCGGCGAACACACGGGAGGTCATATTGCCCACGGTCTCGGAGTACACCGGCAGCAGGGTCGAAAGTCGCAGGCGCTCTTTATAGGCCTCGTCGTCTTCGGCTGGGTACTGCGGCAACAGGGACTTCCCTGTCGCCCGCATCGCCATGGTCCCGCCCATGAGTGGCGAGATCACGGCCCAGTAGGCGCGCATCGTGTCGACAGCGGGCAGCGTGATGCTCGGGTTATCACTCATGGTCACATTCTCAGGGATTGGGTCGTGAAGACCGGGCGTTCAATTGGGTAATCGTGGTGGATGAAGTAGCCGCCCGCGTCGTTCGCGTGGTCCACGCCGGATTTCTTGTCAGGCTCGCCATTTGGCGCCCACACCTGCTGCTCAAGGCCATCTGCGTAGGTCGGGCAGCGCAGCGGGTTGATCAGGTAGCGGCGCTCGCCATTCGCGTTGCAGAACATCGCGTTCATGGCGTTGATCCGGTCCTTTACTGGCGGGTTGGCGTCGGGCGCAATCACGCTGAAGCCGGCCTGCCGCAAGATGGCGATGTCCGTCTCGCTGGCGTTCACCGACTTACGCGACCCGCCCGAGGCGTCCGGGTAGATCCTGATTTCGCAGGTCTTGTCGTACCCTTTGCCGTTGTGCCGCCAATAACGCTCCTTGATCCGCCGGATCATGTCCGGGGTATCGAAGCCGTCAATCAGCTCATCCACCGCCCTGGGTTTTCCGTCGGCGCGCTTGACATGCGTGATCGCCGCCATCTTGCCGACGTTGAAGTCCATGCCGATGAACAGGGGTTCTCCAGGCTCTACGGTGTCGAAGCAGGAATTCAGCTTCCGGTCGTAGGCGTGGTAGATCGACCCGGAGTTGAGGTTGACGAACTGGCCGTTTAGGTAGGCCAGGATCAGCTGGGCCGGGTACGACTCCATCAGCGATGGGATGTAGTCGGGCGGCAGGTTCAGCTCGTTGTCGAACGTGCTGGCCTGCACCAGGCCGTACATGCCCTGCAGGGTCGGCTTCTCGCGCAGCTGCTTCACGAACTGCTGGTAGACGAACTTGAACCCCTCAGGGGTCGTGGTGACGTCTACACCGTTCTTGAGCCCGTCCACGTTGTAACGCATCCGGGCAATGATTTTGCGCCAGGCATGCTCGGCCTTCAGCGCGGGCAGAATATCGAGTTCGTCGACCAGGGCGTGCCCGATCTTGAAGCCCACTATGGTCTGCGGCTTCTCCATCGAGCGGCAGATGGTCGTGCTGCGATACTGGCCGCCGCTGTAGAACTCGACCTCCTTGTCGCTCTCCTTCGTCTTGACCTTCAGGCCCCAGTCGAAGGCGACCTCCTCGATGGTCGGAAAGAAGATGTCTCGGATCTGCGGGTAGGTCGGGGCGAAGTAGCCAGAGTCGATCCGGGGCCACTCCCAAACGTGCTTGCACAGCGCGGCGCAGCCTACCCAGGTCTTGCCCGACCCAAACCCGGCGACGAAGCCGCGGAACTTGTTCTCCATCCTGAGGAAGTTGGCCTGGGGCACGTTAAGCGACGGCATCAGGCTTCCTCGCATCCACCACGTCGACCTGCACTCGGGTGGGCGGCACGTTGTCGTGGGGATTCTCGTTCTTGGTCTGGCGATTCACGTAGACGTCGCCGACCTCTTTGGCCGCCTGCTCCAAGATCTGGAGGGCCAGGCCGTAGTTGCGCATACCTTCGACCTTTTCGACCATCCTGCCCAGCGCCCGGAGGCGGTAGGCACGATTGGCGATCGGGATCTCAGCCGTCTCTTCGCGGAATCGCGCTCGGGTGTCTTCGAACAGGGTCACCCACCGCTTGGCCAGGTCCTTACCGGAGCGCTTGGTAGGGTCGTGTGATTCGCACTGCTGCCGGGTCACCTCGAGGCCGAATTCCTCTCGGACAGCTGCTGCTACTTGCGAGGGGGTATCGAAACAGGCCAGGGCCTGAACGATGAAGGCTTTCACCTCGTTGCTCAGGGCCGCCATAGGTTTCCATCCGTCTTGGGTCTGTCAGAGGTCAGGCAGACTTGAGCAGACAGGTTCCGCAGGCCCTCGAAATGTTGATCTTGGCCACCTCAGGCGGCCGGCTTGCAGCATCGATCAGCTGCTGTACGTCGTCACTGGCACCGTAGCGCCTCACTACGCCGACGAACTCCTCGATGTCGTGTCCACGCATCTCCAGCTTGGGCATTCCGTCCCGGGTGAAGGCAGGCGCGCCGTACTTATCGAGCTTGTGGGCGATGTGGTAAAGCTCGTGTTCGACAAGGGCGCAGAACTCAGCGTCGGAGCACTGGGCACAGTAGTCGGCCGCCAGCGTGATGAGGAACTCAGGCTCGTCGCCGAACCACTCCCGCATCTGCTGCTCTTGTCGGGCTTTCTGCCACCCGCCAGCGCGGAACATGAGCTGCTCGGCCTGGCCGAGGACTACACGCCCCTGCTTGGCGAATCCACTTGATGCCCACAGCACGCCGATGTTGGCGTCGATTAGGTGGGCATGCTCGGGGTTATGGATGCTGCCGGTGTCGGCGAGGATCTCGCTCTGAATCCACCCCCACAGATCTGGGGCGGGCTTGAGCGTGATGAATGGCGACTCGAGCAGTTCAGCAGGTGGTAGCGGTTTATACAAAGTGCTTGGCCTCCAGCCGGATGTGGCAGCGACTTCCAACATGAGGCAATCTTCCAAGGCACCTTTAAGCAGACAGGGATTTCACTGATGCCATTTCTACCGATGGAACGAGCTGCACTATTGGACTTAAAAGGCGTAGGCCCGACGGTCATTGCCAGACTTGAGCAGATGGGTATCGAGTCATTGGCTGATCTGCGCAATGCAAATGTCACCGACATCCTGGCCCGCGCGTCCGCTGCGGTGGGATCAACGTGCTGGAGAAACAGCCCTCAGGCTCGAGCGGCCATTACCGCCGCAATCGTTCTCGCGAAAGACTTACTTAACGAATAGCCCGCCCTCACTTGATCACCATCCTGTGCGTCTCGGCATGTGCATGCCCGTGCAGGATGGCGACGAGGAGCCCCTGAGGTAGTCCCGCCTCCTTGGCTGCATCAATCGCCTTGATCAGCGCCGCATCGAGCGCATTTGTAGCGACCACCACATCGGCCGGCAGCGGCAGGACGTGGTGCAGGCGTGTCACGTTGCTCATACAGGCCTCACCATGCGAAACGTTAGGCGAAGGGGTCGGCTGGCTTGGCGATCGACCGCACGAACCACATGAAACCCTGCTGCAGGTTGGTCTTGGCCAGTACCAGGGTGCGCTGGTCCACTCCTTCGATCTGGCCGATCTGCTTGAACAGTTCGCCGGCGTCGGCCTCCAGGGCCTTGATCGAGTTCATGCCGTCGATTTCGCTCTGGGTGAGGTCGCGGTAGCCGGTGATCTTCTTGTGCTGGTTGTCCATGGTGAATCCTCAGGTGGGCGCGCCACGAAACGGCGCATATCGAATTTGTGGCGCGGATCAGCCGAACACATGCCCGCGTCGCGCCCAGGCATAGGCCACCACACCGGCGTGGAGCATCACGCCGAATGGGTTGACCCAGTGCCCTTGCAAGGCGGTGACGAATGCGCCGAACCCACCGATGGCGACCAGGTAGAAGGCGATGCTCAGCAGCGGCTGATCTGCCGGGCGAACCTTTCGCAAGTAGTCGCACGCGGCCACCACCACCAACACGCACAAGAACACGTCCAGGGCTGTCAGCGCTGAAACCAGGATGTTGTTCATATCAGGCACCTCGCGCCGTAACGAACGACCCCATGGCAGCTTTGATCGCAGGGATGATGTTCATGGCGGTGAGCCCAAGCACAAACGCCACCCCGCACAGCAGATCTTCAGTGACCGCAAGCTCAAGCTTTGGGGCAAGCCAGGCGGTGACGGGCTGGGTCAAGTAGACCGAGAAGCCGAAGCCAGTGGCGACAGCAGTCGCGGCCTGGAAGCGGGTCAGATCCTTCAGGAAGCCAAGAGAGAGGATCGAGCCGATGAATGCAGCCATCACCACCCCGTATTTGCCCAGCACTACGCTG
The DNA here is from genome assembly GCF_023757525.1 of Pseudomonas sp. MWU13-3659. NCBI lineage: Bacteria > Pseudomonadati > Pseudomonadota > Gammaproteobacteria > Pseudomonadales > Pseudomonadaceae > Pseudomonas > Pseudomonas sp. MWU13-3659. The sequence goes on along the minus strand of NZ_JAMSHW010000002.1, from coordinate 354,284 downwards.
GCGGCAGTGCTTGTTGGTTCGGCCATAGGGGTGTCCTTGGAATAAAAGGCCCGTTGAGGCCCTATTCAGGGACCGGGCAAACGTGCGAAGCAGCACATAACGGAAAGCCCCGGAAGTTTCGGGGCTTAGGATGGTAAGCGTACATCCGTTGATCTGATAGGAAGCTAATTCACCTGAACAAAAAAAGCCGCCTGAAGGCGGCTAGCTAGTGATTATTGGCGATACCGCAATTCATCGGGCGCTTCAATCAGCTCAAATGTTCTACTTCATGATTTTTGCGGGTTTTTCTTGATGTCTCTCTCAGCAAGCTTATCGTGCCGACTATAGAGTTCTGCGTTTGAGGCCCGCTCTGTATTGGTACCCTTGCTTCCCTCCGACCTTGGCCCTTGGGGAGATGTATTTTCACCAGAACTTCTTTCACCCTGGTGCGATTTTTTATCTGTCATATAAACCTCTGATGAGCCCGGCTATCCGAGCTCAAATAAATGAATTACTCAGCAAGTATTCCATCATGCGTATGCATCGGCCGCCGGTCGCTCTCGAGACCTCTATCAAGGCCTGACTCGTCATCATCTGGGGTGTAACCTAATGGATCATCAGCCCCGAGGAGAGTGCTTGACTGAGAACATATGCGTTGGCGTGCGCTGCTACCAGCGCCGCCCAGGATAAGTCCAGCCAGCCTGCACGCTACTGAACTTTTCAGCGTTTGAAGCCTTCGAATGCTCAGGAGATTCAGGATCTTTTTCGAGCGTAGTATCAGGGTCGACATAATCGTCCCTATCCTCTGGGCTAGATTTGTCCTGCCCCTCACGCTTTTCTGTACCTGATTCAACTTCAGGTTCAAGTCCCGAAGATCCATCTGGCTTGGTAATGTCACTAGACATAAGTACCTCTCAATAACTCAGAAAATCTGAGCTAAAACGAGTATGCGCCCTAAGGTTGCCGTAATGTGAAATACCAGACCACCGGGACAATTAGAAAGATCGGTACAATGATGGGCCGTTTGATGTTCTCTTCGGGCGAAAAAAAGCCCGAATCAATGGCCGGGCTTATTTTGTCACTCCTCAACACGCGCAGGAATGACAGGATGGGGGTAATTTCGCTCAGTCGCTCACTGATGTCAATAGGCGATTACGCGGCATGGCTCAGAAGCAGGCCTTCAGCCTCCAGGATCTGCTGAACCTGAGTCATCGCCTCATCGACCATACCGTTGAGCTTTTCGTGGATGTCGGCACGCCACCGACGCCTGGTCGACTCTGGGACAGCATCGAGGTCCCAGGTGTTCATGTCGTAGAAGCTGTCCGGGAGGATCAGCACATCCTCCTCGACGGCATCTACTCGCTTGCGCTCCGACGCGCCAGCAGCCACTGCGGCACGAATGAGGGCCTCACGGCGCCACTCAGGCAGGTCCAGCGAGATGTCGACCGAAACCGACCTGGCTCCCTTGCGCCCTGCACCCGGCAGCTTCGGTATGGCCCAGGCGGTGACAGCCTTGAACACGAACAGCGGCTTGGCCGGGCTCGCGATTAGGGGCTTCACCGCGGCGATCGCCTGTACCTTCTTCGCCTTGCTGGTGCTGTACTTCGCCACCAGGGCATCCCAGTGGCGCGGGATCAGCTGGTGGTGGATGCGCGCCGCCAGCCAGTAGTCGACCTGGGTTCGGTCCAGATCGCCACCGCCGGACGACAGCGAGGCGAGGCAGCCGCCCTCCTCCTCGTTCGGGTTGTACAGCTTCTGCCAGGCCTGGCCCTTCGCCGCGCCTTTCTCACCTGCCGCCAGGGCGGCAACCACTGCTCCGGATACGCTCGAGTAGATCATGCTGCTGCCCTCCTAAGGTCTTTGAGTTTTTGCCTGTACAGGGCCTTGATGGCCTGCAGGTCTTCGATGGTCAGGCGCTGGGGCTTATGAGGCCCTTCAAGCCATTCCACCTGGTCGGCGCCGATGCGCTTCACCAGACGGATGCGGTACTCGACGGCATTGCCCGACAGGTTCCGGTTGCACTTCACGCACTGCCGATGGACGTTCAATAGCTCGAAGCGCAGCTCCGGGCATGCGCCAACTGACCGGTAGTGGCCGGCGTCCCAGCGGCTGCCGGTGATCAGGTCGTGGTCGCTCGGCCGCGAGTCGCAGCTGATGCACGGCAGGCCGGCATCGCGCTCGCGGATGTAGGCGTTGAATGCGGTTTGCGCCTCGGCCATGTGCTCGCGGCGGGTCTTCAGCTTCTCCCGGCGCACCTGCAGGTCTTCGCGCGCCTGCTTGGCAATCGCCTTGGCCGCGATCTTCTGCAGTTTCGGATCCTTCGCCATGGCTCGAGCACAGGCCATGCTGCAAACCGACTGCGTGCTCATGGCCGGCTTGAAGCGCTGGCCGCAGCCTGGCGCCTTGCACTTCTTCGGCTTGATCTCCTTGGCGAGCATCAATACTGCCCTCCCCACCGATCCGGCTCAGTCCAGCGCACGCCATGCTCGGCGCCGAAGGCGTGCATCACCTCGAACAGATCGCTGAACCATTTCTGCGACTGCTTGCGGGTCGAGACGCCAAGGACGACAAACCCGCCGTCGATGCCCGGCACCGCGTCCTGCTTCTGCACCGCGGCGCTGAAAACGTGCTTCCAGTCCTCTTCGGTGAGCTTGCGGCCGTACCATTCCACCTGTAGGGAAACGTCGCGGAGCATTGCCCACATTTTCCGGCTGCAGATATCTGGGCGCTTCTCGTCGCGGATGACCACCACCTTTGGCTTGGTCAGGTCTATGGCGTGCAGGGCGCCGAAAAGGCGGTTTAAGTCCTGGGTACTGCGTAGGGCGAACTCAGCCACGATTCCCCTCCTTCACCCAGCGACGGATTGCCATCTCGCAGCCTGAAATCAGGCACACGCCATTCGCCATGCCGCGGTGGGTTTTGTTGGTCTCGCAGCCACACCAGCACTTCGGCTGGCGTCCTGGGCGCCTCTTACGGATCTCCATGTAGCGGATGTGACCCGGCAGCCCACCGATTTGGCCCCAGCCTTCCATGCCGCCGCGCATGGCAGCGGAACGGGCGGCCTGTGACATCGTGTTGAGGTCAGGCACTGGCCACCTCCTTCAGCTGCTTCTCCGCGGCACGCACCCGGGCTGTGAGCTGGCTGATCTCTTCCAGCAGGCCCAGCGCCACCTCCTCCACCGTCGTCTCGCCGAGGAACTCGTCCAGGGCGTCCGTATGGCGCTCGAGGGCATCACTACCGGCGCGCCAGGAGGCGACTACCGACCACAGCAGGGGCTGGAGATTTTGCTTGTCGATGGTCATGCGCGGCCTCCTTGCAAGCGAATGGTTAACTCAGTCATCCATCCCTCTTGATCAACACTTTTCGGATTTATAAAATCTCGCGCAACGGCCTCAAGCCCGCGGAAACCTTGCGGAAAAGTGTCATCGCGGGTAAGAGGCCGATCAGTTTTCCTGCTCAAGACTTCACTCTTCACACCCCCTCCCCGGCCGGCTGCCCGGCGCGCTTGATGTTCAACTTGGCCAGCAGGTGGGCTCGGCACTGGGCGGCACCAGTGGGGATTTGCTGGATCTCGAGCAGGCGAGTCTGCTTCTGGCTGGCGTAATCGTCGGCGAGCTGGGCAAGGCTCTTCTGGCTATCGTGGCCAATGCCGGTGGCGATGTCGCCCAGTGGCTCGCCGGCGACCAGCATGCGGATCGTGATGTCGTAGGCCCGGGCGAAGACCTTCTCGGCCTGCTCGGGCTTCATGTCGCCCAGGTTGTAGGCCTCACACTGCAGGGCAGCGTGGCGCACCGCTGCGTGCGACCAGGTGCGGGAGCCTGCCCTGCTAGGGTGGAAGTTCTCCAGAGCCTCTGCCAAAGCCATCGGCATGGTTGGGATGCCTAGGTCTTCCGGTGTTGGCTGGCACATGGCGATGAACTCGCCGACGCTTGGGGCGAACGGTTTCTTGAGCTTTCGGCAGTTTTGGATACCGAGCTCGATCTGCTCAATCGACCTGATTCCTTCCTCCGCGAAACCAGTGATCCACTCCTCCTTAGACGCGGCCAGGGCCTCGGTAGATGGCCAGGCCTGTCGCCATGCTGGGAAGATCCCGCGCAGGCGCCGGAACAGGTCGTTCACCACCTCGACGGTGTCCTGGGTGATCACCAGGTCGTCGTGCTGTGCGATACGGGCTGGCGGCTCGTTCTTGGTCGTAGCCATCAGCTGGGTGACGGACTTCACTGGCGCCCCCTCAGGCCATTGGCCCAGGTGGTGTCGTTGAAGTCAGGCTCACCGGACTGCCGCACTGGCAAGCGGTGCACGTTGTCGACAGGCACCTGGATCTCATCCTCCCAGCGCTTGCCGTTGAGCCAGGTGGCTGCGTGCGGGATGAACTGGCCGTTGTCCTTGGTCCAGCCAGACAGCTGCCGGTGCTTGGCCAGGGCCGTGACAATGGTTTCGTGCAGGTCCGCTGTGAGCTTGAGCTTCGCCCAGGCTTTCTCCGCCTTGTCCTTCCCGACCTTGCGCGGATACAGCTTCCAGAACCTTGCGAACAGCTCGGCGGAATCCACCGGCGCGGGCGACGGGTTGAGGGAATCAGGAATCAGGAATCCGGAATCAAGAGAGAGGGAATCAGCAGGGAAAGAACTGGGCGAGTCTGGTGCTTGCACCGGGCTTTCCTGGTGCTCTCCCCGCGAAGCCTCTAAACCAGGCATTTCAGGGATAACGCTCTTTGCTTCCTTGACGTGTGGGTTCTGGTGCTTCGTCCAGTTGATGACCTGAATCGCCTTGTAGTCGCCCACGGCGTAGCGCTTGATGAACCCCAAATGATCCAGGTCATCGAGCATCCGGTCGATGTCTACGTTGTCAGCTGGGAACAGCGCCATCTTCAGCCGACGAGGCCGATCCTCGAGGCGCCCTTCCCGGTCCGCTTCGGTCCACAGGCCGATGAACAAGAGGCGAGTGGCAAAGTCCAGCTCTGCCAGGTACTCGTTCGAGAAGAACCCTGGTTTGATGTTTCTTGAGCGGGCCATCATTGGACCTCCAGGCTGTGCTGTGCCCACAGGCCGGCCACCCAGGTGACGCCCTTGGGGGTGAATTTGGTCTGGTTGAAGGCGTGGCCGTTGTCGGCGGTGTCGGTCTTTACTTCGAAGCGTCCGACGTCGATGTGCTGCTGGTATGCCTGCCACTCGCCGCCCATGCGGTACATGATCTTCTTGTCGAGCAGGAATTCGCGGAAGCGGGCCTCATTGGCTCTTAAGAGCTTGGCGGTTTGACGGAAGCCCTTCAGACCAGTCGCCTCGACGTACTTATCGACAAACTCAACTTTGGGGGTGGCGATGACCAGGGCCTGCTGGGCGAGCTGGTGCTGCTCATACTGTTCGGCCCAGGCCCTGGCCGCAGCGGCAGGATTGGAGAAATCAGGCAAGGTAGCGATAACGCGTGGGGCTTCGGCTGCATTGATCCGATCAAGCACGCTGCGGCGAACTGCCTTCGACTCGCGCATCGAGACGAGCATGCACTGATCCTTGGTGAGCATCAGGCCTTCCGAGGCCGGCCCGCGGGAATTCTTTACTACGAAAGTTTCGTAGTATTCACCGTCGAGCTCATCCTTGCAGCGCGCAGTGAAGTCGGCGCGCCGGACTTCACTTTCGCCGTGTTGGATCCTGGCCTCATTGACCAGGACGAGCAGATCGAAACTGCTCATCGTGCGCGCCACAGAATTGTGGTTCGCGTTTTGTGGCGCGGTCCTGGACAGGGCCTGTACACTTTGGGTGGAGCTATGCATAATCCGCCTCACAGAAGTAGTTGAAGAAACCGCCCCGCCAGGCGGTTTTTTTGTGCCCGGGGTTCGTACTTTGATAGTGCGAGGCCAAAGGGCACTGATTTGGTATCCGCGCATGCGCGGATTTTTTAGGTAGCCATGCCGGCTCCATTTGCCTGTCGCCAGGTCTTCCCTATTCAGGGCCTTTTAAGGCCGAGGCAGATGCCGGAGCTTTCCGGCGCCCTTAGGCCTCGTTTTCTCGAGGAGGCTTTCCCGCACCAACTGGACGGCGTACTGTTCCGGGGTCATCCCGGCTTTCATCGCCATCTCTTCAAGCTTTCGGTAAAAGCGCTCCTCGAGGCCGTGACAAACCATCGTTTCGGCCATGAGTCCCCCTTGCGGGCCTTCAGGCCGTGTGCGCAGTCTCGTTATCATCCTGAGCAATCAGCAGAGCGAGCTTCTCCTCTACACACATGCGTACGAACACCGCTGGTTGTAGGCGGTGAAGCTTTGCAACCGCTCTGACAGCCTCGTAGGTGTCCTCGTCGTAACGAGACTTAATCACCCGGTCTTTCAAATGGCGGCTATCGTCGTAGCTCATTGGCTGGTGGCTCCTTGCTATGAAAATTGAGTTACGCGGCGCCCTTCAGCGCTTTGCGTGCAAAGGGGATAAGGTCCGGGCGCAGGCCAGCGATCGTGATCTCGCCGTCCGAGGCGTCCTGCAGTCGTTCGGCAAGTTCGGTAGAGGCCTTCCGGTGACCACCTGCGAGCTGCCACAGGTGGCCAACAGTGGTCTTCGCGTCGGCTGCGACCTGCTGCCTGCGTTCATTCGTGGCCCTGCCCAACCAATCACGGAGGTGATCATTCATGAGGATTCTCCTTACACATAGAGAGAAATTTAGCTCATGGCTAATTTATGAGCAAGGATAATTTAGCCCTGCGCACATTTAGCAGTCAGCTAAACACTGGCATTCTTCGCGTCATGGATATCTACGAGATTCGCAAGCACAACCTGGTCAAGCTGATTGGCGGCCAGAGAAAAGGCTCCTGCGCCGAGCGCTGGGGGATGGCGCCTGCGCACCTGAGCCAAATCCTTTCGGACAAGACCGCGAAGAACCTCGGCGACGATGTGGCCAGGCGGATCGAGGGCATCGAAGGCCTGCCCCGCGGATGGTTCGACTCACTCCCTTCGGATGATGAGCCGCGCGCAGCAGCCCTGGGCTCGGATGCCGGCGGGAAATCGGCCGCCGACCTGGTCAAGCAGATGCTGGCGAAGAGCGGCAAGGGGATTCCAGAGGAGACACGGCAGCGATTGCTGGCAGCGGCCGAGGAAGGTCAGCCTGCGCCCTCTCCTAGCAGCCAAATCGCCCCCCCCGCTGACGGCGATATTTCCATCCCCCAGTACGACGTACGAGCTGCCATGGGGCACGGGCAAGTGCCCGCCGAGTACAGCGAAGTCATCCGCAATGTGGTTATCCGCGAAGAGGTGCTGCGCGAGAAAGGTGTGACCTACACCTCAGCTCAAGCCCTGTCGATGATCACAGGATGGGGACAGAGCATGGAGGGGACGATTAACGATAAAGACCCGGTGATCGTTGATCGCGGAGTAAACGACTACCAGGGCGAAGGGGTATACGTACTCACTTGGCACGGAGACTTACTCATCAAGCGGTTGCAGCGCCAAGATGAAGATCATGTCTGGCTTATATCAGACAACAGAAACTACGAAAAGCAATCCGCAAGAATTGATGATGTGATAATTCATGCGAAAGTACTACTAGTTTGGAACGCAAGAAAAGTCTAGAAAAGTCACGCCAATACATAAGTTTGCGACCTTGGGGAAGGTAGCATACGCAATGCAACGGAGCGCAAAGTGAGCACGCTTACCAAACCAAAGGCAATACATTACAAGAACGTTTTCATTACTGGTGACGCAAACCTCCAGCTACTATTAAAGGGCGCACTTTCAGCCACAGGCAATGCTAGCAGGCCAAGTTTGCGCCAGCAGAAAGCAAACGATGAAGACACAAGCGTTGTTTTCATAAACAAATTCAAAGAATACAACGGCATGTCCTTCGGACAACTGGTTTATCTTGAATCTGGAAAGCAACAACCTTTCATCACGGTGGATGATGATGCTGAATTCTACTCAATAAGCTCGCTATCTTCAGAAAAAATCCCCGAGATTGACGACAAGGAAAAGACTGAAGCTGAAGCAGCCAAAAAAAGGAGGGAGTTCCTTGAGTCCATGCTTTATTTTGGGGTATTGGACAACCACATGGTCGTGATGCAGTCTTCAGCCTTGAAGACCCGAGAGTTAGAAGCTCACCTTTCGTGGTTACTGGGAACCAAAACCTCCCAAATCGACCAGTCAACCATGCTGGTTCTTAAAGACAAGCCTGCTGAGGCTGTCTATTCGAAGATGGAACGGAAGCCGGTAAAAAGTATACATGTCGGGGCACCTCTGACCTCAAAGATCGAGAATGACCCTTCGGCCGCAAAAAGGGAGCCTCGACCAGTCAAGGACATCGAGGAGACCCATGCTAGTAAGGTCCGTTACACTCCACAAGGATTGGCGGCATCACTGCTCAAAGTTGTTGCACCAGGCTTACTCGACAGGCTCGAACTCGATGAGTCCTTAGACGAATCAAACCTGAAGGTCGCATTGGAGATCACATACCTTAGAAAGACTACTAGGGCAGGCCAACAGGTAATCGACTCATTGGCTACGAGCCTACGCCATAACCCCGAATCTGACGTAGTCATTAACCTCCAAGGAGGAGGAAAAATTCGCGGGGACGAGCTAAAATTATCAGGAAACATTACAGTCAAATTCTTAGATAGCGGACTGATTGACGAGGGTGTATTATTCCATGAAATGCACCAGTGGCTGATATCAAAAATCAGCGCCAGTGAAGTTGACTCAAATTTGGACGGTAGCGAGTGAAAAAACAATCCAGCACATTAGCACATCCAGCGCAGAGAGTCTTTCTCACTGCCCTGCTTTGTGCTGCGTGCGGATATCTAATGAGTCGCCTTCACGGCCTTATACCCTTAGATAAGCCTGTGATGCCCATCGCCTTGATGGCCACATTTGCTTTGCCCGGCACGCTCTCAATAAGCCTAATTAACAGTTTGAATGGGATCAAAAAGCTTAAAGGGCTAAACCGGGAGGAGAAAAGAAGAATCGACTCCATTGCAAGCCGAAAAGTGCACAGACAGATATTCCTAATAGTAATTTATCTACTATTATCTGCAGGGATGGGAGTCGCATTTTTTGCGGCCACGCTTCCAGCCGTCGCTCCATACCTGGAATATGTACTCGCTGCTGTAGGCGCAGCACTTGCATTCGCTGTGGTTTGCTCAGTGTTTGCTGTAATCGACTCTTCAGAGCTTGCAAGTTTTGAAGCTAAGATCGCCAATCGAAGCGCAGAGCGAAAAGCCAAGCAAGCCCTTCTAAAAAGGCTCGCCAGCAAGGACTAGAAAGCCCGCTTCGGCGGGCTTGTTTCACTCTTGTCAAAAAGGTGCCTCCTCCTCTTCGTGCCGGACTACATCAAGGTCCACTTCCCTCTCGATCACCCGATCATCATCCGTCGGTGCATCCCATTGCAGGATCACCGATCCGTCGTCGCAGAAGGTCATATCCAGGCCGTCGGTCTCCGCCAGCAGCTCCATGATTGCCTCCCAGTCCTGATCGCTGTCCGTGTCCAGGCGATGGATCAGCACCCTCCTCCCCAACTGCGCCAGCGGTGAATTGATCGTCGCCGATACCCGCAAACCCAGGCGCTCCAGGCCGGTCAGCTCTGGGCGCGCGCCCATTGAGGTGTCTTCGAGTACTGCTGCCATTTCCTACCTCCATTACTGTATATCCGTACAGGTGCATCGGAATCATAGCTCAGTGCTAAACGAAGCGTAAAGGCGCAGCCATTGGCAAAGCGGTTTAGCGAGTTTTGTCGTCCAGCGAAAATAATTTAGCTATGAGCTATTGACGATATTTTAGCTTGAGGCTAAATTTCACCTCAAGCAGTCACCAACCAGGGACTGGCCAGGCCCTCACCGGCCGCCGCTCTTTAACAGCTAGCGCAACAACCAACAGACCGCATTGCCTCTACCGGCGACCGGCGAGCAGACAGGCCCGAAAGCCTGCCAACGATGGGGAAAACCCTATACGGCTGCTCGAGGTGAAACACCACTACAAGCCCCGACCGAGCGAACGACCCGGTATGCAATGCTCCCCGCGAATCCCAGCGGCAGAAGGGAGATACACCGATTTGAATTAGCGCCCGCCACAGCTTCGGCTGCGGGCGCCGGACCTCATGCACCCTGCCCCGACCAGTTAGGGCACCAGAGCTGCAGCGTGCATGTTGTAAGGACCTGCGATCCAGGCGAACAGATGCTGATTGCCGACCTGGGGAGGAAGCTCGCCGCCCGCACCGACGACGAAGATGGCGCTCGACCTGCAACCAGCGGCGGGAATGGCGCCCACATCACTGACGCAACAAGCCGCGACCGACGCCAGTAGCGGGTCTCGGCAGGTTTCCTCGATGCCCTTCTCACGAGGGGTATCAGGGAAACCAACATGGAGAAACACCATGACCGTAAACATCAGCAGATTAACGATCACGACCCCCGTGGCCACATCCTCGACCAACCCTGTCGCCCTTGAGCTGAGCGGTGCAGAGGCGATCGCGCAGTTCCCGAAAATCGTCACGGCCTTGCCCGATGGTTCCGTTCGCTTCACGGCGCCCACCAAGGGAGCCTCGAGCAAGAGCACGCACCGCACAAGATGCGAATGGAAAGAGCCGGTGTATTGGTCGCTGGCGAGCGCTGCCGAGCACATCAACCTGCAAGAAATGACGCTGACCAAGGTCAACTCTGCACAGAAGGTTGTCGTCTCGCAGCTGCATGTAGAGGACGACGACAGCCCGCCGGTGAAGGTCTTCTGGAACGAGGGCGACATCACCATAGGGTTCCGCAAGACGTTCAATCAAGGAGAACCGGTTAACACCACCCTGCTCGAGTCCGTCCCGCATGGAGCGAAGTTCAGGATCACCATTCGCGTCCTTGCTTCGGGTGCCTTGTCCGTGACGGCCGAATGTAACGGCCGGGCCAGATCATCCGGCAGGCTGGTGATGGACAGCTCCTGGCGCTCTTCCCGCCTGAATTTCCACGGGGGCATCTACAACCAGGTCGACTACTCGGACACCACTCCCGCCAGTGACGGCTCAATCTGCATCATTAGCAAGCTCTCCCTCACACACTCCTAACCAATGCCATCACCAGCGCAGAGCGCCCTGCCCCACATTCAAGTGTAGGGGGACAGTCAGGGCGCTCTGCGGTGTTGATGAATTCTGCCGCCAAGCAGCGAGCTTCCATCCAGCGAGGCCCCGAGGAATGAACGGGGCCGATGCCGGTATTGGCACCGGCCATCAACACCATCGCAGGCGAGTCCGAGGGCAACAGCTGGCCAGACTTGACGCATCCCGGGTAGCGCCGGGCGCCTGCCCCCTTCCCTTCACTTCGACCGCATTGGACAGGTGCCAGCGAGCTTCACGGCTCGGGTTTGGTCACCTGCGCTGGCATCTGCCTAATGCGGTTGCTCAACCCAACAAGAGGTCGCCATGGGCGCACTTAGAGCCGCGCAGTTTGAGTACGACAACCGGATGCCGCCGGCGGTGATCGACGATGACGCCGACCAGATGGAGTGGATCGAGAAGCACGCGGCGCAGCTAGTATTGGGCTGCCGAGTGACCTGGGGCTACCGCGGGGAACGCGGCGAGATCACCCAGTGCGACCTTGCTCGAGCGGTGCAGGATCATGCGAACCAGCGCCAAATCGATGGCCTGGACAAGCAGGACGCCTTCGGCAAGTTGGTCATGGCCGGAGTTGGAACAGGCAGCGCGGGCTTCATCAAAGAGCTTTCAACCTACCTCTTGGGCGGCCCTGGCGCGCTCAAGGAGATCGCCGCCGACCTGCTGCGTCCGGTTGCGGCTAAGGCCGTTGCTGCCGAGCGCGACAAGGAGCGCGACATTCAGGAGTGCGGGTTTTGAGCCCGCACGTCCTGATCGACCGGCAGCTGGACGCCCTGGCGCATCCGGCAACGTCCATCAGCTGGAGCGCAACGATCCAGACGCAGCTCACCGAAATGCTGGCCGACCAGCGCCTCACTATCGAAGAGTTCAACCACTACTGCGGGCGCCTCAACAAAATCGTTGATGGGCGCAAGGAGGTTGTATGACCACGCCAATCGTTCAAACGCTCATCGACGAGGAGGTCGCAGAGTTGCCCGAGGCACAGGCCATGCCGGCCGACCGGGTGCTGATGCTGTTCAAGGGGCCGACCTTCGAAGCTGCGGTGCACGAAGCAGAGCTGGCCAGTATCGAGAACCCGCAGGCTTGGAAGTGCCGGGCCTGCATCTGCGGCGAATGGACGGTCGGGTACGAGGTGCGGGCATGACCGTCTACCAGCGAGCCCGCCGCCTGGTCATCTGGCGAGGCTCCTTCTCTGCCATCTTCGCCTGCACCATCTTCATGCTCGCCAGCGCACTGGCCGGCAGCATCACTTCCTGAATACACACCCGAGCACGGCGGGCCGCCTCGCGGATAGCCGTACCCTGAGTGGAGCGTAAGCCGGCAAGAGCGCGCAACCATCACCGGCAGCCAGGGCGTCCAGCAGACACCCACCGGCGTGACCTGGCATTTCCCATTTTCAACTGACGGCGCCGGCCTGGCGCGAGGTGTACCAATGTCCGCATCAACCGAATTGGCCGTCGTGCCGCCGAAAGAAACCGCGCTTCAAGTCTTCCAGGCGCCGAATGGCCTGGACCCTTACCTCCAGAAGATCCGCGACGAAATCGACGCATTCGTGCCGGACACCAGCACGGTGAAGGGTCGGAAGGCGATCGCTTCGATTGCCTACAACGTCGCCAAGTCCAAGACTGCTCTCGATAACGTCGGCAAGGAACTGGTCGCCGAACTCAAGGAAATCCCGAAGAAGATCGACGCCGAGCGCAAGCGGATGCGCGACAAGCTTGATTCCTGGCAGGAAGAGGTGCGCCGGCCGCTGAACGAGTGGCAGGCCGCTGAGGATGCCCGGATCGACCGCCATAACGACGCTATTGCGCGGATGAAGGAACTGGCGACAGAACTGGGATCCTTGGACGCCGAGCAGATTGAAGCACGCGCCACCGAGCTTTCCCAGTTTGCCCTTGGCGAGTCCTGGGAAGAGTTCGAAGCGGAGGCGGCTCGAACCAAGGAATCGTCAATGAATGCTCTGGTGGCCGCCATGGCTGCCCGCAAGAAGTACGACGCCGAGCAGGCAGAACTGGCCCGCCTGCGCCGCGAAGCAGAAGAGCGAGCCGAGCAGGACCGTATTCGAGCAGCACAGGAAGCCGCTGTCGAGCTGGAGCGCCAGCGCGTAGCCCAGGAGCAGCAGGCCGAGCGTGACGCGGCCGCCAAGCGCGAGCAGGACCTGAAAGACCAGGCCGCCGCACAAGAGCGCGCCGCCGAGAACGAACGACTACAGCTGCAGCTTCAGGCCGAGCAAGCTGAACGCGCCAGGGTGCAGGCCGAGGCCGACCGCGTCTCCACCGAGCAGCGGATGGAGCAAGAGCGCCAGGCAGCCGCCCGCCGGCAAGAGGAAGCAGCCGAGCAGGCCCGCCAGGAAGAACGCCGCCGGGCCGATGCGGCCGCCGCCGAGATCCTGCGCCAGCAGGAAGCTCGCGAAGCCGACAAGGCGCACCGCGCCAGCATCAACCGCGCTGCCCTTGAGGCCTTCATCGCCGAGGGCATGCCTGAAGCCTGCGCCAAGCAAGCGGTCACCCTGATCGCCCAGCGCAAGATCCCGAACATCGCCATCTCCTACTGAGGTACGCCATGAGCGCCACAGCTATCGCCGAGAACCGCGAGTCTCGCCAAATCGCCGCGGCTGCGGCCACCCCTGAAGCCACCGCCATGCTCACCATGGTCCAGCGCGCGGCTACCGACCCTTCGTTCGATACCGAGAAGATGCAGGCCATGATGGCCATGTACGAGCGGTACACCGACCGATCTGCTGCGGCCGCCTTCAATGCCGCCATGGTTCGCGCCCAGTCCGACATCGGACCGGTCTACCGCGACAAGTACAACAGCCAGACCAACAGCTCTTACGCGGCCCTGGAGTCGATCGACAAGAAGATCGCGCCCACCTACACCCTTCACGGTTTTTCGCTGTCGTTCGGCACCGACGACAGCCCGCTGGCAGGACACATCCGCACCGTCTGCGATTGCATGCACGAGGCCGGGCACACCAAGCGCTACCACGTCGATCTCCCCATTGATTCCACCGGCATCAAGGGCAGCGTGAACAAGACCGGCGTGCACGCCAATGGCTCCACCTACAGCTACGCCCGGCGCTACCTGACGATGATGATCTTCAACGTCGTGCTGACGAATGAGGACAACGACGGGAACGGCGATGGTGACCAGCCCCAAAGTTTCGGGGAGTTGATGAATGAGTGGATCCCGAAGGCCTACGCCGCTGACTCCAAAGATTCGCTCACGGCGGTCTGGCAGGCAGGCGTCAAGTTCGCCCAGGACCTGAAGTCCACTGACAAGAAAACGGCCGACGAGCTCTACGAGGCCTTGAAAGTAGCGGTTAGCGCTCGCGGCTCGCAGCTCAGCGCAGCCCCACAAGCAGGAGCAAGCCAATGATCATCGTCAATTGCGCCCAGGGCTCACCAGAGTGGCTGCAGGCCCGCGCCGGCGTTATCACCGCCAGCATGTTCAGCACCGCCCGCTCGAAGGTGAACGGGTTGACCGCCCAGCAGCGCATCTACGTGGACGCCATGCTCGACGGGCGCACTGAGACGCGCGCTCGGGAGCTGGCCGGCTACAAGGCCGCCCCCAAGGCCGAGGTGGTCCAGCGCGCTCTGGATGGCGAGAAAGTCGGCGAGCCGTCCAATGCCGCCCTCACCTATGCCTTCGAGTTGGCCGTCGAACGCATCGGCGGCAAGCCGCTGGATGGCGGCTTCGAGACCTGGCAGATGCGCCGAGGTCACGAACTCGAACCCGAGGCCAGGATGGAACATGAGATCCAAACGGGCCTGATCGTCACTCAGGTCGGTCTGGTCAAGACCGACGACGGCGTATTCGGCGCCAGCGCTGACGGCTTCATTAACGAAGACGGCGGCAGTGAGTACAAGTGCTTCCTTGCCCCCGACAAGCTGCGCGCCTTCCATATTGAGAACGACGCCAGCGAGGTGATCGACCAGGTGCAGGGCTGCATGTGGATCACAGGCCGCAAGTGGTGGCACATCGGGATGTACTGCCCCCTCCTCAAGCCAGTCGGCCGCCAGCTGTGGTGGCGCGAGTTCAAGCGCGACGATGACTACATCGAGCAGCTGGAGCAGGACCTGTGGGAGTTCAAGTTGCTGGTCGACGGGTACGAGAAACAACTTAGGAGCCAAGCAGCATGAACCCATCAATTGACCTGGAGGCAGCAAAGGCTGCCTTCTTCGCTTCTGGCGGCCAGCTGGTCGTGCTGGATAGCTTCACCTACCAGCCCCTGCCTCAGCGCAAGCACCCAGAACCAAAACCGAAGCGGGCAAAGCCAGCCAAGCAAGAGCCGGGCGGCGAGCGGAAAAGCCGCGCCAAAGCACGCACAGATCAGATCGAAGAGCTCGCCAAGACCATGACCTGCGCCGAGGTGGCAAAGCTCCTGGGCGAAACCAAGACAGCTCTATGGGGCGTAGCGGCTCGGGGAGGATTCAGGTTCTTTAGCCCTCCGAAGTCGGCGAGACCGGCGAAGGTAAAAGCCGAACAGAGCCAGGAGGATCGTGACCTGGCCGACAGGATCCTTGCCCTGCGTGACGCCGGAAAGTCCAGATGCCGGGCCACGATTGAGCTGGGCATCGGCAACTGTCGGCTTGTGCGGATCATCGATGAGTTCGGCATTGATTTTCCAATTCAGCGACGCCAGGGGTAGGTCATGAGCGAGCACGGCGAGCATCCCAGCGTCTATTACCTTGGCCGGGAATGCCGCCGCAACGGTGGCGGCAAGATGGCCAACCCATTCGCTTATCACACGTTTCACGGCTCTTGGTTCCTGGCCGGCTGGAACGACATGGATCTAGAGATTGAGCAGAAAAATCCAAAGCGCGCTGCAAAGAACAAGGCGGCGTGATCAGTTCAACTTGCCGCCCAGCGGATTGAAGGAGTTGCCGTATGGCGATGACCCAGCAGCAGCGCAACGAGAAGCGACGCGCCAAGGCCGAGCGCCTTCAGGAAGAAGACCTGCGTTTGAAGGTTCGACCAGGGATTAAGCAGGCCCTGCTGGATCTGATGGAGTGGACTGGGATCGAGGAACAGGGCGAGGCGATGACACTGATGATTCATCACCTGCATGGGCTTGGCCCTGGCGGCGCTCTGCCGCTGCTGACGCCTCCGCGCCACGAAATCACAGTTTCACCGTCTGTGGTGCGGAAGCTTGAGAATTTCCGCGATCGCGAGCCGCTGCGTATAACTTCCGATTAATCAGAATGCAGCGGGGAAACCGACCGCCATCCCACCTAAAGCAACTAACCCCTGAATTACAGACGTTACATTAGCAGACCGCTCAATGAACGCCCATAGCTTCGACTGCTTTACGGATTCGACTTTATCTTCATGGGTAGCCCCATTCATTGCCTGAAGCGTCCTTAGGACTGCAAGGATATCTTCAATAGGGGTATCAGCAGGAAGGCCAAGTTCCTGAACCAGCCCTTTTGGGTCTCGTTGGACAATCGCGCTTTTGCAATTGATCAAATTATTATCAGTAAAATCGAGTTCGGCGTCTGCATCATGCGGAACTGAAACAGCCGTGCCTACTCCGTTGAAAGTGTTCCCGGACACATTAATTTTGAATGCCATGACTTCCTCGAGGTTGTGACCGCTGAGCATCCTCTAATACCCCATCCCACCCCAAATTGCCACCATGCCGCCACCAACACGGAGGGCGGCGCATACAAATCAAGAGGTATCGTCCATGGCCGTGCAGAAGACGGGAGCCGCCAAGCATTCAGCGGACTACCGCGAGCGCGAGAAGACGAAGGCCGCGAAGCTTGGCATCGAGAAGGTGTTCTTCAACATGCCGGCCGGCATAAAGGCTGCGCTGACAGCCGAGATCGAGCGCCACGGCTACGACCAGGTGCAAGAACTCTGGCAGGACCTGGCCCTGTCGTGGATTGCGCAGGATCCTGATGAGCGGGCGCGCCGACTTGAACGACCTGACGCGCCAGCTTTTTACATCTCGCCGAAACTAGCGCGTCAGTTCGAAGAGGCTAGTACGGCTGAGCTGAGGCGAAACCCTGGCGACGAGATTGTCAGGCCCTAGGTCAAGTCGAAAACGACCTGTCCAGGCGCTGCCATCGCTATCCGCACCATGCTGTCTACTGCCGCATTTGATGTTTTGATTGTGAGCGTGCCCTGCCCCTTTGTCTTGAGCGCCATGGCAACTCTAACCAATCCATCTACTTCATAGTTGCCGCTCACGACAACACTTCCACCAGCCGTCGCGACTCGCACCAATGATTCAATAGCGCTCCCCATTTCTACCACTCCCTGTAGACGGCCCGATTGCCGACCATCTGTATTACCCCATTCCACCCCAAATTGCCACAATGCCGCCACCAGCACGGAGGGCGGCGCATGCCCAGGAGATTCACCATGCAACTCGACATCAACATCGAAGGGATCGTAGCCGAGTCGGTAGCCGCTGCGCTGAGCCCGGAAAAGCTGCAGCCGATCATCCAGAGCAATGTGGAAGACACGGTGAAGCGCGCCATCGAATCTCAGTTCAGCTACCGCTCGAAGTTCAAGGAGCTGCTCGAAGAGAAGCTGGCTGGCGTGATGCCGACCGATATCGAGGACGTTGGCCGCTTCGGAGACCTGGTAGTGAAAACGGTCTCTGGCATGCTGGGCGACATGCAAAACCAAGCTGTGAAGCAGGCCATACAAGAGCGCTTGGCCGAGATGATCAAGCCCCTCCCGCAAAGCATCACCTTGAAGGAGCTGCTGAACCAGATCACGAAGGGCCTGGGTGAACGCGACGAAAGCCGCGGCGAGGATCGCCCCGCCATCTTCGTCGAAACCACAGAGGGTGTTTGCGCCGGGTACTGGCACCTGTATGTGGATGCCGAGGAGCGCACGTCGAAATACTCGTGCGCCATCCAGATGGACTTCAACAAAGAAGGCCAGTGCTACAGCCTCAGGATTAACGATTACGACCCGTCGAAAACTCTCTTCCTCGGCGCCAAGTTTGGTCTCGACGCTCTACTGCTGAACCTCTACACCTGTGGCGTGAAGGTCCAGTACCAGGAAGTCGACGCTTACGACTTCCACTACGGCCACGACGTCTGACCCTCCGGCGCTGCCCGCCAGCGCCTTCCCCCTATTCAACGATAACGCACCAGGCCGCGCAGGCCATGGAGGCTTACCCATGCAAGTCATCTACGCAGGCCTGCGGAATGGCCAGCGCGACCAGGCGATACACGATGCCCTGCTGTACAAGCACGTCGCCGAGGTGGCCGAAGAGTTCAAGCTCTCGCCGAACACCATCCGTGCCGCAGCAAAACGCATCGAGAAGGTCGAGTTGTTCGATCTGACGCTCACAGGGGGGGGGTAAGCCGATGGCAATCGGCAGGGTCGCCTCCGACTGCTTCCGCAAGGCAGCGCTCGGCGCCTACCGAACCTATCGCGGCACCTTCCAGCACCTCGACCTTCCGTGCTGGGTGATCACCGACGGCACCCAGCGAATCGAAGTCGTCGAGCTCCGAATGATCGACGCCGGCAAATCAGACCTCTGATCACAGAAAACCCAACTTACCTCCATGCCCGCGCCAGCGATGGCTATGCCTGCAAGCAAGGACCACAACATGACCTGTATGACCTCCCTCGCCCTGCCCTTCGAGAAGGAGCTGGTCGTCGATCTCTTCGCCGGTGGCGGCGGTGCCAGCAGTGGCATTGCCGAGGCGTACCGCGAGCCGGATGTGGCGGTAAACCACAACCCAATCGCCCTGGCCGTGCATCGTGCCAACCACCCGCAGACCGAGCACTACGTAGCGGATGTGTTCGAGGTAGACCCCGTCCTGGCCACCAAAGGGCAGCCGGTGGGCATCTTGTGGGCATCGCCCGACTGCCGGCACCACAGTAAGGCCAAGGGCGGGAAGCCGCGCAACCGCAAGATACGCGGCCTGGCCTGGGTCATCATCCGCTGGGCCTACCAGACCAGCCCGCGCCTGATCTTCCTTGAGAACGTGGAAGAGTTCGCCGACTGGGGGCCGCTCGACAATGAGGGGCGCCCGATCAAGGCCGAGAAAGGCCGGACGTTCCGGGCCTTCGTGAGCGTGCTGGGCAACGGCATTCCGGAGGACCACCCGGACCTGCCGGAGATTCTGGCCGAGATTGGCGATCACGTGCCGAAGGAGGCTTTGGTCCGTGGCCTGCGGTACAACTTCGAGCACCAGGTGCGGATCGCTGCAGACCAGGGCGCACCAACCATTCGCAAGCGGCTGTACGGAATCGCCAGGCGCGACGGCAAGCCAATCGTGTGGCCGGCGCCGACGCATCACAAGAACCCGGCCAAAGGGCAGAATGCATGGCGGTCCGCCGCCGAATGTATCGACTGGGAGCTGCAGGGGCGCACAATCTTCCGCGACGATGCCTTGGTGGAGAACACCATGAACCGCATCGCCAAAGGCCTGTGGCGACACACCCTGGCCTGCAACGACCCGTTCATTGTCCCCCTGCGCGGAACCTCGAAGTCGCACACCAGCACGCACAGCGTCGACGATCCAGTATCAACCATCAGCGGTGGCGGCACTCATCACGCCCTGGTTCAGCCGACATTGGCCGTGGCCGGCTGCCTGACGGAGCACGCCAATGGCTCAACACAGCGGACCTTCGATGCCGAAGAGCCGCTTCGGACGCAAGTGGCCCAGGTCAAGGGCGGACACTTCGCGCTGATCACAGCCAACTTGGTCACCCTTCGCAGCGGTTGCGTCGGCGCCCCAGTATTCACGCCCGTCGGATGCATCACCCAAAGCGGCGGGCACCACGCTATAGCTTCGGCCCACCTTGAGCAGGCGAATGGCGGGTTCTACAAGGGCGATGGCAGAAGCGCAGTCGATCCGTTCTCGACGATATTGGGGAAGGGCTCCAACCAGCGGCTGGTCACAGCCTACCTGGTCAAGTATTACGGCGCCGAGAAAGACGGCATTTCCATGCGAGAGCCGATGCATACGATCCCGTCGAAGGATCGCATGGCCGTCGTTCAAGTCGTGCAACTGCAGACCCATACTCTGACGGACGAACAGCTGGCCGGCGCCCGCAAGTGTGCCGCGTTCATGCGCAAGTATCTTCCACAGCACTTCACTGAGCACGCCGATGTGGTGATGGTCGGTGACTACGTGATGATCGACATCACGCTTCGCATGCTCAAGCCCCACGAGCTGAAGCGCGCCCAAGGCTTCAGGGCTGACTACATCATCGACCGAGGGCTGTTCCTCGACGAGAAAACCGGCCAGCTTTACTGGAACGCAATCTCCGGTGCCAACCAGGTGAAGCTGCTGGGCAACAGCGTCTGCAAGGACGAAGCCCGGGCGCTGGTTGCCGCCAACGCTTCCGACCTCATCGAACTTTATCAGCGCCTGGCCGCCTGACGCCGCCGGCAGGAGATCCCCATGCCCACAGAAAACCGATCCAGCAACGCAGAGATGGTCAGCGTGCCGCGCCAGCTGACCCGCGAAATGCTCAATGGCGTGTGCATGCACCCGGACCTTGCAAGGTCCCTCTGGAGCGCACTGCTGAAGAACGCGCCGCAGCCAGCCGAGCAGAACCAGAGCGAGCCGGTGGCGTGGCGAGGAATCAACGAACTAGGCGAGATCGTTACCGAATGGGTAGATGGCTCCCCGCCAAAGACCATGGTGGACCTGTCCGGAAACCACGACAGCTATGCAAGTATTGAACTGGCCTACACCCGCGCCGCCCCTGGCGAGGTTGAGCGGCTGCGCTCCGAGATCAAGCGGTTGGAACTGATGGTTTCGCAGAGCGACTACAGCTACGACATGGATCGGGACCACATGAAGGGGCGCATCAACTCCCTGGAAGACCTGATGAGAAAGTTCGTGCACAACTGCAAAAAACATCAGCTGCAGCACACTGACCTTCCGGCTCTCAGCGGGGTTCGCTGGTATCTGAAGCGCTTCGAGTCCGCCCTATCCGCCAGCGCAGCGCCACAGGTGAAGTCGTGAAGACGCATTTCGCACCATTCACCGACCTAGATGACCTTGAGCAAGCGCCGTGCGGCACCTGGCTGGGCGATACCTCTGAGCTGTCAGGCGAATGGTCCAAAGTCGATTGCCTGCTCTGCCAGAAACGCAAGGACAGGATCATCGCAGCTGCAGCGGCCGAAGAGAGCGCAATTGTCGAGCAGATGGGCGAGATGGCGGAGTGGATGCGAGCAGACAGCGCAGAGCAAAACGCAAAGCAGGCCTTCCGCGACTACTGCGACCGCTGCGCCGAGATAGTGGCGACCTGGCCGGTGTGGAAGCGTGAAGCGATCAAGTCACCTCCCGTGCCGGCTGTTGTGTGCAGGCCCGGGATCAATTGCGGCAAGTGCTTCGGGTGCGCCAGCAGAGCGCGAGGCAAGCAGCCCTGACCGAAAGAGCACATTTGTACTCCATCCAGCTGTAACCCCTCTCCCCTCTATTCACTGCCGCGAGCGAGCGGCCAAGGACGAAGTCATGCCTGTAGAAACCCAAGCACCGGAATTCGCGCTCGATGGAAGCCAGCCGGCGCGGCCTACCCTCGCCTGTTACCAGGTCGGCGACTGCGACTGGGTGGCGGCAACCAGCGAAGAAGAGGCCCGCCGAATCCTGGCCGAAATGAACGGTGATGACCCATCCGAATACGCCGACTGGGACGTTGAGCTGACGAGCGACAGGATGCTCGACCAACAGTGGGTCGACGAAGATCCGCCACACGCTGAATGCGGCTGCCTTCGCCAGTGGCTGGCAGAGGCAACTGAGCCCTGCTACCTGATGGGTACGGAGGGCTGACCATGGCCCGCCTAGCACTTCTCCTCGCGCTGCTGGCCACCGGCGCCAGCGCAACCGAGAACGTCATCGACGTGCAGCACGACAGCCAGCGCGGCGTCACCTGCTACCTGCTGAATGGGGTCGGCATCAGCTGCATCCCCGACAGCCAGCTCCAGGCCGGCAACGAGCGCCAGCTCTCCCCGCACGAACGCGACAACGGACCAACACCTGCTGCCGCGCCGGCGGCATGGAATGATGAGAGGTATCAGCTGTGAGCGCAGTAATC
Source organism: Pseudomonas sp. MWU13-3659 (assembly GCF_023757525.1). NCBI lineage: Bacteria > Pseudomonadati > Pseudomonadota > Gammaproteobacteria > Pseudomonadales > Pseudomonadaceae > Pseudomonas > Pseudomonas sp. MWU13-3659. The sequence goes on along the minus strand of NZ_JAMSHW010000002.1, from coordinate 332,224 downwards.
AGTTCTTGCGGGCTCTACCGTTACCGCCTCGAACGAGAGGTGCAGGCCGAGGGCAAGGTGTTCGCCTTCTTTGGAATCAACCCCAGCACGGCAGACGCCACCCTGGATGACGCGACCGTTCGCAAATGGCGCGGCTTCACCCAGCGTAACGGCGGCCGGCGATTCATCGTTGGCAACGTGTTCTGCTATCGCGCGACAGACCCTCGCGATGTTGGTTTCTCGAACGACAGGCGAACCTACATCAACGGCCTACCCACGCCTTCCCACCACTTGGATAACCTCGAGCACATCCGTCAGATCATCACTGATGCCGACGTGCTGGTCCCGTGCTGGGGGCGCACCACCAAGGTGACCGCAGCAATCAGATATTGCTTTGCCGAGGTACTGGGCCTGCTCAACGCCAGCGGAAAGCCTGTTCTGCATTTCGGGGTGACCGCCAGCGGCGACCCGAAGCACCCGCTTATGCTGGGCTATGACACTCCGCTGATCCCGTGGGGACAACCATGACCGACCTGACCGAAGTGAAGACCTGCACCTGCCCATCCGGAGACGGCTCATTGCGCTGGCCGTGCCCGGTTCATCCGCCATACGTGGAGGACTCGAAATGATCGCCCTCGCCTACATGGCCTACCTGATCTGGAAGGCGCCGCGATGAGCCGTGAAGTGACAGAACTCGACTTCAGGAAGCCGGAGTTCCGCGACGCCAAGGTTGAAGATTACGAATTCCGCGAGGATGGCGCGCTGGTCAGGAAAGACCGGTGGCAGACCGGCATGTGGCGGGTTGCATCGCTCGTCGGCCAATCGCGGGGCGGATTCGAGATCGACACCGTTGTCGAGAAGGTCCGCAAGCTCGCAGGCAATTGGTGCCCGCCTGACCCAGACGAGGATCCTGGGCTGGAGCGGATCGACATCCGCCTGTCATGCGGCAGCATCCTTGCCAACTGCGAGCGCACCGGCCCATTCGCCTACCTCTGGCCTTTCGGGAACATCACCTTCACCAGCAAAGACTTCGGCGCCGACATCGTCGAGTGGCAAGAGTCAGCCGCGCCCGAAGCATAACCCCTCCCCCAACTACTCAAGCCCGCCGACATGCGCGGGCATGGAGAGCTATTGCCATGACGAAACACAAGCACACGCCGGGCCCCTGGGAAGTCCTGAACGAAACCGAGGTCTTCACCGGTCTAGGCGCCGACAGCGGAGACGGCGTGAAAGCGCTCTCCTCTGACGGCTGGATGATCGCTGACTGCGGCGGCTGCGTGACCTTTAGCGAGGTCGGGCCGGCGGAACTCAGCCTGGACCTGCGCCGGGCGAACGCCAAGTTGATCGCCGCAGCACCGGCCATGCTAGCTGACCTAGTTGAGGCGGCCGCCCAGTTGCGCAAGTACGAAGCCCTGCACCAGGCCAAGGGCACTGTGGACAGTCTGGCGAAGGCCGATGTCAACGCCGAGCTGGCGTCACGCTTCGAGCAGACCATCGCCAAGGCCACATCCTGACACAACCTGCCGCCACCGGCGGCGTGGAGACCATCCCATGGAAACCGAGATCCTTTCGGACGAAGAGCTGGTGACGATCACTGGCTACAAACCCCGGGCGTGGCAACGCCGTTGGCTCACAGAGAAAGGCTGGCATTTCGTCGAGAGCCGCGGCGGGCGCCCACTCGTTGGGCGCCAGTACGCCCGACAGAAGCTGAGCGGCGTGGTGATCGATACCGTGCCCGTCGCTGCAGCCCCACCCCCGGCGCCAGCCTGGACCCCTGATTTCTCCCGAGTAAAGTGAAATGCGACCCAGAAGTACCGAGAACCGCGACCTGCCGCCGGGCATGTACCGGCGCAAGCGCACCAGGAAGAACGGAAATGTGTGGGTTGGGTACTACTACCGCGACCAGACCGGCAAGGAAATCCCCCTCGGTACCGACCTGGTGCAAGCCAAGCTGAAGTGGGCCGACTTTGAAGCCAAGGCCACGCCGGCCGAGCTGAAGACGATGAAGGGGATCTTCGACGAGTACGAGCGCAAGATCATCCCGGGCAAGGCCGCCAGGACCCAGAAGGACAACATCTACGAGCTCAAGCAGCTGCGCACTGTGTTCGACTCGGCACCGATCGATGCCATCACGCCAGCCATGATCGCGCAGTACCGCGACTCGCGGTCGGCGAAGACCAGGGCAAATAGGGAAATCGCCCTGCTCTCCCACGTTTTCAATACAGCGAGGGAATGGGGGCTCACAACCCGTGATAACCCGTGCCTGGGTGTGAGGAAGAACAAGGAGAAACCGCGAGACTTCTACGCAAACGAGCTGGTGTGGAAGGCGGTTTATGCGGAGGCCCCATCGGAGCTGAAGGACGCGATGGATCTCGCCTATCTGACCGGCCAGCGGCCGTCGGACGTGCTGTCCATGCGGAAGGATGACATGCAGGGTGGCTACTTACTGGTAAGCCAAGGCAAGACCGGCAAGCGGCTGAGGATCGTCCTGGAGGTAGACGGCGCGAAGAACAGCCTGGGCCTGCTGCTCGAACGAATCATGCGAAGCACAAGCAGGCACCTCTCGCCGTTCTTCATCGTCAATGAGTACGGGAAGCGCATGAGCTGGGGGATGCTTCGCAACAGATGGGCAGAAGCGAGAGAGGCAGCCAGAGTGCAGGCTGAACTGGAGAAGAAGCCAGACCTGGCCAACCGAATTGCTCAATTCCAGTTCCGGGATATCCGACCGAAGGCGGCGTCGGAGATCAACGACCTGAGCGATGCAAGCGTGCTGTTGGGCCACTCGAAAGAAGGAATCACCGAGCGCGTTTACCGTCGAGTCGGTGCGATCGCCAAGCCCTCGAAGGGCTGAAGTTTCGGAACTCCATGCCTTTTGTTTCGGAACTCTTGGCATTTTCTGCGCGCAAAGAAAAACCCCGCAGACCTAGATCTGCGGGGCTTTCGAATGGTGGAGGCCGAGGTCGGAATCGAACCGGCGTAGACGGATTTGCAATCCGGAGCATAACCACTTTGCTACTCGGCCTCAAAGTCGGAGTCAGCTTTCGCTATCTCCTTGAAACCGCTGGGCTTTTTCAAGTCAGCTGCGTTTCGATGGACGCCATTATGTCGGCATTCGATTCACCTTGCAACCCCCTTTTCGAAAAAAATCTTCAAGGGGTTCAAGGTGTTAGCGCAAACGCCCGAGTTTGCTCCACAAACCGACCAGGGTGTTCTCCACTGCGCCGCTGGCCGCTACCCCGATGCGCTCCTGCAGCGTCTTGCGCTCGGCAAAGCGCAGGTGGAACAGGTTGGCCTCGCGGGCACGCTGGCTGAGGTACTCGTCGCTGGTGCCCAACTCGTCAACCAACTGGCGATTCAACGCGGCGATACCCAGCCACACTTCACCAGTGGCCACTTCGTCGATATGCAACTGCGGGCGGTAGCGGGCGACGAAGTCCTTGAACAGCTGGTGGGTGATGTCCAGGTCTTCCTGGAATTTCTCCCGGCCTTTGTCGGTGTTTTCACCGAACACGGTCAGGGTGCGTTTGTACTCACCCGCCGTGAGCACCTCGAAATCGATGTCGTGTTTTTTCAGCAGGCGGTTGACGTTGGGCATCTGCGCCACCACGCCGATAGAACCCAGTACCGCGAAAGGCGCGCTAACGATCTTCTCGCCGATGCAGGCCATCATGTAACCGCCGCTGGCCGCCACCTTGTCGATGCAGATGGTCAACGGAATACCTGCCTCGCGGATGCGCGCCAGCTGCGAGGCTGCCAGGCCATAACTGTGCACCAGGCCACCGCCACTCTCGAGGCGCAGCACCACTTCATCCTGCGGGGTAGCCAGGGTGAGCAACGCAGTGATCTCATTGCGCAGGCTCTCGGTGGCCGATGCCTTGATGTCGCCATCGAAATCGAGAACGAACACCCGGCGCTTGTCCTCGGGCTTTTTCTTCTGCTGTTTTTCCGCCTTGGCCTGCTGTTTGCGCAGGGCCTTGAGCTGGGCCTTGTCGAGCAGGCCCGACTCCAGGCGCTCGCGCAATTCCTTGTAGAACTCGTTGAGGCGGGTGACCTGCAACTGCCCGCCCGGTTTGCGCCTACCCTTGCCGCGCAGCCCGGCGATGGCCGACAGCACGACCAGGATGGCGATCACCAGCGTGGCGGTTTTGGCGAGAAAGCTTGCGTATTCGGCAAGAAACTCCACATTGACTCCTTGATAGACCAGCGCCGCGAGGGGCGCGAAATGCTTGCAAGCATACCGGTGCGCATGGGCGGCTGCCAGCCAGGGAAAATGCTGGCAACACAGTTCAAACGACCTTTTCAAACGCTTGTATGTTTTTTCGTTGACAGCCTGCCTGGGGCATCCTAACCTCGCAGCAACCTCCAACCGGGCCGGACTACCTCGTGGGCAACCTCTACCTGATCCGACATGGCCAAGCCTCCTTCGGTGCCGACGACTACGACGTCCTCTCGCCCGTGGGTGAGCGCCAGAGCCAAGCCCTGGGTGAGCATCTCGCCCAGCTGAGGCTGCGCCTGGATCGCTGCGTCGCCGGCACCTTGCGTCGCCAGCAGGACACTGCCCGGCTGGCGCTACAGGCGCTGCAACACAGCGGCAGCCCGGTACCCGCCATAGAAACCGATGCCGCCTTCAACGAGTTCGACGCCGACGGCGTCATCCGTGCCCTGCTGCCAGGCCTGCTGCCCGACGAACCCGAAGCACTGCATATCCTGCGCAATGGCGCACAGCATCGCAGCGAGTTCCAGCGCCTGTTCGCCCTGATGGTGCAGCGCTGGCATGACGGCGAGCACAGCCACGACGACAATCTTGAAACCTGGCAGGCATTCATCGACCGGGTCGGCGACGGCCTTCGTCGCCTGCTCGCCAGCGCCGCCAGTGGCGACAACATTGCCCTGTTCACTTCCGGCGGCACCATCGCCGCCCTGCTCCACCTGGTTACCGGAGTCACGCCGGCGCAGGCCTTCAACCTGAACTGGCAGATCATCAACACGTCGCTCAGCCACCTGAAATTCCGGGGCCGCGACGTGGCACTGGCTTCCTTCAACAGCCAAGCCCACGTGCAGCTGTTGCGGGCGCCGGAGCTCATCACCTATCGATGAGCCCGGTCTGTTGTGTCCCTGCGGACGCGAATATCACTTAACAAGGAATACACCATGAGCGATGTAGCTAAAGCCGTCGAGGCGATGAAGGCAAAATTCAACCCTGCAGCGGCCGCCGGCCTGGACCTGGTGTTCGGCTTCAACATCACCGACGAAGACAAGCACTACGCGCTGCTCGTCAAGGATGGCACCTGCGAGATCCAGGAAGGCGAGAACGCCGACGCCAACTGCACCCTGGTGCTGGACAGCGAGACGCTGAAGGGCATCGTCAGCGGTGACACCGACGGCATGCAAGCCTTCATGGGCGGCAAGCTGCGCGTCGAAGGCGACATGATGCTGTCGATGAAGCTCAGCGAACTGTTCCCGGCCTGATCGCCAGGGCGTATCGTAGAAAGAAAAGACCGAAGCCAACGCGCTTCGGTTTTTTTTTGCACAAGAAAAGGTCGGGCTATCAGGGCCATTGATCGTCCGGCAACACCCCGGCCTATAACGGCCTGGCACGCTTGTACCAACTGCCTCAGGAAATTAGATTAGCCAATAGTCCTTGCTACCGATCATAAGGAAATCGCATGACGCTCACCGACCAGTCCACCCAGGTCCGCCCCGGCGAAGAACTCGATGCCGCCGTCATCGATCCGTACCTCAAAAATCACATTCCAGGCCTGGAAGGCACGCCAGCAATCAGCCAGTTCCCAGGCGGCGCCTCCAACCTCACCTACCTGGTGGCCTACCCAGGCAAAGAGTTCGTCCTGCGCCGCCCGCCGTTCGGCCACAAGGCCAAGTCGGCCCACGACATGGGCCGTGAGTTTCGCATCCTCAACCAGCTCAACGAAGGCTTCCCCTACTGCCCGAAAGCCTATGTGCATTGCACTGACGAAGCGCTGATCGGTGGCGAGTTCTATGTGATGGAGCGGGTCAAGGGCATCATCCTGCGTTCGGACATTCCGGCCGAGCTCGACCTCGATGCCACCCGCACCGAAGCCCTGTGCAAGAGCTTCATCGATCGCCTGGTCGAACTGCACCAGGTGGACTACACCGCCTGCGGCCTGGCCGACCTGGGCAAACCCGAAGGCTATGTGCAACGCCAGATCGAGGGCTGGGCCAGCCGCTACGAAAAGGCGCTGACCCCTGATGCGCCACGCTGGGAGAACGTGATCGCCTGGCTGCGTGAGAAAATGCCCGCCGACCACCCTCGCCCCGGCATCGTGCACAACGACTACCGCTTCGACAATGTCATTCTCGACAGCGACAACCCCATGCACATCATCGGTGTGCTGGACTGGGAAATGGCCACCATTGGCGACCCGCTGATGGACCTGGGTAACAGCCTTGCTTACTGGATCGAGGCAAGCGACCCGGCGCCCGTGCAACTGATGCGCCGTCAGCCCAGTAACGCACCCGGCATGCTCACCCGCCAACAATTCGTCGACTACTACGCCGAGCGCGCCGGCATCCGTATCGACAACTTCGACTTCTATTACTGCTATGGCCTGTTCCGCCTGGCCGGCATCGTCCAGCAGATCTACTACCGCTTCTTCCACGGCCAGACCCAGGACAAGCGCTTCGCCCAGTTCATCCACATGAACCGGCTGCTGGAGCACATGAGCCTGCAACTGATCGATAAATCCAGCCTGTAACACCGGCAGACAACAAGGAATCCCGGCATGTCCAAGACCCACCTGTTCGACCTCGACGGCAAGATCGCCTTCGTCTCCGGCGCCAGCCGTGGCATCGGCGAGGCCATCGCCCACCTGCTGGCCCAGCAGGGTGCCCATGTGATCGTCTCGAGCCGCAAGCTCGACGGCTGCCAGCAGGTTGCCGAGGCGATCATCGCCGCGGGCGGAAAGGCCACGGCGGTGGCCTGCCACATCGGTGAGATGGAGCAGATCCAGCAGGTGTTCGCCGGCATTCGCGAGCAGTTCGGGCGCCTGGACATCCTGGTCAACAACGCGGCCACCAACCCGCAGTTCTGCAATGTACTGGACACTGACCTGGGTGCGTTCCAGAAGACCGTCGACGTGAATATCCGCGGCTACTTCTTCATGTCGGTCGAAGCGGGCAAGCTGATGCGCGAACACGGTGGCGGCAGCATCATCAACGTGGCGTCGATCAATGGCGTCTCGCCAGGATTGTTCCAGGGCATCTACTCGGTGACCAAGGCCGCAGTGATCAACATGACCAAGGTCTTCGCCAAGGAGTGCGCGCAGTTCGGCATCCGCTGCAACGCCCTGTTGCCGGGCCTGACCGACACCAAGTTCGCCTCGGCGCTGGTCAAGAACGACAGCATCCGCAATGCCGCCCTGCAACAGATCCCGCTCAAGCGCGTGGCCGACCCGAGCGAGATGGCTGGCGCGGTGCTGTACCTGGCCAGCGACGCCTCCAGCTACACCACCGGCACCGCGCTCAATGTCGACGGTGGCTTCCTGTCCTGACGTTCAGGCCTTGAGCGCCTGCAGCGTGTAACTCAGCGGCAGGCGCCAAGGGGCTTCGCGCAGGCGCCATTCGCCGTCGGCTCCAAGCTCCATCTGCCCGGGCAAGGCCTCCCAAGGAATACTCTGGTGTTCCTCCAGGCCGGCTATCCGCAGGCCATTGGCCAACAGTGCGGTGATAACCTCGCCCAGCCCGTGATTCCACTCATGGGTTTCGGTTTGGGTCAGGGCCTGGTCGGTGTCGACATAGGTCTGGTCGTTGTGCCAGATCGTCGGCGCCTCCCGCTCGAAATACGGGTAATCCAGCTGCAGGCGGTCCGGATGGTCTTCGTTGACGGCCATCAGCATCGGATGCCCATCACGCAGGAACAGCCGCCCGCCCGGTTTCAACAATGCCGCGACAGTGCGTGCCCAGCGCTCAATGCTGGGCAGCCAGCACAGGGCGCCGATACCGGTGTAGACCAGGTCGAAACTGCCCGCCTCCAATACCTCTGCAGCCTGGTAGACATCCGCCTGCACGTAGTCGATGCGTGCGCCGGCGCGCTCGGCCAGTTGCCGCGCCTGGTGCAATGAGGCCGCTGAAAAATCCAGACCACTGACCTGGGCACCCAGGCGTGCCAGCGACAAGGTGTCGGTACCGATGTGGCATTGCAGATGCACCGCGTGCAGACCTCGGATGTCGCCAAGCCGCGGCAGGTCGAAACGCACCACCTCGGAGAGGTGCCCTGGGTTGCTGACGAAGCACTCGACTTCGTAGTCCTTCGACGCAGCGTGCAATGGCGCCCGCTCGTCCCAGCTGGCGCGATTGAGTTCAAGTGAACGGCTCATGCAGTCCTTCCTTGGTTTGATAACGATGCGCTACGTTAATCGCGCCTACCCCAGCAGGCAACTCCCTCCGTCAACCTCAAGTTTACAGCTCGGGTATACTGCCGCCTTCGGCACGCGCCCAAGGATCCAGCACCCATGACGGAAAACAGCTTCGCCTTTCGCCTCAAGGAACTGCTCGAGCACCACAAGCTGACCCTGCAGGCAGTCGGGACCGTGCTGGGCATTTCGCGCACCGCGGTGCACAAATGGACCCGCGGTGGCGAGATCGACTATGAGAACCTGCGCAAGCTGGCGGACTTTCTCAAGGTCAACTGGATCTGGCTGCGCTATGGCGAGGAAGCACTGCAGAGCGTACAACAGGCCGAAGTGGTCGAATTGCCCATGACCGATGTGCGGCGCCGCTACACCGCCGAGATCATGGAAAGCGAAACACGCATGAAGCTGGCCCAGGAAGGCGCGCGTATCGTCACCTGGGAGTGGAACCTGATCAGCGACGAAGTGACTTACTCGCCCAACGTCGAAGCCGTCTATGGCTGGCCGCTACGGCGCAACGAAGATTTCTGGGAGCATATCCACGCCGATGACGCCCGCCATATGCAGGGCATGTATGCCCAGGCGGTAGCCGATGGCACCGGCTGCGAATGCGACTTTCGCATCACCCGCCCCGATGGCGGCCAGCGCTGGATCGCTTCGCGTGCCACGGTATTGCGCGATAGCGTCGGGCGCCCGGTGAAGATGGTCGGTATCAGCATGGACAACACCGAACGCAAGGTCGCCGAAGAGGAACTGCGCCAGAGCGAGGAGCGTTTTCGCACGATCTTCGAGCTGGCCTGGGGCGCGCTCGCCTACATCGACCTGGATGGCAGCTGGCAGCGCGTCAATGGCAGTTTCTGCGAGTTGCTGGGGTACAGCGAACAGGAGCTGTATGGCATGACCTTCCAGCAACTGACCCACCCACAAGATTTGCCGGACAACCTGCAACTGCTGGGGCGCATGCTCGCCGGAGAGATCACGCGTTATGAAGTGGAGAAGCGCGTGCGCCATAAGGATGGCCACTATCTCTGGGTGCGTGCGCGGACTTCGCTGCAGCGCCAGGCCGATGGACAGCCGGAACACCTGATCAGTGTGTTCGAGGACATCAGTGCCGAACGTGAAGAACATGAACGGCTGCAGGCGCACATTGCCGGGCTCGAGGCTCGGTTAGGTTGAAGCCCCTGCCGCCCATTGCTTTGGCCTGGCCACTGACTGTAGGAGCGGCTTCAGCCGCGATCACCCGCGATGCGGGTGCCCGACACCGCGGTGCTTTCATCGCGGCTGAAGCCGCTCCTACAGAAGGCCGGGCAACAGTCTTCTACAGGCAGGTCGCCGCAGCGGCCCGCCGGCGCAACGCCATGCCATCATCCTGCTGGGCGTAGTAGTCCACCCGTGTCCCGCCCGCCTGTGCATAGACATCGACGAACGATTCCGCTTCACGGGTGTACACCGTAAACCCACCCTGCTTGCGTGCCTCCAGGTAGCCGCTGGCATCGACGCCGAACGACGACTCTTCCTGCCAGCTGAACTGGATGCATTGGGCCACCACGTCCGGGGTCTTGTGCGAGTCCAGTCGCGCGGTCGGCGTGCCATTGCGCGCCGCTTCCATGGTAGATGACGCACACCCCGCCAACAGCAGCACCACGGTGATCGGCAGAATCGCTCGCATGTTCCATCCTCGGGACAAAAAAGAACGCGACTCTAGCATCGTGCAGGCCTGATGGGTGAGCCCTCGTTCTATGCGATCCACATGAATACACCACAACAAAATTTTGCGCGACAAAGAACCAAATGAATCGCATCAGGTCTGATCGCGTATCCGGTAAACCTATTCGGATCAAGGACCTACTTCATGATGATTTCGCGCCTCGCAAGTGCCTCGATGATTGCCACCTTGCTGCTGCTTGGGGGCTGCTACAGCCATCATTACCACGACGACAATGACGGCTGGCGTGACCGAGACCACCGGCACCACCATCGCCATGACCGGGACGACCGCGATGACGATGACCGCCAATACCGTGACCGTTACTACCGCTGAAACGTCTTTATATCCCTGACTCGCCGCTGACCGTGCGGCAAATCCCCTGATGACTCCCCCTGAGGTTCTTAACATGCGTCTGACTCTGCCTTCTCTCGCCCTCGGCCTGTTGCTGTGCCAAGGCGCTTTCGCCGGTGACGGTACCGCCGCTATTGGTGGTGGCCTGGGTGGTGCGCTGGGCAACGTCGTCGGCAAACAGATCGGTGGCAGCACCGGCGCTGCGATCGGTGCCGGCCTGGGCGGCGCCGCCGGCAGCGCGGTGGGTGCGCGCAAAGGCAACCGCACCGAAGCGGCCATTGGTGGCGGCCTGGGCTCAGCCGGTGGCTCGCTGATCGGCGGCAAGCTGGGTGGTTCCAATGGCTCGACCATTGGTGCAGGCCTGGGTGGCGCGGCCGGTGGCGCCATCGGCAACCACATGGGCGACAACAATCGCAAGCACAAGCACCGTCACTGATTCAGGCCTCTGCGGGGCAACGGTCTGATACCGGGGCCCCAGACCGCCGCAGCGGTCCTGTAGGAGCGGCTTCAGCCGCGATACGGGCATCGCGGTCTCCGGCACCCGCTTTGCGGGTGATCGCGGCTAAAGCCGCTCCTACGAAAGCGGTATCTGGTCAGCATTTGTCCGCGAAGGAGCCAACACGGTGAATGGCACCGGCTTCGCCGGCAAGCCGGCTCCAACCGGACTGCCCCGCAAGCAGTCTGATTCTCTCCGGCAAAATACTGCAACACGTCAACACCCCCTTCACGCCAAGCTGCCACACTGGTGGCATCGCCTTTCGTGACTTTGTGTGAAGGAATCCCCTCCCCCCATGAACCATGAGCTGCTCTGGGTCCTCGGCCTACTCGCCGTTGTCGTCTTCCTGTTCATCATCAACCGCCCGCGCATGGATGTGGTCGCCTTGTTGGTGATCCTCGCGCTGCCGCTGACCGGCATCCTGACCGTGGAACAGGCCTTGGCTGGCTTCAGCGACCCGAACGTGGTGCTAATCGCCGCGCTGTTCGTGATCGGCGAAGGGCTGGTCCGCACCGGCATCGCCTACCGTATCGGCGAATGGATGAGCGAACGCGCGGGCAACAGCGAGGCACGCCTGCTGGTGCTGCTGATGATCGCGGTGGCCGGCCTTGGCTCGGTGATGAGTTCTACCGGCGTGGTCGCCATTTTCATCCCGGTGGTGCTGAGCATTGCCGCGCGCTTGCAGCTCTCGCCCAGCCGCCTGATGATGCCCCTGAGTTTCGCCGGCCTGATCAGCGGCATGCTCAGCCTCGTGGCCACGCCCCCGAACGTGGTGGTGCACAGTGAGCTGGTACGCCACGGCGAACAGGGCTTCAACTTCTTCAGCTTTACCCCCTTCGGCCTGGTGGTGCTGGTGCTGGGCATCGGCTATATGCTGCTGACCCGCCACTGGCTCAATGGCGAAGTACGCAAGGATGGCCGGGTGGAAACCCGTCGCACCCTGCTCGACCTGGTCCTGGACTACAAGCTCAGCGGCCGCGAGCGGCGCTTGCGCATCCGCCCGCACTCGCCGCTGATCGGCCACACGCTGGGCGAACTGGAGCTGCGCACCCGCCACGGCGCCAACGTGGTGGGCATCGAGCGCCAGCACAAGTTCACCACTCGGGTGATCCCCGCCGACTCCGGCACGCTGCTGCAGCAAGGCGACATCCTGCTGCTCGACCTGTTCGCCAATCGCGACGACCTGCGCAGCCTGTGCCAGGGCATGCTGCTCGAGCCGCTGCACTTCAAGGCGGCTTACTTCATCGACCAGTCCCAGGAAGTGGGCATGGCCGAGATTTCACTACCGCCCGGCTCGCAACTGATCGGCAAGACCATTCTCGAACTGGCCTTCCGTACCCGCTACGACCTCAATGTGGTCGGCCTGCGCCGCGACCAGGTGGCCATCGAAGGGCAACTGGTGGAAGAAAAGCTGCGCCTGGGCGACACCCTGCTGGTGGTCGGCCCCTGGAAAGCGGTGCGCCAACTGCAAGGCAAGCCACGTGACTTCCTGGTGCTCAGCCTGCCCGCCGAGATCGACCAGGTGGCGCCGGCACGCGCCCGCGCGCCCTACGCGTTGATCAGCCTGGCGGTGATGGTCGGGCTGATGGTCAGTGGCCTGGTACCCAATGTCATCGCCGCACTGATCGGCTGCCTGCTGATGGGTGCCGGCCGCTGCATCGACATGAACAGCGCCTACCGCGCCATCCACTGGCAGAGCCTGGTGCTGATCGTCGGCATGCTGCCCTTCGCCTTGGCGCTGCAGAAGACCGGTGGCATCGACCTGGCGGTCGGGGCGCTGGTCGGCCTGCTCGGTGGCGCCGGCCCCGGCGTGATCCTCGGCTGCCTGTTCGCCCTCACCGCGCTGATCGGCCTGTTCATCTCCAACACCGCCACCGCGGTGCTGATGGCCCCGGTGGCGATCAGCACGGCCCAGCAATTGGGCATGTCGCCCTACCCCTTCGCCATGACCGTGGCCCTGGCCGCTTCGGCGGCCTTCATGACGCCGGTCTCGTCACCGGTCAATACCCTGGTACTCGGCCCAGGCCAATATCGCTTCGCCGACTTCGTCAAGGTTGGCGTGCCCTTCACGCTGCTGGTCATGCTGGTGACCGTACTGATGGTGCCCTGGGTGTTCAACTTGTAATCCCTGGCAATATCCCCACGGTTTTCCGTGAATTGACATCAATTGGCGACTTGAAAGACACTGACACGACATCATCCCAGGTGCCTACAGCCGCTTTCCTGGATTCCGTCCTCGCTTGCCGGTCGAGCCTATGGTGTCTCCAGTCACATCGCGCCTGCTGCCTGCCCTGATCCTGTTCGGCCTGACCCTGGCACTGACCCTGGGCGGCATACTGGCCCGGCCGATCGAGTCCCTTTCGCTGTTCTGGCCGGTCAATGCGGTGCTCGCCGGCGTGTTGCTGCGCAACCCCCGCCAGGCCAAGCCAGCAGGTTTCGGCCTGGTCTACCTGGCCATGGTCATCGCCGACCTGGCCTGCGGTACAGCCTGGCAACCGGCCCTGTGGTTCAATCTGTGCAACCTGGGCGCCATTGCTACTATCTGGTACCTGGTAGCTCGCCTACCGCGCCAGCACCGTCGCTTGCGAACACCACATGGCACGCTTTGCCTGTTCGGCGCTTGCGCCGCCGGTGCCGCAGTGGCCGCCAGCCTGGCCTGCGTGATGGCCACACCGTGGTTCGAGCAATCCTTGCGTGCCACCTGGCTGGCCTGGTTCAGTGAGCAGTTCTCCACCAGCGTGCTGGTATTGCCGGTGCTGCTCACCGCGCCCTCGCCGCGCGCCCTGACACGCAGCGGCAGCCAGTCAATCCCTATCGCGCCGCTACTGGTGCTGCTGGCCTCCCTTGCCCTGAGCATCGCCTTCGGCGGCCCCGGCGCCATCGCCTTCCCCGTCGCCGCGCTGTTATGGTGTGCGTTGAGCTACACGCCCTTCCTGGTTTCGCTGTTGGCGCTGACCGCCGGTAGCACACTGATCGTCGCCGTGGCGCAGAACCTCATGCATTTCAGCGTGCCGCAGAGCGAGGCTGGGGTCACCGCGCTGATGTCGGCGCGGCTGGGCATCGCCATGCTCGTGCTGGGCCCGCTGGTACTGGCCTGTGTGAGCAGCGCCAACCGCAACCTGATGGCCCGGTTGGCGCACCAGGCATCCATCGATCACCTGACCGGCGCCCTCACCCGCAGCGCGTTCACCCAGCGTGCCAACACCCTGCTGGAGAGCCGCCAGCGGGATGCGCAGCCCATGCCGCTGACCTTGATGATGCTCGACATCGACCACTTCAAGAGCATCAACGACCGCCATGGCCATGCACTCGGCGACCAGGTGCTGCGTCAATTCTCCCTGGCCCTGCAGGATCAGTTGCACGAAGGCGAACTGTTCGCCCGCCTGGGAGGGGAAGAGTTCGCCATCGTCATGCCTGGGCTGGCGCCCGAGCAGGCCAGGTTCAGCGCCGAACGCCTGCGCCGCACGGTGCAGGACCTGCACATCAGCCAAGCTGATCAACGCTTGCAGATTACCGTCAGCATCGGCCTGGCGGGTTGCTCCATCGAGCATCCATCGTCCAGCCTCGACGAACTGCTGGCCCAGGCCGACCTGGCCCTGTACCGGGCCAAAGCGCATGGCCGCAATCGTATCGAGCAAGCCGAGACACTGCGCCAGCTGGTCTGAGTCAACTGGCCAACAGGTCCCAGCTCAGCTTGGCAATCAGCACGCAGAGCAGGACCAGGAACAGCCCCCGCACAAAGCCCGCCCCCTTGCGCACTGCCAGCCAGGTTCCCGTCAGTGCGCCGAGAATGTTGAACACCGCCATGGGCAGGGCGATGGCCCACAGCACATTGCCGGAAGGGATGAAGAACACCAGCGCGGCCAGGTTGGTGGCGATATTGACCAGCTTCGCCGACGCCGAGGCATGCAGGAAGTCCAGGGCGAAGAAGCGGATGAACAGGAAGATCAGGAAGCTGCCGGTGCCCGGACCGAACAGCCCGTCGTAGAAACCGATGGCGCCACCGATCAGTACCGCCAGACATTGTTCCTTGCGGCCGATCACGGTGGGCTTGTGCAAGGTGCCGAAATCCTTCTTGCAGAAGGTGTAGACCGCCATCAGCACGATCAGCACCAGCACCATCGGCCTCATCACACTGGCTGGCACCAACGATACCGTGGCCGCGCCGCAGAACGACATGACGAAGGCGCTCAACGCCGCAGGCACGATCAGCCCCCAGTCCAACTTCACCTTGCGAATGAACGAGCGCGCGGCAAAGCTTGTGCCGCACACCGAAGCCAGCTTGTTGCTACCCAGCAACGCGGCAGGTTGTGCGTTCGGCAACACGTTGAACAGCGCCGGGATCTGGATCAGCCCGCCACCTCCCACGGCGGCATCGATCAAGCCAGCGGCGAAGGCGAACAGTGAAAGCAGGGCAATATCCATCATGTTGAACATCCGGGCAGCGGAAAACAGGCCGCCAGACTAATCAAAGCATCGCGCTTGTGTTGAAATGCCACATTGCAAAAACTGCAATGAGAAAGCCCATGGCCCTGGACATGTTGCGAGAGATACAAGCCTTCGTCAGCGTTGCGCACAAACGCAGCTTCATCAGCGCCGCCCGTTCGCTGGGACGTTCGCCCAGCGCCGTGACTCGAGCAGTGCAGGCGCTCGAGGACAATACCGGTGCCAAGCTGTTCAATCGCAGCGCCACTGCCGTCAGCCTGACCGAGGCCGGTGAGCGGCTGCTGCCCCACGCCGAGCGTTTGCTGGATGTGCAACGTGATGCCGCCGACGAGCTCGCGGCACTGACCGGCTCGGCCCAGGGCTGGATCCGCCTGGCCGCACCCGAGGTGCTGGCCCAGCATGTATTGCCCTCGGTGCTGGCCGATTTTTCCCAGCGCCACCCGAAAGTGACCCTCGATGTGCAGTTCGGTGACCAGGCGCTCGACCCGTTGCAGGGCAAGTTCGACTTCGTCATCCGCGGGGCGTTTCCGCAATCCAGTGAACTGATCGGCTACCCGCTGTGGGCTTATCGTCGCTATCTCTACGCCAGCCCAGGCTATCTGGCGAGCGCAGGCACACCCACAACGCTGGATGAACTGGAGCGGCACGCACTGATCCTGCACACCGCCCCGCGCATCCTCAAGGCCTGGCACTTCTGCCGCGACGGCCAGATCACCAGCCTGCGCCCACAACCACGGTTACGGCTGGGTTCGGGCGTCGCCGTATTGCAAAGTACGTTGGCGGGCGCTGGTATCGCGCGATTGGCCGACTGGCTGGCCGAGCCACACGTTCAGGCTGGTCGCCTGGTGAAGATATGCCCGGAATATCACCTGACATCCAGCAGCGGCCATGACCCGCAGATGCATGCGGTGTACCCCGCAGGCAATATGCCTGCACGGGTTCGCGAACTGCTGCAGGCCTTGCGTGAGGCTCACCCTCGGCCGTAAACACCTGCGTGAAATCGCTGTTCAAATTCTGCTCAATCTAACAGACCCCCTACAAATACTGGCCTGTAGCGTTTTATCCACAGACCTACCCACGATTTTTGTGGACAGTTTCAGCAGGGGCTGTAGGGTTTATCGCAATCGCAACAAGGCCGCATTGGCCAGCCTGACCAGTTCAATCCACTCGCTTGGGCTGATCACCCCGGAACGCTCCAACGCCTCGGCACGGCGCAGTGCCTGGTCATAATCTTCTTCGTGCAGGATACCTTCTCCAAGAAAACGACCGCGCCACTCCAGCATCGCTGCAGTGCCTTTCTTGCATTCCATAGTGAGCTTCGACTCCAAGGCAGGTGATTGGCCCGTGTGCCCGGACCTGGTAGATGGGGGCGCGAGATTACACGAGCGCCCTGCACTTGAGAATGACTTGCAGCTACCGCTTGTCCAGACAACTGCAAAAAGACGGCTTGAAAGCCTGGGGGAAGGATCGAGCCCGCCTTGCGGCGAGGCGGGCTGAAACAAGGAAAATGTGCGTGTCAGCTTGGCGGAATGGTTCCCAGCAGGCCAATCATGATGGTCAGCAGCAGAAAACCACCCAGGAACAGAGCGAGCTTGCCCATTGGAACCTCTACAATGTGATGACTAATCGGCGGGGCCGGCCGAGCTAGGCCAACCTGCCCAGCACGCCGGTTCGCAAGGCTGGGCCTGGTCGCTATTGTCGGTGCTTGGCTGATACGGTTACAGATGCAGGTTCGCGGAAAAAAAGCGGATCAGATGCATCACTGATCCGCTACTTGGGCAAGCTGTGCTGCGGTCCGCGATACACACCGAAAAGCGCCCCGCGCATGACTATTCTCACCAGGAACGCCACCCTGCTGATCATCGACATGCAAGCCGGTATCAACCACCCTCGCCTCGGTCGGCGCAACAATCCTGAGGCGGAGCTGCGCATGCACGAATTGCTGGCGGCCTGGCGCCTGCGTGGCCGCCCTGTGGTGCATGTACGGCACGCCTCGCGCGGCCCCGATTCGGTGTTCTGGCCCGGACAGCCTGGTTGCGAGTTCCAGCCCGCGTTCACGCCACTGGCCAACGAGGCCGTCTTCACCAAGCAAGTGCCCGATGCGTTCTGCCAGAGTGGCCTTGAGCACTGGCTGCTGGTGCGCGGCATCACCAAACTGGTGATCGTTGGGGTGATCACCAACAATTCGGTGGGGTCGACCGCGCGCTCGGCCGGCAACCTGGGTTTCGCCACCGTGGTGGTCAGCGATGCCTGCTACACCTTCGACCAGCAGGATCTGCAGGGCCGCAGATGGACCGCCGAAGAGGTGCATACCTTGTCGCTGAGCAACCTGGCCATGGACTATGCCTGCATCATCGACAGCGCCATTGTACTGGCCGCCAACTGAGCTCAGGCCATCAGCCGCAGCTTCGCCAACGGCAGCCAACCCAGCTCGCCACTACGCAGGCTGCGGCACCACAGCCAACCGTTCAACGGCCGCAGGCCCTCGACCATCTGGCCAGGATCGATGTCCAGTTCGTGGGCGCTGTAGGCTTCCAGTGCCCTGCCCCGTCCAACACCGAGCCGCTCGATGACCTGGGCCGGCACCCAGCCCGGGGCCTGCCCCGCGCAACTGCACAGGTACCAGTCCTCCCAGTGCTCGTCGCCCTCGTAGCGCTGGCCTATTTCCAGCAGGGTATCCCTGGCGAAGGTGATGGGTGCAGGGTATTCACTGCGGTGGGGTGCTATCACGACGTACTTCACAAGCCTCTCCCTGGCTGCGAAAAGCGTCGATGCTAGCAGACCTGACTCAGAGCACCATGACCATCTCGTGCCAGGCCATGCCACCGTGGTCGGAGGCCGATGGGCGGACATAGCGGTAGCCCAACTTCTCGTAGAGGCCGACATGCCGGTCCTTGCACATCAAGTGGATAGTCGCCTTGCCGCGCTCGCGCATCTGCTCGACGAAGCGCGCCATCAAGCGCCCGGCATGGCCCTGGCCCTGGCCCTGGTGTGCCGGGTCCAGCACCACCGACATGATCACCACGTTGGGGGCCTGAGGATCATGCCCGACCAGTTCCTTGAAAGCTTCATCGGACATCACGACTTCATGGGCGCAACCACTGTTGATGAAGCCGATCACCTGGTCGTCCAGCTCCAGAATCAGGAAACCTTGCGGATACTGGGCGATGCGCGTGGCAATCTTTTCCCGAGTGGCGGCTTCGTCGCCCTCGTAGGCGGTGGTTTCGATCTGGTAACAACGGTCCACATCGTGTGGCGTGGCCTGGCGGAAGGTCAGGGAACTCATGGGGTGTCCGGATGGCTGGAAACAGAGCGCGACATGCTAACGGAAGTTGTCCTGCCGCGCTGATTTGCAACATATCTTTTCAGCAGGGACCCGCAAGCACCGCCAACCCAAAACATCCATGCATACCCCCCCTTTTCGGCGCAAGGCCGCAAGGTTCATGGCCTGCAGTTAATTGGTTGGAAGCACGTGGAAACATTCTCGACGAACACACTGTAGGACCGATCTTTTCGTGAAGTAGGACATTTCGCTTTGCCCCCTCGCCCGTGTATGAATAATCAGTATTGAATGCTGAATTGAGCTGATACCGTCGCCACTTTCCTACAACGGCACGGATGCCACGCCAAGTGAGAACACGATGGAAAACTACGATGCTTCCGCACTGGGGCTACAAAAATGCCTGCTGAACATGCGCAAGGACCACGCACAATTGAAGGCAAGCGGGGACCTGAAGCGCGCGGACGAGCTGGCGCGTATCATTGCCAGGCTGGAACAGGGATTGATCACGACTTCGCAAGCCTTCAAGCCGACCACCTTGCAGTGATCTGACACGGGTCAGTCGTAAAACACCATCTCGCTGTAGGGGCTGGCGCGGCACGCCGCCAAACGCGACGCCAAGTCGCCGACATGCGCTTCCAGTTGATGACCGTCGGGGTCGAGGAAGTAGAGCGAATCACCTTCGCTACTGTCCTGCTTCCACAGCGGAACTTCCCGTTCACGCAAACGTTGCGCGAAAGCACGGAAATGTACCTGCTCGATGGAGAATGCGTAGTGCGTGTAGTTGCGCGGCAAGTCTGCCGCACGCACTTCGTCCAATGACAGGCAGAGCCACAGGTCACCCAGGCTGAGATAGGCCCCTGCCTTCCAGCTCGCGTGCAACCTGAAGCCCAGTGTTTGCTGATAGAACACGATGCTTCGAGGCAATTGGCTTACGGCGAGGGTGAGGTGATTGAAGCCCGTCAGCATGGAAGAGACTCTGGAAAGATTGACCGCTGGACTGTAGGCCACAGGCAGTGAAATGTCTGCACGGCTCAAGAGACTGACTACGCTCTTTGCTGATAGGGAAGCCGTCCAGAGGTAGCTATTAATGAAGCTTGAATCGGTGTTCACTGCAGCATTGAGCCTGGCCCTTGTTTGCGCGCCCCCTACCTTGCTGGCGGATCCAGGCAAGGGAAAGGGCCATGACAAAGGCAACCCGCATGGCGGTCAGGGCCACCCACAGAACGGTAGCGACTGGCATGGCGGCCCATCCGTGGACCTGGGTGGGGTGCGGGTCGTGCTCGATGACAACCGCGAGTACTGGAGCCGTGGCTCGGCGTTACCGCCTGGCGTACAGAAGAACCTTGAACGGGGTAAGCCACTGCCGCCGGGTATCGCCAAAAAGCTGGATGGCCGGCTAATGGGGAAGCTTCCGCATTACGACGGCTATGAATGGCGACAGGCCGGAACGGACCTGCTGTTGGTGACGATTGCCACCGGCGTGATCTATGAGGTCCTGCACAATGTGCTGGACTGAACGCGCTTGGCCACGGGCACATGGAATCGCGAAAGCCCTGTGCGCCAGGGCTTTCGTGATGCGGGTCCAGTCAAGCTGTCACGGCTTGATACGTGACCCGGTGCGCCTCGGTCGGCAATGGCACTTCCCACTTGAACAGCATGCGGCGGATATCGTCGTTGCGCAGTGAGGTGTCACGTCGCTGGTTGCGGCGCATGATCTCGGCTTCGCGGCGCTCCAAGTAGACGATCTCCACCCGCGCGCCGTAACCGTAGAGCAAGTCCAGGGTACGGCTGCGCATCTGCGCCGACAGGTGCGTCGAGTTCCAAACGAACGGCCGCTGCTCCCGCAACAAGGCCTTGGCCCGGTCGATGGCGTAATGCGCGGCGGCCCCCTCGTTCTGCCCATGGCGCAATCCCAAAGCCTGACGCGCGTCGTCGAACGACACCACCGGCAGGTCCGGATGATGCCGCGCGGTCCAGGTGTCCTTGCCACTGGCCGGCAGGCCCGAGAGCATCACCACCTGCGAGCCCTCCGGTTCGTGCAGCGAGTAATCGGGGTGCACCCGCGCACCGCGCAGGTACTGGATGCGCGTGTAGTCGTCGGCGAACGCCCGCGGCCCGTGCAGGCAGCCCTCCTCGGCCGCCAGCTCCTTCCACAGCTCGATGGCGGTCAGCACATCGGCCTTGCCGGCGTAGTGACGGCCCTGCATGTCGGCTTCGGCCACCGCGCAGAGCATCCACACCGGTAGCTCCCACGACAGCTTGTGCAGCAGGAACTCCGCGCTGCGCCCGCTGCGATCCCCCTGCAATGCAAAGAACGGCAACTGGTGTACGGCGATGATGCGGCAGATCTGCTCACGCAGGTCGAACGGCACGCCCGCGCGCCATAACAGCAACCGTGCATCCACCGCGCCCCGGCGCGAGTGGCCGGGCTGGCCGATACGCCCGGTTTCCGGGTCAATCACCGTGGTGTCGGGTTTGGCGATGTCGTGCAACAACGCCGCGAAGAACAGCACCAGGCGCTGCTCGGCGGTGGCCTGCTGATAGGCGGGTTGTGCCAGCAGCGCCTCGACCACCAGGCGGGTGTGGGTCCACACATCGCCCTCCGCGTGGTAGGTCGGGTCCTGCGGTGTATCGGCCAAGCGTGCCAGCGCCGGAATGGCCGCCAGGCAGGCCGTGGCGTCCATGTCGTGCCCGGGCTCGGGCACCAGTTGTTGCAGTTGTCGAATATCCATTTCGGGATGCTCCTTCAGTAGCCGTGGCGCGGGCCCTGCCAGTCCATGGACAGGCAAGGCGCGTACAGGTCGACGCCGTCGGCCAGTTGATTAGGGATGAACGGTTGGTTGGCATGGTGCTGGTCGGCATCGAGGATGGCCTGGACGAAGTCCTGGCGAACCCACTTGAGCCGCCCCAGGGTCTGCTGCTCGTCCTCGAGCTTCAGGTACAGGCCCTCCATGCGGCTGGAGCGGTCGCACTGGCGCCAGGCGCGGGCCAGGTCGAGGCCTTCGCGGCTCACTACCTGCTCGAACACCTCTCGCCACCGTGCAGTCTTGGCCAGCGAATCACCGACCAGCGCCATCAGGTCCGCATAACGGCGCGGCGCCGGGCCTTCGTACAACACCGGCACCGACAGCACCGGCCCGGCCTCGAGCAAGCGTCGGCGCGCTGCGGTGGACAGGAACAGCCCGGTGCCGCGGTCCCAGATGTCGAACTCGCAAAAGTAGTGCGGCAGGTGGTCGTAGAACACCGAGTGTTTCTTGTGCAGCCACTCGCCATACAGCACGAAGCGGTCTTCCAGGCGTTCCAGCAACCAGCGCTCGTGGGCCACGGCCCATTGCTTGAACAGGTTGAACTGGCGTTCGCGACCACCGCCGGTGAGGTAATGACCGCGCGACTGCAGGCGCAGCTCACCGCCTTCGGTGAAGCTGATACCGGCGTTGGCGCCGTCGAGTTTTTCTTCCACCACCAGCCATTGGCCGGCCAGAGAGGCATAGCGGACCTGACCCGCATCGGTGTCACCATCCTGCAGGCGCGAGCCTTCCAGATGCGGCGTGCGGGGGTACTTGAGCAGTTCGAGGGTGTGCGCGTCGGCACGAAAATCCATGTTCATGGGTTTCTCCATTCAAATAGGGAAAAACCGACGACAGGATCAGGCAGGCACAGCGATGAAGCGCCGCCGCGCACAGGCGCGGGCAGCCATCAGGCACGATGGACCGTCGTCGGTATCAGGCGTGTTGGCTGGCGTAGGGCACTGGTTTCACCACTTGGGGGAAAGGTTGTGGGGGCTTTAGGGCGGGCATTCAACAGCAAATGGCCGTGTTGGGTCAAGCCATACCAGCCATGTGCCACTGCGCAACTTCCAACTGCGAGCCGGCGACAGATGCTGCAAGAGCATCTTGAGCAGGTATCGGCGTGATCAGCTGTGCTGCTTGGGTGTCTCCAGCCGCTGCGCATTCCTGGCGAACCATACCCCGACCCCTATCACCATCAGGCAGATGAACACGACATCCCACGCCTTGTGCTCAATGGCCGCCAAGATGGCAAAAAACTGCAGTGCGGCAGCCCACCACAGAAACGGTCGAATTTTCGAGTAACGCATGACTCACCTCACCACCCCCGTCTATCAAGATTCTAGACGCGTCGCGGCGAGAGATCCCGTACCCACGCAAAGCACGCCAGGAATACTGATAATTGGCGATTGGGCACAACTCGACGACCATGATTTTCGGGTATTACGCGAAGTAGATCAGCCAGGACGGGCCGGATGTGGCGGGGTTGGTGAACCAGGTGTTCGATTGCCAAAACTGGCTTCGATCTAATGCTCTCATCTGGCTAAAGTACTTCATGTCTAGGCGTCAAAAGCTTGCTTTCCGCTGACGCCACCTACCCATGGACGGAGAAAAGACATGCCGGTCTGCCCCATACCGACTGACGAAACACTTCGGCAACGTACCCTTGATGAGATGAATGTGCTGGATACGCCGGCTGAGCATTACCTCGATACCCTGGTGCGGCTCACCCAGGAAGTTGCACACGTGGACACAGTGCTTATCAGCCTGATCGATCAAGATCGACAGTGGTTCAAGGCCAGGATCGGGCTAGACGTGAGTGAGACCCCACGCGATGTATCCTTCTGTGGCTATGCCATTCTGGGTGAAGACACCTTGCTGGTACCGGACGCCGAGAACGATCCGCGATTCGCCGATAATCCGCTGGTGCTGGGCGCACCCTATATCCGCTTCTATGCCGGCCACCCCTTGCGTGCTGGGAACGGCAAAGCCATCGGCACCCTATGCATGTTCGGCCCTCGCCCGCGCCTTCTGAGCGAGGCCCAACAATCCAACTTCAGGGATCTCGCGACACTTGCAGAGGGCTATCTACAGCTACGCAGTTTGATACAGGCCAACCGCGACCTTCGATTGGAAATGGACCGTGAGCAACGCAAGGCTTTACTTGATCCACTTACACAGCTATGGAACCGCGGCGCGCTGGCGGCCTTCCAGGATCGTGAACGGCGCCTGGCAGAGGAAAAAGGTCTACAGTTGGGCGCTGTTTATGCGGACCTTGACCATTTCAAGTCTGTCAACGACAAGCATGGTCACGCCGAGGGCGACCTGGTGCTCTGCGAGTGTGCGCGTCGCCTGCGCGCTGCGCTTCGTCCCGATGACCTTCTGGTGCGCCAGGGCGGTGAGGAATTCGTCGCCCTGTTGCGGGTAAATGACCGTGAAGAACTGATGCTGATCGCGGAGCGCGTGCGGCTACTCATCGGCAGCAGACCGGTGCAACTCAACAGCGGTCCGTTGAGGGTGAGCGTCAGTATTGGATGCACTCTACTTACCGATAGCGAACAGATCGATGAAGCACTGCGGCGCGCTGACAGCGGACTCTATGCAGCCAAACAGGGGGGGCGTGACCAAGTTGTCTATATGCCTGCGCCGGCTGTGGATCATTGAATTGTAGGATCAAACAACTGACCAACCGCGCTGGTGTCGAACTGGCCTCAGCGCGCGCTCCACTTTGGCGCTCAGTCAAGCCCGCCAATTGCGGGGCAGGAAGGGTCGTGTGGGCCGCACTGTGAAAATGTTCCAGAAGCAGTGCACGGCAATCTACCTAAGCCGCGGAGTGAAGCTGCGGGCGTAACGGTTGGCTTCACCGGCCGGGTCGCCAGGATCGCCAATGTCCATCAGAAAGGCTTGAGGAACCGCCCGGCGCTTGGTGCACCTGCCGTGCGGTATGAACGCCGACAACTGCCGGGCTTCACAGAGACTGCCCTCGAAACTATCCGAAACATCCTGGCCAGCCATCTGTCTCTTTAGGTGTGGACCTTGCGGTATGCTAGTCTCCGCGCCCGGCTTAGCAGAGCTTCGCTACCAAGCTGCTAATCTAGGGGTACGTGTTCAGGCCTGGCCTGAGACAAAGGAGCTACGACAGTGAGCGACAAAAATTTCTGGGAGACCGTTCTGCAACTGGTCTCCAAACCGTCCGAAGAGTCACTGGCCATTGCCAGGCAACTCAATGAGGTCGCTGAACAGGTACAAGTCAGCGACCATGGCGCGGTTTCCATTTCAACCTCGACCATCCTGCATGATGCTGAGTTTGCGAAAGCCTGTGAGGCTGCGAAGACAGCGATTTCGAAGTCTCACTAGGTAGCACAATGGGTTTTCTACTCGTTCTCCCCATCCTCATCTGCGGCTTCATCTACTGCAAATATAACTTCTACGACAAGACCCTCATCGCCAAGTACGAAGGACAGTCACTGTACCTTCACATCGCGATGAGGGGGCTGATCCTCGCCCTGCCCTGGTTGGCTGCGATCTTTCTGTTGGAGTGGTTGACCAACGGCTTCTTTGGGTTGGCAGACGTCTTAGCCGAGAGAGGCTTCAGCAAAGCCACTGAAGAACACCTGTTTTCAACGCTTTTCGTAGCCATCCTACTCGCCCCCCTTTACGCCTACTGGGCTGCCAAGGCGCGTTTCAAGATCACACGGTACCGGCATGGTCTGAAAAACGACTATCTCACGCGCTCCTTCATCCTGAAGACCATGCTGCCCACCAGCACCCACCAAGCCTTGCTACTGGACTCATTGTTCAATAAGCGGCTCTATATGTTCAGCATGGAGGACCGGAAGGTCTATATCGGTTGGGTCAAGAACTTCGGAAACCTCCAGGACCACGACTCCAACAACGATGAAGGCTTCTCCATCGTCCCAATCTACAGCGGTTTCCGGGACAAGGATCGGCTGACGGTGGAGTTCACAACCCCGTACGAAAAGGTCTATGACGCCATCAAGGTGGAGCGCGCCAATGGCTCCGGCATTGGTGACGGCACTGAGGATCGCTGTTCAGGGAAAAGCAACCGCTCAGACGAGATTGGTAGCCTGTTCAGTATCAGCCTTCTACAAAAGCACATCGTTTCAATGACTTTCTTCGATGATGCCGTCTGGGAGGAATTCAAGAAAAAAGAGGTCCCTCCTCCGGAGAAAGAAGTAGCCAAAGCCTGATCTCCTGTCATCGGGCTACCAACACAGCTACGGGCCGTTCATCGACTTGTAAAGCGCTTCAAGACGGTAGGTGGATCACGCGCTTGGAGCTGAGTTGGAGCCTTGGCGAAACCGACCAAGTAAGAAGTATCGGAAGCGCTTCCGAAACAAACCATTCCCAATGGGTGTTCCCACGGGTGGTTTTTCTACACCTCAAAAACGCAAAAAGCCCTGAAAAATCAGGGCTTTGAATGTGGCGGAAGCGTAGAGATTCGAACTCTAGGATAGTTGCCCATCGACGGTTTTCAAGACCGCACCATAAGACCAGCAATTGCAAGGCGTCAACATGGAAATCGATTCCAAAACAAACGCAATTCGGCACGGCTAGAAGCCGCATTCTACAAGGACCGCCGTTTCAGTTTTGGAACCGATTTTCACCCTTTCTTCGGCGTTCTGCCGCCCCGTCAGCCGTCCTGACTGACGCTACTCTCACTCCGTTTCACGCTCAGCATGAGCCCACAACCTAGCCGCCTCGGCGAGCTCCAACATCTCGGCCAGCGCCGCCGCATCAACGTCCTGCCGGCGATGCGCGGCCATCGCCATTTCTACCATCACCTCCGCACGACCATCCGGGTCGGCGTTCAGCGACACCTGGTCGTTGAGTTCGTCCATCCATGGCTGCGGGATGCCCGCCGCGCTACTGCGCACGACACCACCACGACTGTGCGTATAGCACCCCGTCTACCTCCTCCAGGCCGGTGATGTTCATGCCGAGCTGAGCCATGCCCGTTACGCAAGCATCGTGCAGGCGCGGGATGATGTCGGGGCCTGGGGTCGGGTTGAAGACCCAGGCCTCGATGCAGTGCCGGCCCAGCACACTGCTGTGGCCGTACTCGATGTGCACGTCGGCGCGCATGGGCTGGATCTTCTTGAGCTGGTCGCTCGGGATGGCAACGCCGCGTTCACGGCGCCGGACGAGGAGGAAGTACATGGCACACCAATACTGTATACATATACAGTATTTGACCATCCGTGCTTATTCAGCACCACTACCGCCCAGCGGTTGGGCGCCAGGTCAATGGCGCGTGAGAGGTTGATGTCCGAGTGCATACAGTTGGTAGTCTGTCACGGCCTTGTATGCGGACTCAGCAATCAAGCTCAGCCGCTCGATCTCCTCTGGTGGCGCGCCAGCGTCCTGGGCTTCGTGATACCGACGAAGCGCGGCAATCGCCTCCCGAATCAACGGCTCACCCGCTTCGATCATTCCCTCTATGGTTCGCTTCACGGCTCGGTCCTGACGGCTTGATCAAGGCATTATAGGACGCCTCGCACGCCAGCCCAGCTACTCGGGCACGATCAAACGCTGCCGCCAGTTCTCCCGCTCGAGCATCAGCCCGTGAGAGCAGGTCGGAGAGCACCATGGCGGCGCGGCGGGCTGCCTCGCTTCGAGCGACAACGGCGGGATCCGGGCCGGGGCAACCGACGGAGGTGGCGAGCTTGCTGGCTTCGTCGCGCAACCGCTGGCCAGCAGCATCAGCCCCAGCAGCAGCGCCTTCGACAATCGTTCGTTGTTCCTCGGCATGTACCCTCACCTCCTCCTGCGCGTTGGTGCGCCGCTGTTCCTCTTCCCGGGCGGCACGTTCGCCGAGCACTTCGGCCAAGCGATCGCCGCTGTTCCTCTGTGCTGATGCCGCGACGGAGGCGGCTCGCTCGACCGAGCGTCCGTGCTGGTAGACGAGCCAGTACGACCCGACCACTGCCAGCAGCACGGTCAAACGCAGACCCCAGCCGTTCACATCAGGGCCCTACGCAAGCCCTCGGCGAAAACGTCCGACGGGTACTCGAAGTTCGCGTTCTCGTGCTTGATGATCGCGTGCACCAGGCCGCGCAACACCTGCTGGTTCTTGATGTTCTTGATCGGGTCGCTCGGTCCCAACCCGCAGCGATGGGCCACGGTACGAACGTAGGCGCCGGTGTCGTTCTCCACTTCCGGCGCCCAGCGCTTGATGATCGCCGCGACGGTACGCAGACCGTGCTTGTTGTAGTAGGTCTGCAACAGTTTACCGAGTGCGCGGATACCGTTCTCGGGAGTGTCGAAGATGCAGAAGCGGCCTTCAGGCTCCTTGCCGATCTGGCCGACCCAGTTGTTTGCCGGGTTGAAATCAATGTTGCCCGGGTTGCAATTGCGTACGCCGCGGGGAAGCAGTTGGGTCATGGGTTTTCTCCAGACAAAAAAATACCGCCAGGCGGCGGTCGTTGGGTTTAGCGCAATCAGGCCGGCGGCAGGGGCCAGTCGATCTCAGTTGGGAAGCCAGGCTGGTCAGGAAGGCGGTTCAGCGCGACGCGGTATCGCTTCCAGTCATTCAATAACGCGGTCTCGGGTGGCGTGACCTCACCGAGATCGACAGCATCTTGCAGCGGTGCGATTCGAATAGCAGCAATCGCAAGAAGGCGATCACGGCGAGCGTTCGCCATTTCAAGGAGCTCATCCAAAGTCGGCTCAGGTGTCGGCACTGGGTCCAGAGTCGAAGCAGGTGCATCAACCAGTGCGACTTTAAAGCCATGCTCAATGGTTACAACCAACCCGTTGCACATGCCCTCCAACGCCTCCTGATACTGCTCTGCTGATATCTCGATGCTGTCCGGAAATTCATCTGTACTTATACGGCCATTGGCGGCAAACGGCATTATTTGATCCTCATGAAGTAGACGACCCCGATTGACTTGATCCGAGTCTCGTCCGCTGTACGCGCGACGCTCCCAGCGTTGAAAGTCAGAGTCCCGCGGGCGTTTGCTCCGTCAAAAGTCGAAGCGGTACCCGATTGCGCAAAAGAAAGTGCCCCGGACGCGCTCACGACACCGGAGACAAGCCCAGACACGGAGCCGCTGATGCTTTGCATCGCATCCTGCAGCAACTGGCCGGGAACGGTTGTACCCCGCAACAACCGTTGCTCGGTGTTGATCAAGTTAACGGTCTTGCCGTTGAGCGGACTTCCCGCAAGACTGACAACGGCCGTTGCGCTAACCAGCGGCGCCGACCCACTGATCGACTCGCCCGTCAGTACGCCACCGTTGTAAGAGTCAGAGGCCGTCAAAGAAACATAGCGATAGCTTTTGTTCAGGGGTGGAGTGCCGTCCGGGTGCAGATGCAAGAACAATGGTATGGGCACCCCAATCGGCATCAAAGCCCAAGGGTCTGCAACATCCGCTTTATCGGCCTTGAGGTCTGGGTTGAAATTGCCAGTGTGGAATATCTTGACCCACTGACCATACTCGCTCGGCGTAGTGCGTCGGTACGCAATCACATCGGTGGCCAAATCGAATGCCAGGATCCCCCCATAACCCGCCTCCAGTTGGCGAATCGCCCACGATCCATTGAAGTTTGGCGGGCGATTCGCAGCCGTGCTCGACCCCAACAGATAGTGCCCATTCTTCTGTAGCGCGTTGTAGTCACCCGCCAACATAGTTACCGCATAGCCATCCGTGATGCCGTAACCAGCCAAAGTAGTCGCGGTGTTAGCCTTGCTCGCCAGCAGGCCGCTCATTTGAGCTTGCGTGTACGCATCAGTGATGCCATAACCCCCAAGCGTCGTGGCTTTGGCCGCTTTTTCTGCAAGCAGGTTGTTGGTCTGCGCTTGTGTGTAAGCATCGCTGATGCTGTACCCGCCCAGTGTCGTAGGATTAGAACCGCCGGTAACCCTACCCTGCGCATCGACCGACACCTGTCGGTAGCTGCCGGCGACTACACCAGTCTTGCCGAACAGCTGGGCGAAGGTCAGCGCCGTGGTACCGACCTGCGGCGGCGCGGTGTTGGTCAGCTGCCACATCGACCCTGCGTAAGTCGCCCCGGCCTGCACGATGATCAGGTGGCCCGGCGTGCACTCCGCGTTGTCGTTGGCATCGAGCGCCCGTGCCCATGCCCCGCCGGCGGCGTTGTAGATCCAGTTCTGCGAAGCGTTAGCTTGGTCCTTCACCAGCACCCGGTCACCGGTCGCCAGGGCTACGCCGTCAATAGTCTGCAGTCCAGACAAAGCGATGGGGCCGGTGGTAGCCACACGCACGGCGCGCTTGACGTCACTGGCGGCGACCCCCTGAATGGCCTGCAGCAGCTGGGCGTTGTCGTCCTCGCTCGGTGTGAGGCCGGCAGCCTTGATCACGGCCAACAGCTCGTCGGTGACGGCATTGCCCCAAGCCGAGGGGATCAGCGAGCCAGGCAGGCCCGTGCTGACGTTCTCGTCCACGAACTTGCCGCCGACAAGGCCGACATTGGGAATGCGTTTCGGGTAGTCCATATCGCGTTATCCGTAGGTAATGGTTTCAAGGGTGTGTGCCGGGGCGGCGCGGCCTACAAGGCACTCAAGGGCGCCATTGGCGGCGCCGCCGAAGGTCTGCCCCCAGTGGCTAAAACCGAAGCGGCTGCCCTGGGCCAGGCGCGGCCCCGTCTCCAGAGTCCACATGAACTGTGCCCCCCAGGTGCCGAAGCGGGCCGAGCCGTAGCGCGACCGGCCGAAGCGCGGTGCTCGGTGCTCGATCACGCGGGCATTGCGGTAGCCCAGCGAAAAGGCCAGTTCAACGAAGTAGGCCGGCGTCTGCCCGCCCACCTCCAGCAGGCGGCGGCGCACGGCCAGTTGCCGATCGGCAAACGCCGGCGAATCGCCCATGCAGGGGTCGGGTAGTTGCATGACCCGCTCCCAATCGGGGACCAGCTCGCGCACGGTGGCGGGTTCGCTCTCGGCCAGCAGGTCGGCGGCGCGGCGATCCTCGGTGGCCAGCTCCTGAGCCGCCGCCTGCAGCACCTGGTCAACGCCTGGGTTGAACTCGCGATCCCAGGCCGGCCCCGGCGGCAGCAGCGTGCACAAGTGGGCGTAGTAGTCCTCTACCGTCCTCACGACCACAACACACCCCCATAGGTCAGCAGCTCATTAGCGGCCGCCTGCACGTCGCCGGCGGGACTGATGACCTTGTGATCACGCTCGCCCGTGGCGCCGCTAATGGCCTCGGCAATGTGGGTGGCCAGCAGCGTGGCGCCCAGCTCCGATTCACGGTTGTGCAGGTCCACCAGGGCGGCTTCCACAGCGCGGCGGACTGCGCTGCTGTCCGGGGTGACTGACAGCTGGTACTGCACCGGCTTCTCTGCCGGCGGCAGCACGTAGACTTCGGCCGTGACGGGCCGCTCCTGCTCGATGTACGCTGCGACGGTCGCCAGGGCCTCGGCGTTGGGGATGATGTCGATATCGCCATCGCGCACGAAGAACAGCCCCACCGTGCCCGGCCCCACCCAGCGCCGCACCACCCAAGCGCGGGTTACCCCGGCGACCTCCAGCGCCCAGGTTTCGTAGTCGCTCTTGCTGCCGCCGTGGGCAATGACCCGGTACGAGCGGATCACCCGAGCGCGCAGCGCCTCAATACTCTCCTTCTCGGTGCCGCCGGTCAGGCCCGGGGCGGCCACGGTAAACGTGTCATTGACGCCCAGCACCGGCGACACCAGGCGCAGCGGGGTGCCGGCAGGCGTGTTGCCCAACTCGCCTGGCTCCAGGGCCTCGACCTGGGCGACACCGCCGGTACCGGTCAGCTTCACCGAAGCCCGAACCCTGAACAGCACCTGGTCATCGCGCTGCAACAGCGTGCCCGCATCGAGCAGCGCCGAGGTGGCGCCGGTGAAGGTGGCCGCCCCACTCGCCTTCACGGCATCCAGGCGGCCACGCTTAAGCCGGGCCCGGGCCATGCGCAGCAGGGTTTCGTCGTCGGCCGTGTCCGGTAGGATCTGGTCGGCAATGTAGTGTTGGTGGCCGTAGCGGCCGGCAGACGCCGCGCCCAGCACCCGGGCCAGCACCTCGGCGTCGGACCGGACCAGGGCGCTGCCGCCGGCCAGGTCTGACTGTGCCCGGGCGATCAGCGCGGGCAACGTAGGGGTTTCAAACGGCATTGATCACCTGCCACAAGTTGTCTAGTTGAACATCGATCACCGGGCCGTCGCACAGGCCGACCCGCACCTGCATGTCGAGGCGGTCGACCTTGCGCGCCGCCGTTACCGTAACGGCGCTCACCCGGTCGTCATCCACCGCCCATTGCAGGGCCTCGCGGGCGAACGCCTCGGCAGTGCGTACCGTGTCGTCGGTCAGCGTGCGTCGGCGCAGCTGCCACAGGCGCGACCCGATGCGGTCGTTTGCAAGGGTTGGGAACGTGTCGCCCCACCAGCCATAGCGCTGGTCGTCGTCCAGCAGGTCGCCGGCTTCGGCGCCCCGCCAGGTCAACAGGCTGATCACCACGGCGCGGCGCCAGGCCTGTTCAGACTGGTCGTCGGTGAACAGTTCCATCAGCCCCCCTTAACCGGCTTCTTGTCCGAGCCTTCGTGCACGTGCAAGGAGGTGCTGACACCAACCGCGATCTGGTCGCCGAGCGACTCGATACGGCCTGTGGTGCGAATCACCGGTGTATCGAACTCGACCGCCTCCCCCGCCTTGACCTTGAGCGTCAGCGTCTCGACCTCAATCACGCGGCCGCGCTTGAAGTGCAGACGGTCGCCTTCGTCGGTGTACAAAGCTACCTCCCCGCTCTTGAGCGCTTGCAGGCGAAAGCGCCGGTCAGACACGCAGATCACCACCCCGTGGGAGCGGTCTCCACCCAGGAACGCGGCCAGGCCCTCGGCGCCGGCCAGCGGGTTGGACGTGAAGCCGTAGGGTTCGAAATGCTCCATGCCGTCTTTCACTTCATCGGCGGTAAGACGCATCTGCAGGCCCTGCAGTTTGCGGCCGGCATCGACCAGAGCTACAACGCCCCGGGCGAGAAAATTTCTCATGGGATTCATTGGCCAGGTTTCCAGTCAGCAGGTATCAGGTATTCGAAGTTGTCGGCCTTGCCGCCTTTCTTGAGCTTGCGCGACTTGTGCGGGTCTTTTGGCTCAGGGTCGAAGCCGTCCGGCGGACCTACTTCGATATTTGCAATCGTTCCGCGATCATTAAGCACGTATTCGATTTCGCTGATGAGCATGTCGCGATCAACCCCGATTAGGGGGTCGACCACCCGCACGATCATATTCGGCAGCCACAAAGCACCGTTCGACTGCCGCCACCCCTGAACCTTGTAGCGAAGTTTCAGCGCTTCCCCCATCCGATTGCCGCGCTCCCAGTTTGCCCGTGCCTGGGCGAGCTCCGGGGTCATCTGGCCGCTTTCGTGGATCAGCAGCACCCGGCGCCGCGAGGCTCGCGGATCGCTGACCGAGGCCTTGACCTCGCTCGCCTTCTCGCCGTACTCGGTATCGGTTCCCGAACGCTGGCCTGTGACTCGGTACTCCGAGAACACTCCAGAAAAATCCAGCTCGGCGCTACACGTCAGTAAGTTCTGCCCGAGCTCCAGACGGTCGACGGCGCGTCCAGCGCTGCCGGGCTTGATAATCACCACGCGCCCCTGGGCGTCGTCGGTCGACAGTAGCCGCGACAACGTCAGCAACCGGTCGATGGATTCGAAAGCAGTTTCCCCCGGTTCGATGCTGTGGTCGGCCAGCTTTGTGGTTTCGGGCACTTCGCTCAAAACCCGTACCCCGTAGGGCTCGGCCAAGGCCTGCACGATCTTCTGCACAGTCTGGCTGCGCCACTGCCCCGGTTTGTTCACAGCCGAGCAGTCCACCAGGTCGGCGGTCAGCGAACGTCCGACAACAGAGCGCTCAACACTGCGGTTGTCGTAGGTGATCGGTGTACCAAACACCCAGCCCGTCAACACCAGGTCGGCGCCGATCCGCACTTCGCACCTATCGCCCTGACGCACCGGTATCTCAACATCCTGGCCGGGCCAGCTCCACGTCACATCAAGGCGAAAATCTCGGGTTTGACGCTCAATGCCGGCGCTGATGCTAACTTTCTTCCAGCCGCGATAGTCCAAGCCGTTCACACTCAACGTGACAGCATCCTGATTGTTCATGGGTTCACTCTCTCGCGATGGTCAACACCCCCACAGGCAGGAAGCCCGGGTGCTGAACCTTGTTACGTGTGACGATTTCGTCGGCGCGGCTGGCGTCGCCGTAGCGCTGGTAAGCCAGTACCACCGCCGGCAGGCTTTCCCGTGTGGTGATCTCGGCTAGGCGCACCCCGGCGCGGGCCACCTCGGTCAAGTGGGCCCGCACATGCTTGCGCACTACCTGCAGCGCTTCGACGTGCTCGGTCGGAGACACCAGAGCCGCCGACCACAGGGCATCGCTGATCGCGTCGCGCATGACCACCACGTCAGCCGTCACTGGCACGTCAGGGCGCCGGATTGGAGCGACCACCTGTTGCTCTAGCGTGGGGAAGCCGGGCAATGGTCCAGGTGCTTGCACGACTGGCATAGCGGCCGCCTCGCGCAGAGCGAGTACGATCAATGCATCCCGGACCAGATCGCGGGCGGCGCTGACCACGGCAGCCGTTGCGTTTCCACCTACAGCGCCGGGCGTTGCCTGGGCTGTCGCTACCTCGGCCGCCAGTTTGCGAGCCTGTTCGACCTGGGCGGCGATGGCGCGTCCCGAGGCTGTGAAGCTGGAAAACTCTGGCGTTACCTCGGGCAGCGCAGCGACGGTGCGAGCGAATTCCGGGTCGGCCTCCAGGCTTGCCGTGCCGGTCGACGGCCCCCAGCGGTAACCCGACGACCGCGAGCTGCCGCCAACACTGGCGAACTGCGCACGAATCATCGCCGCGAAGTTGCCCGGGGCGTTGATCAGCATGTCGGCCAGCGCTTCCACCGAGCCGACCAGTCCAGTCAACTGGCGAAGCTCCGAGGCAACGGCCATCTGCACCCCGGCGATACCGTTCTGCAGCGCGACCACCGCCAAGCGCGCACGGTTGACCACCGCCATCACTGCCTTGTAGCGGGCAATGGCCGATTCAAGTAGGGTTTCCGAAGACTCCTCCAGCTGCCTCGCGGTATTTGGCACGCCAACCGGGAAGCCCTTCTCGCCGTCCTCCACAAACGCCAGGTCGAAGCGGACCATGCCGCCATCACGTCGCTCGTGACTGACGCTACAGTCGGTCGCGGTGACCATCAACCGACCGTACCAGGGGTGAACCAGCTCACCGGCGCCGGGTTTGTCCAGGGCATTGAGCAGGTTGTCACGCTTGACGTAGCAGTCCTCCCCGATCACGAACGCAGCCAGCTTGATGTCCCGCGTGACGCGGCCCAAGTCCTCTACCAGGGGCTTATCGCGCTGCGGGTACTCGTGCGTTTGCGTGCGCCGCCCCGCCGGCATGCTGTCGCTGTCGACGTGGAACGGCACGCCCCGGAATGATGCCGGGTGCAACTGATCCCGCCATGTCGTCATGACGCCCTCCCCAAGGATCGATAGCCCACTTGCGGGCTGACTTGCAGCCCGGGTTGATTGGTTTCGGACTGCTCGACCCGCATGCCTGGCGGCGCGTTGTCGAAGCGCACGACCATTTGCCCCTCAAGTCGGGCCTTACTCGCCTGAGCGGCCTGCTGCACCAATGAACCACGCGACGCGGCCAGCGCTCCCGGTGCAGAGCCGGTCAGCCCTTGGGCCAGGCTCTCCTGCGCATGCCCGGCCGCCGGTGCGGCCATTAGGGGTGTTGCCACCAACGCCCCCTGCTGACCCGGCATGCGCAGCAAGCTGGCCGCGCTGGTGGCTTGCGGCATCAGTTGCACCGGCTGCGCCATCGGTTTAACCAGCGTCCCCGGCGCTGGCTCGCCGGCCGCATTACGTGCGTTCTGCTGATCTGCCCAGGCCTTGACCTTGGCCGTCGCCGAACTGAGCATGCCGTCGCCGCTGACCTCGCCGTCGAAACCCAGGAACTTCATCATCGGCTCAACGATGGGGCGAAGCTTGTTCCACAGACCCCGAAAAAATCCTGTGATCGGCTCCCAGTGCTTGACAACCAGGCCCAGCGGCGACCAGTCGAATAGCATCTTGAGGAAGTCGAGGAACGGCACCGACAGTGCCTTAATCACTTCCCACAGCACCCCGAAGAACTCGGTCAGCGGCCCCCAGTAAGCGACGATCTGGCCCAGCGGCGTGTAGTTGAACATCCCTTTCAGGAAGTTCAGAAATGGCACCGATAGTGCCTTGAGCAGCCCCCATAGCGCGCTGAAGAACTGTGTCAGTGGCCCCCAGTTTTCCACGACCTGCCCCAGCGGCGTCCAGGCGAAGGCGGTCTTCATCCATCCCCACACGGCCAGCGCCGCACCCTTGATCTTGTCCCATACAAGCTGGAAATACGGTGCCACGGTCGACCAGTTGGCAATCAGCACCCCTGCTACAATGGCAATGCCGCGTACCACCAGGCCAACCGGGCTCAAGCTTGCGACACTGCTCATCAACGCCAGGGCGGCCGTTGTGCCGACTGCGGCCAGGCGCAGCGCAGCGAAGCCCACGGCGGCGCCCAGCACGCCCTTGATCAACCAAGGCTGGGCTCCCGCCAACGAGGTCACGTTGCTGAGGATCGGCCCTACAGCCGCCATGAAGTCGTTCAGCGGCGGCAATAGCATGCTGCCAACCGCGATACCCAAACGGGTCACCCGGTTCTGCAGCAGTTGCATAGCGTTCTGGGTCGTGGCCGCCCGGGCGGCATACTCGCTGTTCATCGAACCGGCGTACTGACTGACGTCACCGACCGATTTGAAGTTCTTCTGCAACGTGGGCAAGCTCGTCAGCAGCGGCGCGATTGCCCCTACTGACTCCTTACCAAACAGATTGGTGAGCACTGCCGCCTGCTTGCTTTTCTCAACCTTGGCCAGCGTCTGCAGGACGCGATTGATCGTCCCCTCACTGTCGGTCTGCATGCCCTTGGCGATCTCGTTTGCGTCCAAACGCAACGCCTTGTAGGCATCCTTCTGCGCCTTGGTGGCCGCCGTACCGGCGGTCAAGGTCAGCATGAAGTTCTTGATGCCCGTGGCGGCCACGTCCTGGGCGATGCCCACCCCAGCCAGGGTCGAGCCCATCGCAGCCAGCTGGCCCGCGCTAACGCCCGCCACTTCACCCAGCGGGCCAATGGCGGTCAGGATCGCTGAGATTTGCCCGGTGCTGGCCGCGCCAGTGTTGCCCAGGTAGTTGATCTGGTCGGCCAGCGCAACTACTTCAGTCTGGTTCATCTTGAAGGCCGTGCGCCACTTGGCCATCATCGAGCCCGACTCTTCAGCCGTCTGATCGAAGGCGACGCCCATTTTCACCGCGTCTTCCGAGAAACGGTTCAGCTCTTCCCGGGCAATGCCAGACTGACCGCCTGCGGCGACAATCTTCGCAATCCCCTCAGCCGCCATCGGCAGACGCTCGGACAGGCCAAGCACGTCGTCGCTCATCGCCTTGAACTGCGCTGGCGACTCGAAGTTGACCACCTTCTTGACGTCGGCCATGGCGCTTTCAAAGTCAATGGCCGCTTTCACGCCCATGACGAACGGGGCAGCAATCGCCCCGCCCTGCAAGACCTCGTCAAAGCTGATCTTGCCTAGCCCCGAACTGTTCAATTGCTTGCGCAGGATGGCGGCATTCTTGCGCACCCCGCTCAGTACCGGCGACAGCTTGTCGACGCCGGTGATCAGCGCCTTGAGTTGGAATTTATCCGCCACCGGTTCCCCCTGTTAGCGCGTTGATGCGCCACGCGTTTTCTTCACTCTCGAACAGCATGTCGAGGGTCCACCCCAGCACCTCACCTGGGGTGGCTTTCCACCACCAGGCCAGGTCGTAGGCCAGCTCGGTCAGCCCTCCGACTGATTCGAACCTTGGGGCATGAAAAAACCGACGACGGTCCAGGCCAGGGTATTCAAGTCGGACAGGTCCAATTGGTTGACCGAACTGGTGGGCACGCAGGCGCAGACCGCCACGTACTTGGCCGCCGCTTCGAGGTCGACCACCGGATAGCCTTCACCGCCGATGTTGTAGGGCAGTACCTTGATAGCGCGGCACTCCTGCACGGTTGGGCGGCGCAGGGTCAGTTCTTTGACTTCCTCGCCGTGGGCCTGGATGGGGGTTGCGAGGGTGTGGGTTACGGTGCTCATTACTGCCAGTCTCCTTGGATGCCTTCGAATTTGAGCGAGACTTTCGCGTCGTCGCCAGTCACTTTGGTTTCATCGACCAGGTACGCACCGCTCAGCACGTAGACCGAGCCGTCGGCCAGCTCGGCGGTGATGGTCATGCTGATCCCGGCGGCCAGCTTGGCCCGGGGGAAGTTCGGCGTTTTCACCGCGTCCACGGCGATGTACGGGATCAGGTCTTCTTCCTTGAAGTACCCCCGCGTGATGGTTTCGCGCTTTCTGTCCGACAGCGGGCATTCCACGCCGCCGGTGATCACCAACTGATCGCCATCGACCTTGATAAAGCAGGTGCCCGCGACTTTCTGACCCATAAAGGGCACTCCCATAAAAAAGCCCGCACGGGGCGGGCTTGGGTTGAATGATGAGGTTACGCCGCGTCTGGGTACTGCAGGCGGAACTGGTACAGCAGCGCGAACACGCGCAGCTGGTTCACCAGGTCCGGCGGGAACAGCACGCTCAGGCGGTTGGGGTTCTTCGGGTCGCGCTCCACAATCAGGTACTGATTGAACGCCTCGGCATTCTCGACAATGCCGTCACGCTCGAGCGCGCCATAAGCCGCGACCAGCTCGCCGCGAATCACCTTCGGCGTGACGATGGCCTGGCCAGGGCCGAAGCGCGTGCCGTCGTTGGCCAGTTTGTGGCGCCCGTACTTGCTGGTGATGATGCTGCGCAGGTAACGGATCACGTGGGCCGACTGGTGCAGTGTCTCGCTGTCCAGGTAGGAATCATCCGGCTGGCCGTAGGCGTTGCGCTGGTAGGTCGTAACAGCCCGCTCGATGCGGTAGCTGCCGCCGCTGTAGACGGCCGTGGCCACCCCACTAGTGAGCAGGGATTGGCGCTCGGTCAGCGTGAAGCGGTCGCTTGCCTGCGCCGGGTCGATCCCCGTCAGTGCACCGGTCTGCGTCGGCCTGGCCGGGTCGGCGCTGATGAACACTGCGGTACGCGCACCCCAGGCTGCCGCGACTTCCCACGCCGGCTGTGCCACACCGCGTTCGAAGCCATGCACGGAGATATGCGGGTCGTTGCGCAGGCGCCCCGCGGCGACCAGTTGGCCCAGCGTGCCGCGCTGCGCGCAGTACACATGGCCATACAGCTGTTTCGCCCAGGACCAGCGGCCAGCGCTGTCATCCATGGCGGTTTTCCAGGCGCCCAGCGTGTCGGCATCGGTCCACGGCTGGGCGATGAACTCGAACTCTTCGTCACCGAGCGCGGCCAGGGCCGCCGACACGGTCGGGATGCCGGCGCCAGCAGTCATGGCCGTGGCCACCACCGTCAGCCCGGCCGGCGTCATTTCACCGTTGGCCCGCCCGAGGCGGTTCAATTGCACCTGGATATCGTTGCCCAGCTCGCCCTTGAACTTCGCCTGCAGGGTGACCACGCCGGAGGCAGCAGTGGCCGTCACCGGCAGGTCAATGGCAGCATTGACCGCTGCTGCCAGGCCGGCCGCCATGGCCTCGGCCGAGGCCCCGACCACCGCGTCGGCCCGCACGCGCTGACCAGCCACGTACAGATTGACCAGGCCGGCCGTGGCGACGCTGCCCGTTACCGTAACGGTGGCCGTTGCGGCCGCGCCAGTGCCTACCTTGAGCGGCAGGCACCAGACCTCGCCGGCCACATCGATCGATCGCCAGCGGGCATGCATGGCGGCCAGCATCGAGCCGGGGCCACCAATGTCCTTGGCATCGCTGGTCTTCGACACAAGCACCAGGCGTCCGATCTCGTCGCTGTCAGCGTCATCGTTGACTTGGCCGACGATCAGCCGGCGCAGGCTGGATGCGCCGCTGTTGGCCATGGAGTTGTCGACTTCGGCATAGAACAGCGGCACGCGCAGGTCGCTCGGAATGTTGCTGAAACTGACGCTCATTGCGCTTTGCTCCCTCGGGTGGTGGTCTTCTGCTCCAGGGCGTCGCCGTCGATGCGGCGGCGCTCCCAGTACGCATCGCGGGGCACGGCGGCCCCGTCTGCGGGCAAGTACTTGCCCGGCTGGCCTGGCATCGGGCAATCACGCCCCGGTGCCGGTTTGAGGCTCACGGTTTTCATGGGTTCAAGTCCTCACGGGTGGTGAACTCGACCCGGCCATCAGGCCCGGGGGCGCTGACGTTGGGGTCTTTCAGGGGGTTGAGGAAGTCGAATCGGGTGTCGATCCCCGCCAGATATGGCAAGCCGGCCAACTGCACTTCCTGCCAGGTCTGCGGTTTGCCTTCACCGGTCTGCTCCCAGCGACCGAGCTGGAAGTCGGCGTAGAAGCGGTAGCGGTACACCATGCGGTCGCGGTCGAGCAGCAGTAGCTGGCCACCGTCGTACAACAGAGGCCCCGACTCGTCGTCGGGTTCGAAGCCCACCAGGGCGCGCCACAACTGGGCACGCACGTCATGCAGCACGTCGACCACCG
This sequence comes from Pseudomonas sp. MWU13-3659, assembly GCF_023757525.1. Lineage (NCBI taxonomy): Bacteria > Pseudomonadati > Pseudomonadota > Gammaproteobacteria > Pseudomonadales > Pseudomonadaceae > Pseudomonas > Pseudomonas sp. MWU13-3659. Next base: position 292,197 of record NZ_JAMSHW010000002.1, on the reverse strand, counting down.
ATTGCCCGCGCTCATCGTCGGTCGGCAGCACAACGCACACGTCGATGGCATCACGTACGGCCTGGGTGTAGACGTTCTGCGATTCCGGCTCATCGGCCGAGTCACCGATGGCGATCACGTAGGCCGCTGGCGGCTCCATCTTGGCGCTGTCGGCAGTCGGATCCCAATCCAGACCGCCGGCCACGCGGCCCTCGAAGCCAGGTGCATGCGCACGCAGCTGCTCGATCACAGGCGTGATTTTCATGTCATGTACTCAGTTGAGCAGCGCGGCGGCGAAGGCCTGCTGCAGAATGCGTTGCACGTCGGCGCGGCTGTCGACCAATGCGTCGCTCATATAGTTGTCGCGGGGCTTGATCCGCCAGCCGCCCCCACTCTTGCGGCGCACGCCGTAGTGCAGGTAGGCCGGGTAGAAGGCCTTCATACTCGGTGTCTTGGTGGGGGCAACTCGCACCATGAACCCCGAGCGCGACACCTTGTAGCCAATGGAGTCAGTGGTGGCCCCGCTTCGGTTGATCGGGTAGCCGTCCTGGCCACCACCCAAGGCCAAGTTCATCTGCGCCCTGCCAGTGATGACCTGGCCAACCTTGCGCATGCCGGCGCGTACCTTTCGCTTGTTGAAGGCCTCGCGGTCGAACTGGTCAAAGCCTTCGACATGCAGGTAGCCGTCAATCGAAACGGAGTTGGCCGCGGCCCCCTCCCGCCGGCGCACTCGCCGCCTGCAGTTCCTCGACCTCGATCACCGACCACACCTGCCGCCCGCGCATGCCGGTAGCCCGCTTGACGCGGAACACCCGACCGCCAGCGACAAGCTCATGCCGGGTGTCGAGATCACGCACGAACCGGCAGTAGATGCGGTGCGTGATGGTCGTGCCGGTCTGCACCAACCCGGTATAAGTGGCCGTGCCTAATGGCTCGATCTTGCACCAGCGCTTGGCCACCGGCTCGAAGTGCGATTCAAGGCTGGGACCGCTGGGCGTGTCGTTGCGGATGCGCACCACCGCCCGGGTGCGCAGTTCGCCCGCTTCCGGCTCCCTCACAGCATGAACCAGCGGTATGGCTGCACCAGGGCGTCATAGGCCAGCGGTAGCGCCTTGGTGCCACCGCTGGTCGACTCGGTGACCGGCTCGCGGTTGCGGTGCCAGTGGGCGACCAACAGCAGCATGGCCAGCTCCACGTCATCCGTTACGGGTAACGCGTTCTCCGGCGCATCGATCGGCAGCAGCCCACGCAGGTAGGCTTCATCGCCGGTCGCGTCGGCCGGCGCGTCGGCCGGCAGCGTGACCCAGTACAACCGCCGGCCGCTGTCCTTCTCGACCTGGCGACGTGCTGCGCGGGCGTAGGCCTGCAGCAGCGTGTCTTCCTCGGTTTCGTCCAGTTCCAGCTTGCAATGGCTCTTGACTTGCTCAAGCGTCAGCATCGGCAGCCCTCCCGTTAGGCAGCGGTCTTGCCCACCAGGTGCTTGATGGCGGCTGTGTCCTGCAGTACCAGACCGAAGCGCACGAAGGCCAGGAAGCCAACCTGGCCGTATTCGGCGTAACGCTCCACCAGGCGCTTGAGGGTCAGGCTACGCACCGCGCGCAGCACCAATTCGTTGAAGTCGCCGGCATACATGAATTTCTTGCCGGCGCCGATATCAGCAATCGCCTGATCGATCACGTACTGATGCTTGAGGATGGTGGCCGGACGGTCGCTGTCGATGCCAGGTAGCCACAGCGGGCGGTTGTTGGCGTCCACCATTTCTTCCATCGCCTGCAGCGTCTTGTCGTTGAACGCCAAGCGGAACTTGGCGGCCGCACGATACGCCGGGTCAATGGAGTGAATCAGGCTGTTGACCTCCTGCCAGGTGAAGGCGGTGGCCTTGGCCGTCATGGCACCTTGAGGAGTCGAGTATTCCAAGCCTTTCGGCTGCGCCGGCGCGTCGGCAGTTTCACCGGCGCCGGTGCCCTGGACGATCAGGCGGTTACGGGTACGCGACACGCGCTTGCCGATGCGGCCGGCCAGGAAGGCTTCCATGTCAATACCCGAGTCCTGCAACAACTGTTCAGAGACGCGGATGATCTTCGAGCTGATGGTGTGCGACCCCAGGGTGCCCATCCCGAACTCGACGTCCTTTTCGCCAGTGGCCTTGTTCTCGCCGATCAGCTCGCCCTCTTCTTCGCCGCCGTTGCTGGTGGCCCAGGCAATTGGCGCGCCGTTGTCGGTCTGCAGCAGTTGGCACACCGAAGCAATACCGCCGTAGGTCACCAGCGACTCAATCACCCGCGCCTGCAGGGTGGTCGGTACGGTGAAGCCGCCCGCCTCGCTCGGGTTGGTGCCCTGGGCGCGCATCTGCAGGACCATGGAACGCTGTTCAGCGCTCAGCCCCTCCATGCCACTGCGTACCCAGTTGTCCCAGGCGCTGCGTTGCTCGGTGTCGGCTTCGTTCTCCGGCGTTTTGTTCGGGCGGTCACGGTCCAGACCTTCGACAAAGCTTTGATCCTGGGCGCGCAGTTCTTCTTCGCGCTCGATCTTGTCCTTGAGTCCCTTGAGGTCGGTTTTCATGCCCTCCCACTTGGCGCGGACCTCACCGGTCCAACCGTCGTCCGGGGTGGTGTCGTGCAGCGAGCGCATTTCGGCCGACAGCTTGTTATAGGCTTCTTTCAGTTGTTGCAGGGTCATAGCTCCCCCTTGGGATCACAGTTCAGTTAGGTCAAGCAGGCGCTCGCGGGCCTCGCGCTCGAAATTTGCGCGGGCTTCGTCGCCTTCGGTTTGCGCCTGCTTCCAGGCAGTCAGGGAGCGCTGGGCAGCGCTGGAGTCGGGGTAAGCCGGGAACGCCACCGGCCCTACGTCGCGTAGCTCGGCGATCCTGAAAATGGTGCGCACGATCAGGCCGTCTTTCTCTTCGTGCCAGGTATCGCCGCCCTTGGCCACCCGCATGGCGAAGCTGCTGCCGCTCATGTCGCCACGGCGCAGCGGCTCGACCACCAGGTCGCGGATGGTCTGTGTATTGGGCGTGTCGATTTCGTAGGCCAGGCCGCGCTCATCCACGGTCAGGCGCAGCGTGCCGCTGGCCGTGCGGCCCAGCAGGTAAGTCGGGTCGTGGTTGAACAGCGCACGGGTGTCCTGATTGAGCACGTCATCAAACGCGCCCGGGGCGATGATCTCCACGAAGGTGCCGCCCAACAGGTCGCTACGCTGGTTGAAGACAGCGGCATAGCCGGCGATCTTCGGTGCGCTGCCCTGGTCATCCGGCTGGACAGCACGAAGCTCGCAATGCTGTGCCTGCAACATGCGTTGTTCGAATTCACTCATGGGTTATTCCTGCTTCGTTACGGGTAACGGCTTGCCGTCGGCGCCGAGCAACTGCGTGTTGACGTTGAGCAACATCGAGTCGAGGCCTTCCAGCTGGTTGAGGTCTTCCAGCACGCGCACTTCGTTGCGGCTCATCCAACCGTCTTGAATGGCGATGCGGTAAAACTCGGCGCGCTCTTTCGGGGTGCCGCGCAACAGGCCAGCCAGGTTGAACTTGACGTAGTAGCCGGCCATGCGCTCGGCGCGGGTGAAGACGCGGCGGTTAACTTCTTCCTCCCAGTTCTTCACCCACGGCATGACCGTATGGCGCACGAACTGGATGGCCTGTTCGCTGATGTTCGAGAACGTGGCCTTTTCCAGGTCGTTGATCATGTGCGCCGGCACGTTGAAGATGCTGGCAATCTCGCTGCGGGTCAGCTTGCGAGTCTCGAGAAATTGCGCATCCTCGGGCGCAATGGTCAGCGCCTTGTAATCGAGGTCGGCGGGCAACAGCAGCGTCTTGTTGTCCGAGCGTTTGAGCCGTTCCACGGCGGCGCGCCAGACCGTTTTCAGGCGCTCCCAGCTGGCGTTATCCAGCTTCCCGTCCTTGACAGTGACCAGCCCAGTCGGGCGGCCGCCACCTTCGAAAAACTCCTTGCCATAGCGCACCGTGGCCATGCCCAGGCCGATGGTGTCGGCGTTCTGCCGGATGGGGCTGATACCCATGCGCCGGTGCGAGCCGATGGCGCGCAGGTGAATCATGTCCTCGGGTGACACGGCCAGCGGCGCGCCGTCCTCATCCTGGGTCGAATACACCCAGCGATTGCCGTTCTTCACCAGCTCGGTGTGTTGCGGCTCGTGCATTTCCAGCGACAACAATTCACCGCGGCGACTGCGCACCGTGCGCGTGTAGCCGTTGCCCCAGCCGAGCACATGGGCTTGCTTGGTTTCCCGCCAGCGGTAGGAGGTCTGCCAGGTATTCGGCTCATCGTGCAGCAGGTAATGAGCCGGATGGTCGGTGGCCACCTGGATCCGCCCGTTGACCTTGCGCAGCACGCTCAATGGCAGCTGGGCCATGGAGCTGGACAGCACGTAGATGCAGGCATACACCGCCGTCAGGCGCATGGCCGAAGCCGGGCTGACGCTGATGCCCTGCCCTTCGAACAGGTATTCGGTCAGCTCCTTGCTGTTCATCGGCGTGCTGGGCACTTCCAGGCTGCTGCGCTGCTCGAACATCGCGCCCAGGATCATCGCCACACCGCCTTGGCGGCACCGGCCACCATCAGGCCGCCACCGACCATCAGGGCCACCCCCGCCCCGAACTGGACGTAGAGGCCCGCGACGAACAGGCAAAAGCCTGCCGTCCCGATAGATTCAGGAAGCCATTTCATTGTTGGGGCTCACATAGCTAATAGGTCGTCTTCGGTCAGGCTGGCCAACAGCCCTTCCGGCTCAAATTCGCTGACCATGGCACGGTTCATCGCCATCAACGCGGCAACAATGCCGTCGATTTTGCGCATGTCAGTCTTGCCTTCGTCGGCCTTCATCGGCGTGATGCAGCCCTTGTACGGACGCACCACGACGTTGCCGGCCTGCCAGGCCAGCACCGGGTCACTGGAGTGACGCACGCGACCAGACAACAGCGCCGCTTCCAGCTCGCGCATGGGCAGGTTCATGCTGGCCACACCACCGCCCATCTCGACCACCTCGGCGCCGTCCTTCTGCAACTGGTGGGCCAGCTGGGTAGCGCGCCATTTGTCGTACGCCACCTCCTGCACATCGAACATCGCGGCGAAATCGCCCACCATGTCGCGCACCAGGTCGAAGTCCATTTCCTCGCCGTCGCAGACTTCCAGCAACCCGGCGTTGGCCCAGGCCTCGTAAGCGGCCTTGTTCGGCCCGCCCCGCTCTATCGCGCCTTCGGGCAAAAACGACTTGCAGAAGATCGTCCAGCGGTTGACCCACTTGCCGCTGCCTGGGACCAGCTCCACCTTGTCCAGGAACACCAGCGACACCGCACAGATATCCGACTTACTGGCCAGGTCAATGCCGATCCAACAGCGCTGGCCCAGGAACTGGTCCAGGGTCAGCGTAGGATCGCCGCACGCCTCCCAGTCGGCCATATTCAGCCAGGCTTCTTTGGCGCTTACCCAGATATTGAGGTGCTTGGTCTTGAACGCGTTTTGCCGTGACGGGTAACGCGTTGCGTCGGCCTGGCGTTTCAGCAGGTACTCAGCCCCGACCGAGACGCCATAGTTGGGGTTGGCCTTGCGCAGGACCGCCGGGTCTTTCCAATCGTCGTCCTCGTCGATTGTGTAGATGATCCCGAACAACTCGTCGTTCGGCACCGTCCCTTCCAGCTTGTCGATCACCTGGGCGCGCTGCAGGTAGCACGGTCCGGCGATGTTGTAGCCCGCCGTGGTGATGGCAAACATCATCGGCTGATCGCGAGCGCCCATGCCGGTCAGCATGGTTTCGTAGAGCGCAGCCGAGGTGTGTTCGTGGAACTCATCCACGATGGCACAGCTCGGTGACTGGCCGTCGCCGGGGTCGCCGATCAGGGGTTCGAACTTGCTTTCGTCGCCGATCACCGACAGGTTTTTCGCCGCGACCTGGATGCCGAAGGCCTCGACCAGCTCGGGCGTGCGCCGCACCATCTGCCGCGCCGGCTTGAATACTTCCCAGGCCTGCCGCTCGGTGGTCGCCCCGCAATACACCTCGGCGCCGAATTCACCATCCATCACCAGCATGTACAGGCCGACGCCGGCAGCCAGCACGCTCTTGCCGTTCTTGCGCGGTACCTCGATGTACACCTCGCGGTACCGGCGGCGGCGGGTCTTCTTGTCGACCCAACCGAAGATGCTGCAGAAAATGAACAGCTGCCACGGCTCAAGCTTGATCAGCTCGCGCAGCGCCGCCCATTTGCCCTTGGCATGAGGCAGCAGCTGAATGAACACCGCCACCTGCTCGGCGGTGTCGCGGTCGAAGGTCCAGCGAAAATTGCGCTTCTTCGACTTGGCCAGGTCATCCAGATGGAGCTGACAGGCCCGACGCACGTACTTGCATGCCGGGATCTTGCCGGCCACCACGTCGCGGGCGTACTTGTTCGCCGCGTTTACGTTCGGGTAGCTGGCCATGTCCTAACTCACTTCGAGGCCCGCCCTCCTTTGAGCACGATGAACGGGTTTTCTGGTTTCTCCGGCCCGCCGCTGCCCATCAGGCGCGCACGGCTGGCCGGGTCCAGCCCGAGGGCTGCCCCGAAGCTGGCCAACTGACGCAGCGCCTCGTTGATCACGGTGCAGGCTGGGTTTTTCTTGAGCACGCCCTTGGCGTCCACGACGGTGATGCCCTTGCTGGCCACTTCTTCCTCGGCCAGCCGCCACCGCTCATAGGCGGCACAGAAGACCGCCAGATTGTGCGTGTCGGTGCGGGTCATGATCCCGGTCTGGGTCAGCCAGGGCGCGATGGTGCCCCACATTTCAACAGCCCATTCCCCCAACCACTCCGGGGTGTCTGGGGTTTCCGCCAGCGGCGCCGGCGCGGGGCCGTCTTTCTTGAGTTTTCGCTTGCCGGGGTTGCCCTGCAGCAGCTTGAGGGCGGTAGGTTTCGCGGGTCGCCCCATCGTTCAGGCCTCCCGATTTTCTGGAATGCGATTTTTTTAATTTCGCGGGTGTGTGAAAAAGGCTGGGCGATCGGTGGAGAGAGACGAAAGCTGTAGGGATTTTGCCCCGCCCCCTAATTTGGCCGATTTTTGACCACTTTTCGCTAATTTTGCCCGCAGACTCTCGCCATCGATTAAGGCAGCCAGATGTATAAACGGACGCTTTGGCACTCCGTCAGCGGCATGCATGTATGCGTCAATTGCTGCCACTAACTCATGTTGAACACGCGAAATCAGCTCTGGAATTCCAAGCTTATGAATGTTTTTCCAGCAGTACAGCGCTCGATCCAGGTGCCAGTCACCATGGCAGATCAGCTCGGTACTTCGGCTGCGCTTGATCGCTCTTTCGCGCAAACGCATTGCCTCACGCGCCAGGCGGACGGCCTGACCGAGCCCGTGCCGACTCTGCCGCCGTTTTGAACTTGTGGCAGTTTTCATTGATGGCAGACAGGTTGGATGGGTCATTCGTTCCCCCTTCGAACTTCGGTATGCGATGGTCAACCTCTGTGGCCGGCAGTCGCCGACCATTGCAGTCATGGCACTGGCACAGATAGCGATCTCGTTTGAGTACTGCCTTGGCAAGCTTGCGCCATGCCCAGTCATAGCCACGCTGCTCAGCAGTGCCACGGCTTGGGTTGCTCCAACCACTTGCAAGCGAGCCATGCGCGGTGCAGTAACCGTGGCTATCGCCGGTTTTGCCGGGACACATAGGAACACGACACGGGCGCTTGGCCTTGGGCGGCATAGATCAGCCCTCCACCTTCTTGCCCATGAAGCGGTCGGAGTACTCACGCAGCTTATCCACCCCCATGAAACCAACCATGCAACCGGCGAAGACCGAAAGGTTGGCAGGTAGAGCGAAGTACTCCAGCACTGGCAACAGGCTTACTGCTATAAGGCCGCAGATGGCGCCTTCGAGCAGAACTTTTCGGCCTCGGCCACCTCCATAAATGACTCGAAACATGGCCACTGCGGCGGCAATGCCGCCAGTGGAAAGCTGGGGTTGGTGCGCTATCAGCCAAGCTAGCGCTGCGGCCCAAAGGCCGGGATCTTTCTCAGGCATATGGGCCATCTCAGTTCCTCCCGCTATCGGGAGCGCAAATGAAAAAGGCCCGCCGGAGTGGCGAGCCTTTCGAAGTAAGTCGGAAGCGGGAGCTTACCGCATGATCGTCGGACGCTGGGTCAGCCACTGCGTGGAAGCGTCATTCGCAGAATGGAAACACCAACTCCTTGGCTGGGAACTGTCAGTGTCACGTTGCGTTGCCAGCCGGACACGCTGCTATGAAAACAGAGCTATTCCATATGGACAACCTTTGTTTTCGCGGCGAGGAATAAGGAATAGCGGCCAGGAGGTCCCGGGCTAGCCAAATGAAAGAGCCCAGCGGAAGCTGGGCTTTGGCCTAAGCAACGGGCGTTACTCATGTGGCATATCCGCCTCTTCTGGATTTACACGCTGCGTTTCGACCTCCTCATGATCCTCTTCCTCATCGATGAGTGGGTCGTCATCCACCGAGTCTGGCTCGGTAGCGATATTTGGATTCCTTCCGCCCGGTTCTCTTGGATCACTGCTCATAGCGGCATACCTCAAGTGGATTATCAGATGTCACACCTAATTTGATGACTACCGACACCAACCTGTTCGTTCTTATTTCAAGCCACCGGTCGCTTTGTTACAGGGCACCGCTCTCGCCCTACCGACTGTCTGAAACCTGGAACACTGGAGATAAACAACCACTCAAGGCTCAGCAATCAGCGAAACTGAGCATATCGCGTTAAATGCAAAGCCCAGCGCATGGCTGGGCTTCTCTCTTTGGTAATCACCAGAAATAGGCGAATTCATAAACAAGCTCTTCAAATAGCCTTATGGAAAAAATTCACAATTACTCCAGTGGGCGCTCGTTAAAGCTATAGCGCTCGGCATTGGATGCCCGCGATGGGTCCGGCGGACCTTGCTTCTGCCCGCCTCGAAATGGTCGCTTATCAATGTACTCATTGCGGCCGTCGGGGCGAGCTGTTTTGGCATCCTCTTCTCGACCGTTTTGCAAGTCACCCTGCCCGTGTCTCCTGCCACCCTGGCCATTATTCCCTTCTCTGGTCATACACACCTCTCAATGCTCAGAAGTCCTGAGCTATATTGAGTATGCGCTTATTAAGACCAAGAAATTATTTATCGGACCACCGGCAAAAATAGAAAATACCAATTAACGAGCGTAGCAAAATATTCCTCTAAAGCGTTTCACGTCGAGGCGCAGGCTATAATTTCTTGTTGAAAGTCATCAGGATAATGTCCCACACAGGGTGATTGCCGCCATGGCAGAAGAGAGCGATTCGATACCCAGCAGCGATATTTTCTTCGACGATGCCGCCTGTGGATTGTTGCTGACGGCGGAAGGCGGCGCTATCAAGAGGGTCAATCTGACCTTTTGCCGCTGGATCGGGTACTCCAAACAGGAGCTTTTGAATCGTCAAATTCAGACCTTGATGAGCGATGAGGCGCGCGCCTTCCACCAGACCCATTGGCTCCCACTCATGCATGTACAGGGAGCAATTTCAGATGTGAAGTTCGACCTCGTTCACCGAGATGGCCACCTCATTTCAATGATGCTCAACGGCATCAGGTGCGAGCATGCAAGCGGTATTTTTCACGAGCTAACGCTTTTCAAGACGCGAGACCGCAACCGATATGAACGAGAGCTGCTCAATGCTCGCATGCTCGCAGAGCGGCACCTGGCAAACCACCTGAAATCCCAGCGAGCCCTGGACGTGGCCCAGGGCAAGTTGCGGCTGACCTATGCGGCAGCGGAAGACAGGGCCCTATTTGCGGAACAGATGATAGGCATCGTTAGCCATGACCTACGAAACCCATTGGCCGCAATCAAAATGGCTGCCAACCTACTGGCACGCAAGCACCTAGATTCCAAGACGTTGCAGACCGTAGGCCACATCACGCATTCGGTAGGCCGGGCACAGCGTCTGGTGGCGGACCTGCTCGACTTTACGTTGGTACAGGTTGGACGTGGCATCGCGGTGACAAGGGAGCCCGTCGATCTGCACATGCTGGTGGAGGAGTGCCTGGAAGAACTACGGTTAGTTTTCCCAGGCCACGAACTCATCCACCAGATCGCTGGGCAAGGAGAGTTCAGCGCGGACAGCGACCGGCTCTATCAGCTTCTTGGGAATTTGATTGCCAACGCTATCGCCTACGGCGCACCCAACGGCAGCGTGACCGTAGAATCCCGCATTTCTGATGAGGAGGTAATTCTCGCCGTCCACAACCTAGGCACGCCGATCCCCGAAGAGCTGATCAAGGATCTGTTCGAACCCATGATACGTGGAAGCCATGACAATGCAGGCCTCCGAAGCATCGGGCTGGGTCTTTTCATCGTGCGCGAAATAGTGAGAGCTCATTCCGGGGAAGTGATCGTGACCTCCTCCGCAGAGAAAGGCACGACGTTCACTGCGTCATTCCCCACACTGACGACTCTGGACCACTCAGCAGAACCACCTAATGACTAGGTCTGAGTACCGGCCCAAAAAGGCAAGAAGGCTCCGTATTCCGCAGTAGACTTTCCCTCCCACAGAACGTAGTCATGCTGCTTCCCGACTAGCTTCCAGCACACAATCGATCCAGGCTACACCCGCCTTGATGAGTTCGCGAGCCTTCATCTCGCTGCAACCATAATGCCGCCCCACTCGTATGGCAGGCCACTTGGCACCATAGTAAAGCCAGACCATATCCCCCATCTGCTGATCACGCCGGCACAAGCGAGCCACGGCTCCGTCGACCGTCATAGCCAGTTCATCAGTAATCGAAAATGTCTTGGAAGCCGACGGCAAATGATCGCGCATCAGGGCAAAAGCTGGCGACGTGTAGCCGGGTATTCCCATGCCTTCCATCCGCCACCAACCCCATTGTTCAAGCATGTATTCAGTGTCCCCCAATGGGCGATGCAACGGTTTCCTAATGTTCATCCTTCAGTCCCCAGTGTAATTGGTGCCACCAGCGCCGAGCCGGTTGCTTTCCTGATACCCGGCCGCTGGCCCCGTGGCCCGCGCCATCCTCAACTGCTCGATCTGCCGTGTCGCCGCTTGCAGCCTCATGCTGAGCTGGGTCACCAGGTCATTCAGGGCCAAGGCCTCGCCGGTTGAAGCCGCCACCCAGCCCGAGGCGTTGCAGCGTTCGCATGACAGCTCGTAAAACACCCCCTTGATAAGCCCTCTCCCACGGCATTCAGGGCATTGAGCCAGCTCAATCACCGGCTTCTTCAGGGCCGGTCCGTGGCTCTTTTTCATGCTTTCGAATCCTCGCTAGTAACAAATTCGGTAAGGTCGCTCGAAGCCCCGCCATTAGCGGGCTGCGCGCCGTTATGAGAAATCTCGGATAAGGCCTCTGTAAGGCCGTGAATGGCACCGAAGCCAATGCCGTCTAACCAGGTGTGCCACTTCTCCAGGGCTGCCCGGCGCTGCTGCATGGCCTGGGTGTGGATGTAGGTGCTGGCGATCTTGCCCAGCGAGTGATTCAGCAGCATCTCGCCGATGTGGCCGTCGATGCCGAGGTCGGTCCAGGTGCTGCGGGACACCTTGCGTAGGTCGTGACTGGTCCAGGCGCCCTGCCCCAACCGGGTGAAGACGGCACTGGCCTGCGTCTCGCTAAGCGGCAGCCCGCGTCGACTCGGGAACAGGTAGGCACCTTGGTAACCCTGAGCCTGCTGAATCGCCCGGTACCGGGTCAGCAGTGCTTGCAGCTGGGCGGTCAGAGGCAAGCGGTGCTCGGTGCGGGTCTTGGTGTTCGCCGCAGGGATGAACCACTCGGCCGCCGCCAACGAGACATCAGCCCACCGCGCCACACGGGTCTCACCGATTCGGGTGCCATGGGCCAGCATCATCAGGGCCAGCATGGCGTCACTGGGGGTCGCGTCGAAGGCGTGAGCCAGTTGCTGCATCAGCTCGGGTAGCTGCACGTCACGCAGGCGCGCCGCCTTCGGCAGGATCTTGGCCTTGGTAAAGTCGTTGAAGCGCATCCCGGCCATGGGGTTCCCGTCGATCAGGCCCAGTTTCAAGGCCTGGCGGAAGGCGGTCAGCAACAGGGCGAACATCTGCCGCAGATACGAGAGCGACACATCGGCCTGAGCCGGCCACATCAGTTGCTTGTCGAGAGAGTCGGCACTCACGTCCGTCAGGGCCAGATCCGCCAGTCGCGGTTTCAAGTGCTGAGCGATGGCAGACCGTGCGCCTGCCTTGCGCTTCGCTGACAACGAGCGGTCGCGGGCCATCCGGTCGCCGTACCAGTCCAGCAGCTGGCCCACGGTACCCATGCCGGACGCCACGGGCGCGGTGGCCGGATCTCGCAGCAGGCGCCGACGCAGCGCGGGCAGTTCGGCAATCACCGCTGCAACGCCCAAGTCGGGCCAACGTGCGACCGGCACCCACTTCCTGCCGCGCACCAGGTGCCACGTGCCGCGCTCGCGAGTGATCCAGAACCGCAGGTACAGGCCAGGGTGACGAGGGTCGCGCAGGTCGCGTACGGCCTTGTCGGCAGCCTGCCGGCGAACTTCGGCCTCGCTGAACTTCACTTCCCGGGTCGCACTCATGCGATCAGCACCCCCTCATTGATCAAAGAGGCCTGGGTACGCATCACGCCCTCGGCGTGGTATTGCCGCGCTGTGTCGCGGTCGACATCGCGGCTACGGCCATCACAGGCGTCATGGCAGGCGCTGCAGGCCCAAGCGCCCTGCATGTCGTGTGGTTTCATGCCGACGCCGCAAGTGCCCGCCATGCGGTAATGCGCAAGCACGGTGGTTTCTGGATTGCCATTGCACACCCCGGGAATGCGCACTTGGCACTCCCGGCCGCGTGCGGCCTTGGTCAGCTTCGATTGCCGCATGGGCTGTCTTCTCCATGAAGGTCAATGACGGTGAAAGCGCTCGACCACATGAGTTGGCCATGCGCGACGGCCGAAGCTTCGTCGCGATAGAGCGCAATGGGTGGATGCGAGGTACTGGAGAGCCCGAACAGGTCGGAGCGGCAGTACAGCGCGTATCGGTATTCGGTGAGGTCAGGTGCGGGAAGCTCGATCATCGGCCGAGCATCCTGGATCGGATCGCCGCCAGGGCTTCATTCCCTACTTTTGGCGTGCGCTGGCCTGGCACCTCCGCAGGGAGAGCCAGCGGCATTCTCTGGAGCGGCTCACCTGCGACCAGGCGCCGAACGGCAATCGTGTAGTTGCGTTCGAACAGCTTGGCGCTCACATCGGTAGCCAGCTTGTTCAGGTTCTCGAAACCACTTTCCTTGGCGGCATGCCAGACCGCGTCATGGGTCCACTTGCCCTTCCCTGCCATGGCGGGATGCACGTTACGGCACGCCTCACGGAAGGCAGCAGCCAGCGGGGGAAGACCCAGCATTTCCGGCGAAGGCTGGCACCACTCGATAAACTTCCCGGGCGCCGGGATGAACTCACGGCCGGATTGCCGGCAGCGCATCAAACCGAACTGCAGTTGCTCCGGCGTGTTGATGCCAGCCTCAAGAAACGCGGTTAGCCACTGCTGCTTGGCCGCCTTATACGTCGCTTCATCCGGCCATGCCTGCTTCCAGGCGCTGCAGATCGTGCGCAGATCGCGGAACAGGTCGTTGATCACCCCAGCAGTTTTGCGATTGAGCTCGGCCTTCACGTCGGCAGGCAGCGAGTAATCCGAGGGCACGTATTGGCCAGCCTGGACCTTTGCCCACAAGCCATGGGCCACGGTTGCAACCTGATTCACTGGCTGCCCCCTTCCACGATCCACGACGTGTCATCGTCATCAAAACTGGAGCGCTGCGATGCGCCGGTGCGAACAATAGGCGAGCGGGCAGCACGGGCGAGATCGGATTTGACCCAGCTGACCAGAGCGGCCAACCACTGCTTTTCGGTTTGGGCCACGCCCTTGGCATCGTGGTGGAGCACGAAGCCGGATATGGCAACCGCGTTGAACTGATCCAGGGTCAGACCTGCACGACGGGCATAGGCTTTCAGCAGTTCCGGATTCGGTTCCCAGTCGAGGGACATTGCGAATGGCTCGCGCTGAGAGAGAGTAGATTGGTTCAATGACGGATTGGGTGCAGCTCCTGCACCCCGTTCGGTCGTGAGCTGCACCCCGTTCTGCTGGGAGCTGCACCCCGTGCCGTTTCCTGCACCCCGTTCAGGACGAGGTGCAGCAGATGCACCCCGCTTAAGCAGCAGGTCGTAAACGACGGGGCGACGGTCGCGGCGATCGATATGGGCGGCAGCAATTGCCTGGTTACCCTCAGCGATCCAACCGGCCTGGGCGAGCTCATCCAGCTTCAACCGCACGGTTCGCTCAGAAAGGCCAGTGTCGTCGGAGAGAGTCGCAGCAGAAGGGAATGCCCCTCTTCCATCGCTGCCTGCGTAGTTGGCCAGGCAGAGCAGGACATGGCGGGCTGCAGGATTCTCAAGTGCAGCTTTGGGAATGGCGAGTGCCCAGGTCATAGCTTGTACGCTCACGCTTGCCACCATTGCGATAGACATAGAGCGACAGGCGCAGCATTGCGCGCAGCATTGGAGAAATGCATAATTGATCCCGATTCAGAAGTTGAGAAAGCCGGGCTGCCACCCGGTTTTTTTATGCCCGCGATTTGGGTACTGGATGAATTAGCAGGTGTTTTGGCCATCTACTCGCACAAGGCTGGCTAGATCAGAATCTGCACCACTTGGCGTCAGACCTCCGGCTGAAACAGGGAAAACATCATCCAGGGCGCAAGTCGCTCCAAGTTGATTTAGGGCCGAGACGATCTGTCTTGCCTCTTCCAGCCCTGGGGCCCTCCGCCCCGCCTCATAATTGGCGAGCCGTGATTGGTTCCAATCGAGCTTTCGCCGGAGACTGGCCTGACTGATTCCCGCCCCCTTTCGGATCTGTCGAACGTGGTTCATAGGGGTTCCTCTTGACTGGACCCCAGGATAAACACGTAACGTGTTATTTTCAATCACGAAGAGTGAAAGCGAGGTATTTCGTAACGTGATTACAATCACGGCTATGAAAGAGACCCTCGGACAACGCATCAAACGCCACCGCAAGGCCGCCGGGCTCTCCCAGGCCGCGCTGGCGACTGCCTGCGGCTGGAAATCCCAATCACGGGTGGGCAACTACGAAACTGATACGCGGGAGCCATCTCTCGCGGATCTGCGCCTAATCGCACATGCGATTGGTGTGGATGAGTCGGAAATCATCTTGGATTACAAACCGAGCGCCCCGGAAGCGGGCGCTGAGGCTGTCGAATCAAACGCGACGATGATTGGCCCATTTGATGTGTGGGATGACGAAACGCCATTGGATGGAGATGAGGTATACGTGCCCTACCTGAAAGAGGTCGAGCTTTCAGCAGGCCGAGGCCGCACGGTTGTTGAGCAATCACATACGCGCAAATTGCGGTTCGGCAAAATCACCCTTCGCCGACAGAACGTGCAACCAAGCGAAGCAGTTTGTGTGACCGTTGGCGGCAATAGCATGGAGCCCGTGCTACCCGATGGAAGTACAGTCGGCGTTGATCAGGGCGCCACTACCGTAATCGATGGCAAGATGTACGCAATCAACCATGGCGGGCAGCTGCGGGTGAAAACCCTATACCGCTTGCCTGGTGGTGGAATCAGGATGCGCAGCTTCAACCGTGATGAGCATCCTGACGAGGAATACAGCGCAGAAGAGATGGTCGCTAAAGAGATCGTCATTCTAGGGAAAGTCTTCTGGTCCTCGGTCCTCTGGTAGCGCTCCTTTCGCCAACCAAGCCCGGCTAAATGCCGGGCTTTTTGTTGCTCACCTGAAAAATAATCACGTTTCGTGTTGACACCAAATAACACAATACGTGATATTTGCCTTCGCCGGATCGACACCGGCCAGCAACGAAGGCAGCGATGGACAGGCCTCAACTGTTCAGAGGGGTGGCAACTGCCCTGGGCGTGCAGCGTAAAGCGCCGAAGCAGTTTTCCAGCGGGCTGATGCCGCGGCCGGACAAATAACCAGAAGATGGCCGCGCAACCGACTCCAGTTGAGGGTCGCGGCCGATTTCACTGGCTGGCCTTGGTGACAGGGCCAGACGGGAAATCAACGGGAGTAAAGAAATGAGACGACTGCTTTGCACAGGCATCTATTGGCTGATAGAGCCACTGCTCGACCTGCTGGATGAGCGAAAAGCGAGGCTCGCCAGCCAGCAGGCAGAGCAAGCAGGCTTACCTTCTGGGGAAGCTGGGCATAGGCATTGAAGGTGAATTAACTACCTTCGGGAAAACTCCATAAACGTGCCCGCAGGCAGCGCAGTGTGCGACTTCAAACCAAGCGTCGCCACCCTTGCTTTCCTGCACGCTCCTCTGGCTCACGATGTGTCCAAGACCGACGATTGCGCAGCTTGGGCATTTTGGCTCTGCAAGCCTTTTTTGTTCCATCAAATTTGCCTCAACAGTTGTAGGTACTTGCGAGGCTACCACGGCCCGGCGTGGCTAAGCATCCGGGAACTATCAAATCGCCACCACAAGCTGGCGGCCCGATCACCTGGTCTTCCCCAGCACCAGGCTGCATCGGAGAGCCCTTCCCGACCCTACATCAACAGGTTCAGGGAGACAGGCGGGATTGGCTCTCCAATGCAGCCCACCAAGGACCACTCATGGAAACGATTACCTGCGGCACATGGACAGGCCACCTTGGCAAAGGGCTGGCTCCCCGCGAGCTGGAAGCATTGCTCGGCGTCGCCCAGGGCATGACCGCTAAACAGATTGCCCAGCAGATGCAAATCACTCCGGGCACTGTTGCCAACCGCATCGAGAACGCCATGTTCAAGCTCGGCGTAGCACGTCGAGCAGCCGCCGTGGCCGAAGCCATGCGACGGCAGATCATCAGCCCGCTGTGCATCGCCCTCGCCGGTCTGATCGCCATGCATTCTGTCATCGATGACAGCGACCCGCTGCGTCGCGACCGCAGGGCGCCAGAGCGGCGCACCGCCCAGATTCGAATCGTTCGTAAGGCCGAGACCTTCGAGCACCACGCCTGAATCCCACTGAGGATCATCCCATGCACCACTCCATGCAACAGCGCGTGGACGGCCTGGCCGCCCTGCGTGCACGCTCCCTATTGGCTACTGCCGAGTTCTACGGGCTGATAGGCCTTCCCGCCCCTACCCCTGGCCCTTTGTACCAGGCGGTCGCCAAGGGCAAGGCCTGGCACATCATCGAGATCGCCACCGGCAAGACCAAAGGCTTCTGCTTCAGTCACCGAGCAGCCATGCGGTTTGTGGATGCGATGGAGGCAGGCGCAGCGAGTAAGCGGGGTGGCCTGCAATGATTGGCGCACCGATCCAAGACCAGCGCGCTGCAGCCTGACCGACATGCAGTTTGAATCACTAATCAACACAGTATAACGCTGGGCCTAATAGCCAACCCCAGTAACTCGGTTGTGGACCGTTAGTAATGATCGCATCCGATTCTGGATTTCCTGATTATCCTTGACGCTGACAGCCCATCGATCAACTGCATCGGCGATGTCTAAGCAGAACAAATCAACTTGCAGTTGAAGCGTGTTGTTTATCTTATTGCAGTGAATGGAGTTTCCATTAACTGGCGGCACAATGAAGTGAAAATCATCGAGAGCCTTTCTTGCTCTTTGTTGAGTGATATCAGCCCCACCTTCATGAAGATAGCTGCACCTTAACGCATAGCAATCAGAACCGTTCAGGAAACAGTGAAGCCCGACAGCTGGCAACCTAATAGAGTAGGAAGGCGCTGCCCATTGATCGAACCACGCTGCGTATCTCTTGCTGCTGCCCTGTGCCGGATCAATTAGCCGACCGCAAACATCAGGAAGCGTTAACGCTGTCGAAAGCGCAACGTACCAATCTTGATGATTGACTGAAGAACGCAAACTGTTACTGAAACGCTCCATGTAGCCTCCTTAGCGACTCAGTGCCGGTCACCCGTAATACTCCACCCCCCCCAAAATTGCCACCATGCCGCCACCAGCACGGAGGGCGGCGCATACAAATCAAGAGGTATCGGCTATGGCCGTGCAAAAGACGGGAGCCGCCAAGCATTCAGCGGACTACCGCGAGCGCGAGAAGACGAAGGCCGCGAAGCTGGGCATCGAGAAGGTGTTCTTCAACATGCCCGCAGGGATCAAGGCTGCGCTGAATGCGGAGATCGAGCGCCACGGCTACGACCAGGTGCAAGAACTCTGGCAGGACCTGGCCCTGTCGTGGATTGCTCAGGATCCTGATGAGCGGGCGCGCCGACTTGAACGACCTGACGCGCCAGCCTTTTGCATCTCGCCGAAGCTAGCGCGTCAGTTCGAAGAGGCTAGTACGGCTGAGCTGAGGCGAAACCCTGGCGACGAGATTGTCAGGCCCTAGGTCAAGTCGAAAACGACCTGTCCAGGCGCTGCCATCGCTATCCGCACCATGCTGTCTACTGCCGCATTTGATGTTTTGATTGTGAGCGTGCCCTGCCCCTTTGTCTTGAGCGCCATGGCAACTCTAACCAATCCATCTACTTCATAGTTGCCGCTCACGACAACACTTCCACCAGCCGTCGCGACTCGCACCAATGATTCAATAGCGCTCCCCATTTCTACTGCTCCCTGTAGACGGCCCGATTGCCGACCATCTGTATTACCCCATTCCACCCCAAATTGCCACAATGCCGCCACCAGCACGGAGGGCGGCGCATGCTTGGAGAAAGCCATGAGCGATACCGAAGCCAGCCCGAGCCTGGCAACCGGTCACCCGATGAGCGCAGACACCTGGGCGGACTTCGTTTCCCGCCTCCGCCACCACTGCAACGGCCAGGGAGTGAAGTGGCACCACACGGCCTGCGCGCTGTTCACCGTGCAGCAGAAGCGCATCGACTACGGCTATGAGGCTGACTACGCCGAGGGCCTGGTGGTCTGCTTGGAAGACAACAGATGGTTCAGCCCTGAAGAATACTGGGCTGATCTCGACGAGGAGGAGCGGCAGGAGATCAACCAGGCGGTCCAGGCCGACCGCGAATGCGATTTCCTTGAACTGGATACGGACGATCAGTGGGGGTTCCTGGCCGAGCTCGACGACCACACCGTCACCGGCTGGAACAAGCACTGGGAAATCGTGAACAGCCACTTCACCAAGGAAGCGGCCGAGGCCTTCATCCGCCGTAAGCAGCACGACTACCCCGAGCTGCGGGTTTACGTCGAATCGCAGTACTACGCCTGGGAGTTCGAAGCGATCAAGGCCGCCATCCTTGACGGCACGCTGACCTACCAGCCAAAGCCACCAACTGAAAACGCAGAGGCCGACTGAGCAAGGAGCGATCCATGAGCAACTATAACTGCGACTACGTCCGCCGCCACTACGACGTTCCCGCGGAGATCGGGCGCCGCGTGATCGCCAACGGTGAGCCCGGCGTCATCATGGCCGACCGTGGCCAGTACATCGGCGTCATCCTCGACAGCGATCCGAAGAAACGCATCCGCAACTATCACCCCACCTGGGAGATGGTGTACGGCGAGATGGCTAAGACGTTGCCGCTCAAGGAGTGGGAGGTGATCACCAACGGAATGTACGACTGGGACGATGTGAAGTACATGCTCGGCGATGCGCGCCATTACGTTCGGCGCGTGTGGGCAGCCACTCGCAGCCAGGCCAAGTACCGGGCCTATCAAGAGCTGGCCGAGTGCTTCAACGACGACGCTACTGCCATGTTGACCTTTAGGGTGCGCGCTGCGGCCTGAGCCTACTGCGTTACGATAACGCATACTCGCTAACAGGTACGCCTGCTGGGAGTGCTGGCGGGCTGGTCTAGACTTGACACGACTAGCAGCCACGGAGCCCGCAGATGGACCCGTTAATCTCTGATCAGCCTAACCCACATGAAGCTCCTGAAAACGTCGACCATCTCAGGTTTCACCGTGCCCATGAACATATGCACCACCCGTTTGGTAACGATGCATTTGCTCGCAGGGCCGAAGCTTTCGCCCGCTTCTTTGGCACGCCGTTGTTTCTGGGGTCTCAATCACTAGTAGTACTGATTTGGATAGGTATCAGTCTATCGGGGCTGTCAGCGTTCGATCCCTACCCTTTCATTCTACTGAATCTAGCGTTCAGTCTGCAGGCAGCATACGCGGCCCCTCTAATTCTTCTGGCTCAAACCCGCCAAGCCGACCGTGACAAAGCAACCTCCGAAGCAGACGCGCGACATCGAGAGGCAATTGCCATGGCCAATCAACGACGGCAGCGGGACGCAGAGATGCACAGCAAGCAGCTTCTGCAACTGTTAGAGCAAAATACACTTCTTACGGAAGTAACAAAGCAAATGAGTGAAAGAATCGAAGTCCTAACTTCACAGATCCACTCGCACTTGCTTACTTCAGCAGAGAAAGCGCCTACGCAGAACAACTAGAAATCCCATCTCCCATCACTTTCAAAAAGCATTATCTCCCCAGCGCCCTTCAGCACACTTCCCCATTCAACGAATCACGCCACCCCGGCGAGGGCGGCGCCTGCATGCAAGGACCACACGATGGCCGAATACAACATCGTCAGCATGAGCGGCGGTAAAGACAGCACGGCCACTCTGCTGGTCGCCCGCGAGCTGGAGGTGCCGAACCTCAGCGCCGTCTTCGCAGATACTGGGCACGAACACCCGGCCACCTATGACTACGTGCACTATCTGGCCGAGGCCGTTGGAGTGCCGATCCGCTGGGTAAAGGCCGACTTTGCTCGACAGATTGCTGGCAAGCGCAAGTTCATCGAAACGAAGTGGCGCGAGAAGGGAGTGCCCGAGGCGGTGGCGCTGTCTGCCCTGGAGGTGCTCCACCCCACCGGCAACCCCTTCCTCGACATGCGCCTCTGGAAGGGCCGCTTCCCCAGCACCAAGGCGCGATTCTGCACTGATGAACTCAAGCGAAACCCGATCATTGAGAAGGTGTTCCTGCCGCTGATGTCCAGCGACAACCTGGTGCTGTCTTGGCAGGGCGTGCGAGCTGATGAGTCGCTGGCCCGGCGATACCTGCCCGAGTGCGACGAAGTCGGCGGAGGCCTGTTCAACTACCGCCCCATTCTGAAATGGACGGTGGATTCGGTGTTCGAGGCGCACCGGGCTGCAGGCATCAAGCCAAACCCGCTGTATCTGCAAGGGTGCAACCGCGTCGGCTGCATGCCCTGCATTATGTGCGCTAAGGATGAGCTGCGCGAGATTGCCACCAGGTGGCCAGAGGAAGTCGCCAGGGTGCGCGAGTGGGAGCGTCTGGTGAGTATCGCCAGCAAGAGAGGCGCAGCCACATTTTTCGCCACTGTCACCGCCCCCACGGTGCGCTCCGAGGATAAGGTCAGCGCCGAAACACACGGCATTGACCGCATGGTGGACTGGGCAAACACGTCACGCGGCGGACGCCAGTTCGACATGGTCGACCTGATAGCGCGTACCGACAGCAAACAGAAATGCTCTTCAGCCTATGGCCTATGCGAATAGCGGATTGATCAATCCAATTAGCCAATCGCCGAAGCCATTTACCAAGGTTCCGAGTATCAGAAGACTGATCTCAACATTTCGAACACGCTCGACTCTACGCTTTATGTAGGCTCCAAAGACCTCTTCAGTCTTAGACCTAACGCCTTCGAGAAGCTTCGCTTTGAATGAAGGATCTAGAGGGCCACCCCAGAATTTCTCCCACGCATCCTCGAGCTGCTTCAGCTGCTCGGGCTCATGCTTTTCCCTAAGCCGCTCGATTTGTTGCCGAAGTATGTCGTTCAACTTGAAGGCTGCAACTGCAACACCAATGACGATGATCAGTGATCCGCAACGGTTTAGCCACAAGGCATCATGGGCGAAGCCGGCCCAGACTCCGGCAACCAGAATCCCTGATGAGAGCCCTACCGAAATCCTTTCTAACCACGTCGTTCGCAAAGCCGCCCCCAGTTAGTTTTCCCAGTAAAGCGGCATTACATCATCGCGCAATAGATTGAGGTATCCCCATTCACACAGAAAACCAATCCTTGGCCCGCGTGCCAGTCGAAGACGATGAGCTTTGTGACCTCGTCACTTGGAAACGTCGGGCCATCGAGGCCGAATCCAAGCTCCGCACATACGATCCACAGATAGTGAAGCTCGGCGAGCGAGCCATGCAAGCGATGCTGGCTGCCCCGAAGCCGACGCAGATGGTGCTGACCAAGTGCAGGTTGTGCGACCAGCTGCAGACTGACCTGACGGAGCGTGACGAGTTGATCGAAAGGCTCCGCACGATCAGCGCCCGCCACGTTTGCCACGTCAACAACGGCTCCTGCCCCGACGAGGTCGAAGGCTATGCCGCACGTGACAACGATTGCCCTGCCTGCCAGGCCTTGATGGATGCCGATGTATTGCTCGGGAAATCCTGAAGGAGCACATTTGTACTCCACCCAGCTGTAACCCCTCTCCCCTCTATTCACTGCCGCGATATGGCAGCCAAGGAATCGTCATGCCTGAAATACTCAAACTGGAGCGTGGCCGCACCTATCGCGGCAAGAAACCCGCGTGCGTGCGCAGCTGCGGTCTGGTCAATGATCGAACCGTCATCTATGTCGGCGTGGATGAGGTCCAGTACGACGGACCATCGGTGGCACCTGGGCGGCACTATCCGCGCATGCCGATTGGCAAGTTTCTTGAGTGGGCCGGCCACGACGTGACCGACGAGCTGCCATCAGGGGAATACGCATTCTGGCCACCATCAAAGCAGGCAGCATCATGATTGCCCTCGCCTACATGGCCTACCTGATCTATCGGGCGCCGCGATGATCCCGCATACAGGCTGGCTGCGGCGCCAGCTTGAGTCGGCGCTGATCCTGCTGGCCGCCTGGATCCTTGGCGGTCGCAACGTCACCAGATCCGGGGTCGTCTCGCGTCGCGACAACAACGAGATGTTCGAGATGGACGGCGACTTACGCGCCATCGCCCGCCGTATCCGCAAACAGTACAGAGAGTAACCCCTCCCCAACTACTCAAGCCCGCCGACATGCGCGGGCATGGAGAGCTATTGCCATGCCAAACCACATCACCAACAAAGTAAGCGCGCCAGCTCACGTGCTCGCCTCGATGATCAACGAAGAAGGTCACATCGACTTCAGAGTACTCATCAAATTTGAGGGCGATTTCTCTTGGGACATGATTTGCGGTGCGGCAGAAACCGCTGCAGAGGCCGCAATCAATCTGCCACTTAGCAGCCACCCAATGCTTTCCAGCATGCAGCGGCACAGCCGCGAGACCTCGTCTGTGACGAAGCTCAGCGATGAAAGCTTCGAGCAGTTCGTGGAGATGCTGCGCAACCACCGTAAGTGCGGCCACCTGCATGACATGGACTTCGGTCGTCAAGCCTGGGGCACCAAGTGGAATGCGTACCAGCAGAAGGTCGACCTCGAAGGTATGTGCCTTTCGTTCGATACAGCCTGGAACACGCCCATGCCCATCTTCAAGGCGCTATCCGCCCTGCACCCAGCCGAGGAAATCACGGTCGTGTTCGCCGACGAGGACATCGGCAGCAACTGCGGCACGCTGAAACTCAAGGGCGGCGAGCTGGTAGAGCAAGACTGCGCCGGCCCATGGGACGGCATGACCGAAGCCGAGCAGACAAAGTGGCGGGCTTTCGCCATGGAAGTCAAAGGCTGGAATGACGACGAATAACCAACCTGCCGCCACCGGCGGCGTGGAGACCATCCCATGGAAACCGAGATCCTTTCGGACGAAGAGCTGGCCGACTTGACCGGCTACAAGGCCAGGGGCTGGCAGCGCCGCTGGCTCAATGAACGTGGCTGGCACTTCGTCGAGAGCCGCGGCGGCCGCCCCCTGGTAGGCCGCCAGTACGCCCGCATGAAGCTGGGCGTGACTCTTGAGGTGGTGCCGATGGCGCCGCCCCCTCCACCGCAATCACCGGCCTGGACGCCGGATTTTTCAAAAGTGAGGTGATATGCGCCCCCGCAAGACTGAAAATCGCCACCTCCCTCCACGGCTCTACGAGCGCAAGCGCACACGCAAGAGCGGCAAGGTCTGGGTCAGCTACTACTACCTCGACAAGTCAGGCAAGGAGATTGCCCTGGGCCCAGACCTGAACGCGGCAAGATTGAAGTGGGCAGAGCTGGAAGCGAAGGACAAACCACGCGACCTGCTGCTCATGAAGGCGATCTTCGACCGCTATGAACGGGACATCATCCCCAAGAAGGCGCCCCGCACCCAGAAGGACAACCTTGCCGAGCTACGTCAGCTGCGGCCTTTCTTCGAAGAAGCGCCCATTGACGCAATTACACCAGCGCTGGTGGCTCAATACCGGGATGCCCGATCCGCGCCAGTTCGGGCAAACAGGGAGATAGCGCTACTCTCCCACGTTTACAACCTGGCCCGTGAGTGGGGCCTCACGACCAAGGAAAACCCTTGCCAGGGCGTGCGCAAAAACAAGGAGACGCCGCGAGACTTCTACGCCAACGACGCAGTATGGAAGGCTGTCTACGCAAAAGCGGTTGAAGAGCTGAAGGTCGCCATGGATTTGGCGTACTTGACGGGCCAGCGTCCTGCGGACGTGCTGGTGATGAGGAAGGACGACATCGAGGACAAGGCCCTCGGCGTGAAACAGAAGAAGACCCACAAGAAGCTGCGGATCATGCTGGAGGTGGACGGGGTGGCCAGCGGCCTGGGCGTCCTTATCGAAGCAATCTTGAAACGCAACGCGGCGCACGGATCGCCTTACTTGATACTGACCGATGCGGGGAAACGGGTTACTGCAGCGATGCTGCGACACCGCTGGGATGATGCTCGAGAGGAAGCCGTGAAGGAAGCGACCGCTGCCGGTGACCAGGTACTGGCCAGCCGGATCAGTCAGTTCCAGTTCCGCGACATTCGCCCCAAAGCGGCCTCGGAGATCGCCGATGTCGACCACGCCAGCCTGCTGCTCGGCCACACGAAGGGAGACATCACCGAGAGGGTTTACCGACGCGTCGGGGCGCTCGCCAAGCCGACCAAATAAGCAAAGTATTAGGACGCGTCCTAATACCATTGCATCAAGAGTATCCTCAAGAGTGTCCCGCGGGTGGTTTTTCTGCACCCCTAAAAACGCAAAAAGCCCTGAATAATCAGGGCTTTGAATGTGGCGGAAGCGTAGAGATTCGAACTCTAGGATAGTTGCCCATCGACGGTTTTCAAGACCGTTGCCTTAAACCACTCGGCCACGCTTCCAGCTGGTTTTGCGGCGGCAATAATACCTTAATGAAACACGCTGTCAAACTCTCTGTGTCGCGGGTTGTGGCAGCTCTGGTATGCTGCAAGCCATACGTTCCAATACCACGGGTCCCGACCCACCGGTTTCACACCAAAGGAGTGCGCCATGCGCGAACAGGATTACGCCATCCAACACGGCCTGCAGGCCGATCAGCAGGAGGTCAGCAAGGTCCTGCGCAATACGTACAGCCTGCTGGCGCTCACCCTCGCCTTCAGCGGCATCATGGCCTTCGTCGCCCAGCAGATGCGTGTCGGCTACCCGAACATCTTCGTGGTGCTGATCGGCTTCTACGGCCTGTTCTTCCTCACCAACAAGCTGCGTGACTCGGCCTGGGGCCTGGTGTCCACCTTCGCCCTCACCGGTTTCATGGGCTTCATCCTCGGCCCTATCCTCAACCGCTACCTGGGCATGGCCGGTGGCGCCGAAATCGTCAGCTCGGCGTTTGCCATGACCGCCCTGGTGTTCGGCGGCCTGTCCGCCTACGTGCTGATCACCCGCAAGGACATGAGCTTCCTCAGCGGCTTCATCACCGCTGGCTTCTTCGTCCTGCTCGGCGCCGTGGTGGCCAGCTTCTTCTTCCAGATCAGCGGCCTGCAACTGGCGATCAGCGCCGGCTTCGTGCTGTTCTCGTCGGTCTGCATCCTGTTCCAGACCAGCGCCATCATCCACGGCGGCGAGCGCAACTACATCATGGCGACCATCAGCCTGTATGTATCGATCTACAACCTGTTCGTCAGCCTGCTGCAGCTGTTCGGCATCATGGGTCGCGACGACTGATCCAATTTCCGCCGCTCCTCGAAAAGCCCGCCTCGGCGGGCTTTTTCATGCCTGTACGAAACCGAAAATTACCAACAAAACAATTGACCTAAAAGTCAGCTTATTCGCTGATTCCTCAGCGATTATGCTGCCATCATGCTTGCCACTACCCCTCTGCGATTTCACCCCGTAGAATGCGCTCCTTTTTTCATCCGGGGCAGCAATTTCCATGAGTTCACTCGAACAAGGCCCGGGCGCCACGGCGCCTGCCAATGAACTGGTTCTAGGCCTCGAAGACAAGCCACGCCTGATGATCGGCCTGCTGGCCGCCCTGCAGCACTTGCTGGCGATCATCGTGCCGATCGTCACGCCCGGTTTGCTGATCTGCCAGGCGCTGGGCGTATCTGCCCGCGACACCAACCTGATCGTGTCGATGTCCCTGGTGATCTCGGGGATCGCCACCTTTGTCCAGTGCAAGCGCTTCGGGCCATTCGGCGCCGGGCTGCTGATCGTCCAGGGCACCAGCTTCAACTTCGTCGGGCCGCTGATTGCCGGTGGCGCGCTGATGGTCAAGCAAGGGACGCCGGTGGAAAGCGTAATGGCGGCAATCTTCGGCGTGGTCATCGCCGGTTCGTTCGTGGAAATGGGCGTCTCGCGCATCCTGCCCTTCGTCAAACGCCTGATCACCCCACTGGTGACCGGCATCGTCGTGCTGATGATCGGCCTGACCCTGATCAAGGTCGGCCTGATCAGCATGGGCGGCGGCTTCGGCGCCATGGCCGATGGCACCTTCGCCAACGGCGAGAACCTGCTGTTGTCGGGCGTGGTGCTGGCCATCATCGTCATCCTCAACCGTATCCCGGTGGTATGGATGCGCAGCTGCGCCATCGTCATCGCCCTGGCCGTGGGCTATGCCCTGGCCGGCTACCTGGGGCGCCTGGACTTCACCGGCATGCATCAGGCCGCGCTGTTCCAGGTACCCACCCCGCTGCACTTCGGCTTGGGCTTCTCCTGGGCGTTGTTCATCCCGATGCTGGTGATCTACCTGGTTACCTCGCTGGAAGCCATTGGCGATGTGACGGCCACCAGCAAGGTCTCGCGCCAACCAGTCGAAGGCCCGGTGTGGATGCAGCGGATCAAGGGCGGCGTGCTGGTCAACGGTGCCAACTCGCTGCTGGCCGGCCTGTTCAACACCTTCCCCAGCTCGATCTTCGCCCAGAACAATGGCGTTATTCAGCTCACCGGCATCGCCAGCCGCCACATCGGCATCTGGATCGCGGCCATGCTGATCCTGCTGGGCCTGTTCCCCAGCGTTGCCGGTGTGATCCAGGCCGTGCCGGAGCCTGTACTCGGTGGCGCGGCCATGGTGATGTTCGGCGCGGTGGCCGCCTCGGGCATCAATATCCTCGCCAGCACCCGCCTCGACCGTCGCGCCCTGCTGATCATCGCCGTCTCGCTGGCCTTGGGCCTGGGCGTGGCGCAGGTACCTGAGTTCCTGTCGCACATGCCGTCGGCACTGCGCCATGTACTGGAATCGGGCGTCGCCACCGGCGGCATCTGCGCCCTGGTGCTCAACTGGTTCCTGCCGGAGAGCAAGGAAGCGGCCTGAGCCGTGCCCGGTTGAACCGAAAAGCCCGCGCCCACCCGCGCGGGCTTTTTGCTTTATCATGGCCGCATCCATTTGCACGAGCTTTCCATGAAATTCGCCATCGCGGTTTTTTCCCCGGCCCATGCGCCCTCCTCGCGCCGCGCCCTGCGCTTCGCCGAGGCGGCGCTGGCCGGCGGGCATGAAATAGCCCGGTTATTCTTCTACCAGGACGGCGTGCACAGCGCTTCGGCCAATATCGTCGCACCGCAGGATGAGCTGGATGTGGCCGCTCAGTGGCGCGCATTCGTCAGCGAACACCGGCTCGACGCCGTGGTGTGTATTGCCGCCGCCCTGCGCCGTGGCGTGCTGGACGACTCGGAGGCCAATCGTTATCAGCGTCCGGCCGTAAATCTACCCATGCCCTGGGAGCTGTCCGGCCTGGGTCAACTGCACGAGGCGGCGCAACTGGCCGATCGCCTGGTCTGTTTCGGAGGGGATTGAGATGGCCAAGTCGCTGTTGATCATCAGCCGCCAGGCGCCCTGGAACGGCCCGTCCGCTCGCGAAGCGCTCGACATCGCCCTGGCTGGCGGGGCCTTCGACCTGCCCTTGGGCATGCTGTTCCTCGATGACGGCGTGCTCCAGCTCGCTGCCGACCAGCAACCCGATACCCTGCAACAGAAGAACCTTGCCGCCAACCTTCAGGCCCTGCCGATGTTCGGTGTCGAGGAACTGTTCGCCTGCGGCCATAGCCTGGCCCGTCGCGGACTGGACGGAGGCACGCTTAGCCTGCCGGTAGAGGTGCTCGACGATGCCGCGCTCGCTGCGCTGATTGCCCGTTTCGACCAGGTGGTGACGCTCTGATGACAACCCTGCACATAATTGCCCATTCACCGTTCGGTGACGAGCGCCTGTCCAGTTGCCTGCGCCTGCTGGGCCCGCAAGACGCACTGCTACTGTGCGGTGACGCCACGTACGCGCTCAAGGCCGGCAGCGAGCCCTTCGCAGCCCTGCAAGCCGCCCATCTCGGCGACCGCCTATACGCGCTCGCCGAGGACCTGCAGGCCCGCGCACTCGACAGCCAACTGGCCAAGACCGTGGACTACCCCGCTTTTGTCGAACTCACCCTGCACTACGACAAGGTCAACAGCTGGCTATGAGCACACTGACTGTTGGCGATCGCTCGATCGCCCTGGACAAGGATGGCTTCCTGGTCGACTTGCAGGACTGGTCCCATGAGGTCGCCGAGTCCCTCGCCGCCCGCGAAGCCATCGCCTTGACCACGGATCATTGGGAGGTCCTCGAACTGCTGCGCCAGTTCTACGCCGAGTACCAGTTGTCCCCGGCCACCCGCCCGCTGATCAAGTACACCGCGCTCAAGCTGGGTGCGGAAAAGGGCAACAGTCCGCACCTGAACCGCCTGTTCAACGGCACTCCCGCCAAACTTGCCGCCAAGCTGGCGGGCCTGCCCAAGCCGACCAATTGCATATGACCGAACCGCTTGCACTGACCCTGGAAACCCCGGCCGAACACCCCTTCGCCGAATTCGTGCGCATTCTCGGCAAAGGCAAACGTGGCGCCCGCGGGTTGACCCGTGAGGAGGCCCGTGTAGCCATGACCTTGCTGCTCGAAGGCAAGGTGGAGGACACCCAGCTCGGCGCCTTCCTGATGCTGCTGCGGCACAAGGAGGAAAGCGCCGAGGAGCTGGCCGGTTTCACCGAGGCTCTGCGCACTCACTTGCAAGCACCACGGATTGTCGTCGATCTGGACTGGCCGAGCTACGCTGGCAAGAAACGTCACCTGCCTTGGTACCTGCTGGCCGCCAAGTGCCTGGCGGGCAATGGTGTACGCATCCTGATGCACGGCGGCGGTGCGCACACCGCCGGGCGACTGTACACCGAGCAACTGCTGGGGCTGCTGGACATCCCGCTGTGCCGCGACTGGGCATCGGTCGAACAGGCGCTGGACGCTCGTCGGCTGGCCTTTGCGCCCCTGCTGGACTGGGCCCCACAACTGCAGCGCATGATCGACCTGCGCAACACCCTGGGCCTGCGCTCGCCGATCCACTCGCTGGCCCGCGTGCTCAACCCCCTTGGCGCACGCTGCGGGCTGCAAAGCATCTTCCACCCCGGCTACCAGGCCGTGCACCGCGAAGCCAGCCGCCTGCTCGGTGACCATGCGCTGGTGATCAAGGGTGACGGTGGCGAGATCGAGATCAATCCGGACGTGATCAGCCATCTCTACGGCACATCCGGCGGCGAGGCGTGGGACGAGGAATGGCCGCCCCTGAGCGCCCAGCGTCACGTCAAACCCGCCAGCCTGCAACCTGAGCACCTGCTGGCTGTGTGGCGCGGCGACACCAACGATAGCTATGGTGAACTGGCGGTGATCGCCACCATGGCCCTGGCCCTGCGCGGGCTCGGCCAGCATCGCGAGCAAGCATTCAGCACCGCGCACGCCTACTGGGAGAGCCGTAAAAACATCGAATAATCAGATAAAAATACCGCATTCTTTGCGCTATTTATTCGAACGTTTTTATCTAGACTGAGCTCCAACGACAGACAACTTTGTTCGAGGAGCTCCAGCATGGGCCTTTTGATCGACGGCCGCTGGCATGACCAGTGGTACCAGAGCAGCAAGGATGGCGCCTTCCAGCGCGAGAACGCACAACGCCGCAATCCGCTGCCTGCTCCAGAGGCCGGCCGCTATCACCTGTACGTGTCGCTGGCCTGCCCCTGGGCCCACCGTACCCTGATCTTTCGAGCCATCAAGGGCCTCGAACCGCTGATCGACGTCTCGGTGGTCAGCTGGTTGATGGGCGAGCATGGCTGGACCTTCGACCAGCAGGAAGGCTCCACGGGCGACCACCTGGACGCCTTGCAATACCTGCACCAGCGCTACACCCAGGACGACCCGCACTACACCGGGCGCGTGACCGTGCCGGTGCTATGGGACAAGCAGGAGAAGCGTATCGTCAACAACGAGTCGGCGGAGATCATTCGCATCTTCAACACGGCGTTCAACGAACTCACCGGCAATACGCTGGACCTGTACCCAGAGCCCCTGCGCGCCACCATCGATGCGCTCAATGAACGTATTTATCCTGCGGTGAACAACGGCGTATACCGCGCAGGCTTCGCCACTTCGCAACCCGCCTATGAGGCGGCCTTTGATGACGTGTTCAACGAACTGGATCATCTGGAGGGGTTACTGGGTCGCCAGCGCTACCTGGCCGGCGAGTACCTGACCGAAGCCGACGTTCGCCTGTTCACGACACTGGTGCGTTTCGACGCGGTGTACCACGGTCACTTCAAGTGCAACCTGCGCCGCCTGAGCGATTATCCGAACCTGTCCAACTGGCTGCGCGAGCTGTACCAGTGGCCGGGCGTGGCCAGGACAGTGAACATGGAGCATATCCAGAAGCACTATTACATGAGCCACAAGACCATCAACCCGAATGGGATCGTGCCCAAGGGGCCGCTGCAGGATTTCAACCTGCCGCATGATCGGCAGCGATTGCCGGGCAAAGGTATCTGGCAAGTCTGAGGCAATTGGGGCTGCGTTGCAGCCATTCGCCGGCAAGCCGGCTCCTACACCAATCTCGTAGGAGCCGGCTTGCCGGGGAATGTTTCAGCTGTTTTGCACCCCTTCGAACCACGCCAGCTTGTCGCGCAACTTCACCACTTCCCCGACGATCACCAGGGTCGGCGCATGCACTTCATGGCGGGCTACCAGCTCAGGCAGGTCAGCCAGGGTACCGGTAAACACCCGCTGGTTACGCGTGGTGCCTTGCTGCACCAACGCCGCAGGCGTACTGGCCGCGCGGCCATGGCGGATCAGCTCGGCACAGATGGTCGGCAACCCGACCAGCCCCATGTAGAACACCAGGGTCTGGGCCGGCGCCACCAGGTCGTGCCAGGGCAGGTTGCTGGTACCGTCCTTCAAGTGCCCGGTCACGAAACGCACCGACTGGGCATAATCCCGGTGAGTCAGCGGAATGCCGCCATAGGCGGAGCAACCACTGGCCGCCGTGATGCCCGGCACCACCTGGAACGGAATCCCTTCGTCGGCCAGTTCCTCGATCTCCTCGCCACCCCGGCCGAAGATGAACGGATCGCCGCCCTTGAGCCGCAGCACGCGCTTGCCCTGGCGCGCCAGGTCCACCAGCAGACGGTTGATCTGATCCTGAGGCACGGCATGGTCGGCGCGGCGCTTGCCGACATAGATGCGTTCGGCATCACGTCGGCACATCTCGATGATGGCGGGCGCCACCAAGCGGTCATAGAGCACCACATCGGCCTGCTGCATCAGGCGCAGGGCGCGGAAGGTCAAGAGGTCCGGATCACCTGGGCCAGCACCCACCAAGTACACCTCGCCACCCTGCTGCACCGGCGCGCCGTCGACCATCGCCTGCAACAGACGCTCGGCCTCCGCGCCCTGCCCGGCCAGTTGGCGTTCGGCGATCGGCCCCTGGAACACGTTTTCCCAGAAGCCGCGGCGCTGGTTGACGTCCGGGTACAAGGCCTTGACCTTGTCTCGGAAACGCGCGGCGAGCCCGGCCAGCTCGCCATAGGCGGACGGGATCCAGGCTTCCAGCTTGGCGCGGATCAACCGCGCCAGCACCGGGGCGTCGCCACCGCTGGACACCGCCACCACCAAGGGTGAGCGGTCGACGATGGCCGGGAAGATCACCGTGCACAGGGCCGGCGCATCCACCACGTTGACCGGCAGGCTGCGCGCCTGCGCGTCCGCCGAGACCTGGGCGTTGAGCCCAGGGTCATCGGTAGCCGCGATCACCAGGCAACAACCCTCCAGATCCGACGACTGATAGCCGCGCACCAGCACTTCGCCACCACCCTCGCGGGCCAGCGCGGCGAGCTGGCCGTCGACTTCCGGCGCCACCACCCGCAGCGCGGCGCCGGCGTCAGCCAGCAGGCGCGCCTTGCGCAGGGCGATCTCGCCACCGCCGACGACCAGCGCGCGGCCACCCTGCAGCTTGTGGAACAGCGGCAGGTAGTCCATTCAGCGAATGACCTCGACGCCGCCCATGTAGGGCTTGAGCACTTCCGGCACGCGAATGGAACCGTCGGCCTGCTGGTAGTTCTCCAGCACCGCGACCAAGGTACGGCCAACGGCCAGGCCCGAACCATTGAGGGTGTGTACCAGCTCTGGCTTGCCGGTTTCCGGATTGCGCCAGCGGGCCTGCATACGGCGGGCCTGGAAGTCGCCGCAGTTGGAGCAGGAGCTGATCTCGCGGTATTTGTCCTGGCTCGGGACCCACACTTCCAGGTCGTAGGTTTTCACTGCGCCGAAGCCCATGTCGCCGGTGCACAGGGCCAGTACGCGGTACGGCAGCTCCAGCAATTGCAGCACGCGCTCGGCGTTGGCGGTCAGGCCTTCCAGAGCGTCCATCGACTTCGACGGCTCGACGATCTGCACCATCTCGACCTTGTCGAACTGGTGCTGGCGGATCATGCCGCGGGTGTCACGACCCGAGGCACCGGCTTCGCTGCGGAAGCACGGGGTGTGGGCAACGAGCTTGATCGGCAGTTGCTTGGCGTCGATGATCTCGCCGGCCACCAGGTTGGTCAGCGACACTTCGGCGGTCGGGATCAGGTAGAAGTCAGCCTCGCCTTCGCGGCTGATCTTGAACAGGTCTTCCTCGAACTTCGGCAACTGACCGGTGCCCTGCAGGGCCGGGGCCTGTACCAGGTACGGGGTGTAGTGTTCCTCGTAGCCGTGCTCGCCGGTGTGCAGGTTGATCATGAACTGCGCCAGGGCGCGATGCAGGCGTGCAATCGGGCCGCGCAGCACGGCGAAACGGGCACCGGACAGCTTGGCGGCGGCTTCGAAGTCCAGGCCACGGCTGATCTCGCCCAGGGCCACGTGGTCCTTGATCTCGAAGTCGAAGGTGGCCGGGGTGCCCCAGCGGCGCACTTCGACGTTCTCTTCTTCACTGGCGCCGACCGGCACGCTGGCGTCCGGCAGGTTGGGGATGGTCAGCAGGATCGCGTCCAGCTCGGCCTGGATGCCGTCCAGTTCGGTCTTGCCTTCGGCCAGTTCGTTGGCCATGCGCTCGACGTCAGCCATCAGCGGCGCGATATCCTCGCCCTTGGCCTTGGCCTGGCCGATCGATTTGGAACGGGCGTTACGCTCGGCCTGCAGTTGCTCGGTGCGGGTCTGCACCGATTTGCGGCGCTCTTCCAGCGATTCGATGCGCGCGACATCCAGGCTGAAGCCACGGGTGGCCAGGCGGTCCGCCACTACCTGAAGTTCAGTGCGTAACTGTTTGGAATCGAGCATGTCGTTCTCTCGTTATGTGTAAAAGTTGGTTCAGTATCGGGTCAGGGACAGGCCAGCCCAGGTCGCGAGCAGGCCGCCCACCACGCTGATAATGGTATAGCCCATGGCCAGCGGTACTTGCCCGCTTTCCATCAGGCGCACGGTATCGAGCGAGAAAGAGGAAAAAGTGGTCAGGCCACCCAGAAATCCGACGATCAATCCGGCGCGCAGCTCGACCGGCGCCAGGGGCTTGTGCAGGAACAGCCCGTAAAGCAGGCCGATCAGCAAGCAGCCAACCAGGTTGACCGCCAGCGTACCGGCATAGAAGTGCCGTGGCCAGTGGGCCGCCACCCAGTTGGCGGTGGCGAAGCGCAACAGCGTGCCGGCGATACCGCCCGCGCTGACGGCGGCGATGAGTGCGATCACGGCTTTCTCCGCCGACGTGGGCTGTTGCGGTCGAGCTCGGCCAGGTGGCGCAGCTTTTCGCCGATCTTCAACTCAAGGCCGCGTGGCACTGGCTGATAGTACTGGCGTGGTTCGAGTTGCTCGGGGAAGTAGTCTTCGCCAGCAGCATAGGCGTCCGGCTCGTCATGGGCGTAACGGTATTCCTCGCCGTAGCCGAGCTGTTTCATCAGTTTGGTCGGTGCATTGCGCAGGTGCAGCGGAACCTCCAGCGAACCGTGCTCAGCCGCTTCGCGCATGGCCGCCTTGAAGCCTACGTACACCGCGTTGCTCTTCGGTGCGCAGGCGATGTAGGTGATGGCCTGGGCCACGGCCAGCTCACCCTCGGGGCTACCCAGGCGCTCCTGCACATCCCACGCCGCCAGGCACAGGCTCAGGGCTCGGGGGTCGGCGTTGCCGATATCCTCGCTGGCCATGCGTACCACGCGGCGGGCGATGTACAACGGGTCGCAGCCACCGTCGAGCATGCGCGCATACCAGTACAACGCACCGTCGGGGTTAGAGCCACGCACGGATTTGTGCAAGGCCGATATCTGGTCATAGAACGCCTCGCCGCCCTTGTCGAAACGTCGGCGGCTGTCACCGAGCAGGCTTTGCAGCAACTCGACGCCAATCTCGCCACCGTCTTCGGCCAGGTCCGACGCGTTCTCAAGGAAGTTGAGCATGCGCCGGCCATCGCCATCGGCGGCAGCCATGAGCATCCTGAACGCTTCATCGCCCACACGCAGGTTGCGCTTGCCCAGGCCACGCTCCTCGCTGAGGGCGCGATCGACCAGCTTGCGCAGCGCGGCTTCGTCCAGGCTCTTGAGCACATACACCCGTGCCCGCGAGAGCAAGGCGTTGTTCAGCTCGAACGACGGGTTCTCGGTGGTGGCGCCGATGAAAATCAGCGTGCCGTCCTCCACGTAGGGCAGGAAGGCGTCCTGTTGCGATTTGTTGAAACGGTGCACTTCGTCGACGAACAGGATGGTACGGCGGCCGTACTGTCCCGCCTGCTGCTTGGCCACCTCGACTGCCTGGCGGATCTCCTTGACCCCGGCCAGTACCGCCGAGACCGTCTCGAAGTGAGCGTCGCAGAACTGCGCCAGCAGCCGCGCGAGGGTGGTCTTGCCCACCCCCGGCGGCCCCCAGAAGATCATCGAGTGCAGGGCGCCCTGCTCCAGCGCCTCGCGCAGCGGCTTGCCGCGGGCCAGCAGGTGCTCCTGGCCGACGTACTCGTCCAGGCTGGACGGGCGCAGGCGGGCGGCCAGGGGCTGGGCGACGGGTTCGCTACGAAACAGGTCCATGGCGGGCTCTGGTTACTCCTGGATGATGTCCGCGCCTTTCGGGACATCGAACTTGAACTTGCTCGGCGGGATGGCTTCGTTGGCCTTGACGCCGTTGAACAGGATGTTGGTGCGCTGGCCGACGCTGTCGATCAGTTGCATGTCGTTGATCAGGCCCTTGCGGAACGACACCCGCAGCGAGTCGAACAGGGTGTCCTTGGTCTTCGGCTTGAGGGTGAAATCGGTCACTTCGCCCTGCTCCTTCGAGCTGATGTCGAAGCTCTGGCTGATCTTCGACACGTCACCGGACAGCAGCAATGCCGGGGTCTGGCTGAGGCGTACATCGAGCTTCTTGATGGTGGCCTGTTCCAGGTCCGGGTCCCACAGGGTGACCTTCTGGCCATCGGACACTACCACCTGCTCCTGGGGTGCGTCGGTGTGCCAGTAGAACAGGCCCGGGCGCTCGACCGCCATCTCGCCGTTGGCTTCCTGCAGGCTGGTGCCGCTGGCGTCCAGGGTCAGCTGGGAGAAGCGCGCGGTAATGGTCTGGGACTTTTCCAGCAGTTGGGTGAGGCGAGCCACGTCTTTATCGTCGGCATGTGCCGACAGGGCGCCCATGGCCAGGGCAGAAACCAACAGCATGCGAATCGCGCGCATGGGAATCCTCATTGAGCATTGGAAAGGCCGGGCACCTTCGTTGATGCCCGGCAGGGTGTTCATCAGTCGCGCGGGCCGCCCGGGGCTATCACTTCCCGCGAGCCGTTGCTGTTCATGGGGGTGACCACGCCGGCCATCTCCATCGCCTCGATCATCCGGGCGGCACGGTTGTAGCCGATCTTCAACTTGCGCTGTACGGCCGAAATCGACGCGCGACGGCTTTCGAGCACGAACTGGACGGCTTCATCATACAAGGCGTCGCTCTCGGAATCTTCGCCATCACCGCCACCGCCGCCGCCATCGAAGCCGCTGCCGGCCTCTTCGACGCCGTTGAGGATGTCGTCGTTGTAGTCTGGAGCGCCGCGCAGTTTCCACGCCTCGACCACGCGATGTACCTCATCGTCGGAGACGAAGGCGCCGTGTACGCGGATTGGCAGGCTGGTGCCCGGCGGCATGTAGAGCATGTCACCGTGGCCCAGCAGTTGCTCGGCGCCACCCTGGTCGATAATGGTCCGCGAGTCGATCTTGCTCGACACCTGGAACGCCATGCGGGTCGGGATGTTGGCCTTGATCAGGCCGGTGATCACATCCACCGACGGGCGCTGGGTCGCAAGAATCAGGTGGATACCGGCGGCACGGGCCTTCTGGGCGATGCGGGCGATCAGTTCCTCGACCTTCTTGCCGACGATCATCATCATGTCGGCAAATTCGTCGACCACCACCACGATGGTGGGCAGCGTCTTCAGCGTAGGCGGCTCGTCGTCCATGCTTTCGCGGCGGTACAACGGGTCGTGAACGACCTCGCCAGCTTCCTCCGCATCCTTGATCTTGCGGTTGAAGCCGGCCAGGTTGCGCACGCCCATGGCCGCCATCAGCTTGTAGCGACGTTCCATTTCAGCAACGCTCCAGCGCAGGGCGTTGGCGGCGTCCTTCATGTCGGTGACCACCGGGCACAGCAGGTGCGGAATACCTTCGTAGATCGACAGTTCGAGCATCTTCGGGTCGATCATGATCAAGCGGGCGTCTTCGGGGCCCGACTTGAACAGGATCGACAGGATCATCGCGTTCACACCTACTGACTTACCGGAACCTGTGGTACCGGCCACCAGCAGGTGCGGCATCTTCGCCAGGTCGGTGATCACCGGCTTGCCGCCGATGTCATGGCCCAGGGCCAGGGTGACCGGCGACTTGTTCTCATCGAACTGCGTCGACGACAGCACCTCGGAGAAGCGCACCATCTGGCGGTTCTCGTTGGGAATCTCGATACCCACGGTGGTCTTGCCGGGGATCACCTCGACCACGCGCACACTGGTCACCGCCAGGGAGCGTGC
This sequence comes from Pseudomonas sp. MWU13-3659, assembly GCF_023757525.1. Classification (NCBI taxonomy): domain Bacteria; kingdom Pseudomonadati; phylum Pseudomonadota; class Gammaproteobacteria; order Pseudomonadales; family Pseudomonadaceae; genus Pseudomonas; species Pseudomonas sp. MWU13-3659. The sequence goes on along the minus strand of NZ_JAMSHW010000002.1, from coordinate 254,682 downwards.
CAGGTCCTTGGCCAGGTTGGCGATACGGCTGACCTTGACGCCCGCGGCGGGCTGGATCTCGTAGCGGGTGATCACCGGGCCTGGGTGGATCGAATCGACCGAGACCTCGACACCGAACTCCTTCAGCTTGATTTCCAGCAGGTGGCCGACACCGGCCAGCGACTCAGGCGAATACTCGATCTTCTTCTCTTCGGCAGGGTCGAGGATGGAGATCGACGGCAAGGTGCCTTCCACGGCGCTGTCAATGAACAACGGCGCCTGCTTCTCCTTCATCACCCGTTTGCTGGGTTCCGGCGCCTTGACCGGCGCAGGCGGAATGTTGATCACCGGGGCCGGTTGCTGTTCGCGCTGGGCAACGTGCTTGGTCAACGCCTCGTCGCGCTCGATGATGCGCTCGCGAGCCTTGATCTGCTCGCGCTTGTCCGGCACCACCGGGGCAACCACTTCCTCGACCTGCTCATCCACCTCACGCAGCTGCGCCACCAGGCGCTTGCGCTCGTTGCGCGCCTCCCACCAACGGTTGGCGGCCCCCTGCATCAGCTCGAACAGGTCGAGGGTGATCTTGCCGGTGACATCCATCACCTTGAACCAGGACAGGTCGGTGAACACGGTCAGGCCGAACAGGAACAGGGCAATGAACATCAGCGTGCTGCCCTGCACATTGAGCAGGTTGCGCGCCAGGTCCCCCAGGCTCTCGCCCAGGGCCCCGCCCGCGGAGAACGGCAGGCTGGCCGAAGGGTGGAAATGGATATGCGCCAGCGCCGCGCCCGACAGCACCAGGAATACCAGGCCGATCAGCCGCCAGGAAAACAACCAGCCACTCCACTGCCAGGGCTGGTGACGCTCGCGGAAGATCTGCCAGGTCTTGATCGCCAGCAGCAGCGGGAAGATGTAGGCGAAGTAGCCAAGCACCATGAACAGGATGTCGGCGAAATAGGCCCCGGCACGGCCGGCGGCGTTCTGCACCTGGTCGGCGTTGCTGGTGTGGCTGAAGCCTGGGTCGGCGGTGTCGTAGGTGACCAGTGCCATCCACAGGTACAGGCACAGGGCACCGACGGCGATCAGCGCACCTTCCTTCAGACGGTAGTGCAGCTGTTGCCGCCAGAGAGGCACTGGCAAGGGGGCTGGAGTTGCGGTGGATTTCTTCAAAACGCGTCTATTCCTGCGCGTGCTGCGCGTCCAAACAGTGAAAGGCCGTACGCAGGCCTTTGAGCCACTACTTTTAACATTACTGCCCGCCAGCCGCCATGGCGGCACGCTGCTAGAGCGTGAACGGGGGCTACTTTCACAATGCTTGCAATTTGAGCATGCATTTTCTTTTGTGACAAAGGCTTATGCTGTGTTTTTGCACAGGTGTGACAGCAAATGTGCCAGATGGTGCCAACACAAGCGTGAAACACCCCGAAGTCATTGAGTTTCGACGTGGGCTTGCCCCGCGACAGCAGCCGTTGACCGCACTCGCGAGCCGCGCCATGCTGGTCGCCCTCCCCTCCCCCGCCGCCCAAGAACACCATGCTCACCTGGCTCACCCGCGATTCGCTGACCTTCCCGCCCCTGGAAAAGGCCCTGCACGACCCCAACGGCCTGCTTGCCGCCGGAGGCGATCTTACGCCCGAACGCCTGGTCGCCGCCTACCGCCACGGCTGCTTCCCCTGGTACCAGGATGGCCAACCGATCCTCTGGTGGTCACCCGACCCGCGCACTGTGCTGTTCCCCGAAGAGCTGCACGTTTCGCGCTCGCTGGCCAAGTTCATCCGCCAGGGCCACTACCAGGTCAGCTTCGACAGCGACTTCCCGGCCGTAATCGAAGCCTGCGCCGCGCCGCGCGACTACGCGGACGGTACCTGGATCACCGACAGCATGCGTTCGGCTTACTGCGAGTTGCACCGCCGCGGCTTCGCCCATTCGGTGGAAGTGCGCCGGGAAGGTGAACTGGTCGGCGGGTTGTACGGCCTGGCCATGGGCCGCCTGTTTTTTGGCGAATCGATGTTCAGCCGCGCCGACAACGCCTCGAAAGTGGGCTTCGTGGCACTGGTGGAGCACCTGAAACAGGCCGGTTTCGCCTTGATCGACTGCCAGATGCCCACCCAACACCTGCACAGCCTGGGCGCCCGCTCCATCAGCCGTACCGAGTTCGCCGGCCATCTGGCGCGCCACCTCGACCAGCCCAGCGGCGCCAGCTGGGTTCGCTAGGCGAGTTTCCAGAGCTGGCTTACACTTAGAGACAACGACTCATCAAAGGGGTTGAACATGACAGAGTTGGCGCGGTTGAAGTTCTATGCCACTCAACCCCACTCCTGCAGCTACCTGCCGGATGAGCAGGCCACCACGCTGTTTCTCGACCCGAGCCAGCCGATGGACGTGCACGTGTACGCCGACCTGTCGGAAATGGGCTTTCGCCGCAGCGGTGACCACCTGTACCGCCCGCATTGCCAGAACTGCAATGCCTGCGTGCCCGCGCGCATTCCTGCCGCGCGCTTCATCCCCAACCGCCAGCAGCGGCGCATTCTCAAGCGCAACGCCGACCTGGCCGTCAGCGCCGTGCGACCGGTATTCAAGGAAGAGTACTTCGACCTGTACCGCCGCTACATCGAGCAGCGCCACGCGGATGGCGACATGTACCCGCCCAGCCGTGACCAGTTCTCGACCTTCCTGGTCCGCGACCTGCCGTTCTGCTGGTTCTACGAGTTCCGCCTCGAGGGGCGACTGATGGCGGTGGCAGTCTGCGACCTGCTGCCCAACGGCCTGTCGGCGGTGTACACCTTCTACGAGCCTGATGAAGAACGGCGCAGCCTGGGCCGCTACGCCATCCTCTGGCAGATCACCGAAGCCCTGCGCCAGAACCTCGACGCCGTGTACCTGGGATACTGGATCAAGAACTGCAAGAAAATGAACTACAAGACCCAATATCGCCCCATCGAACTACTGATCAATCAGCGCTGGGTCACCCTCAACTGAAAGCATTGGCTTGACACGCAATTTTCGGGCATACTCCACGCCACTTTTTTTGCCCGGTGCAGTCGTGCGTCGGGCCATCACTGGATACCGAGGGCTTTACTGCATGTCGAAAGAAGACAGCTTCGAAATGGAAGGCACTGTCGTCGACACCCTGCCCAACACCATGTTCCGCGTGGAGTTGGAAAACGGGCACGTCGTTACCGCGCACATCTCCGGCAAGATGCGCAAGAACTACATCCGTATTCTCACTGGCGACAAGGTCCGCGTCGAACTGACGCCGTACGACCTGAGCAAGGGCCGCATCACCTACCGTGCGCGCTAAGCTCAAGCCATGAAAAAGCCCGGCCATGTGCCGGGCTTTTTTGTGCCTGTGAAAACGTATCGCGGCTGAAGCCGCTCCTACAGGCACCGCGCATCCCTGTAGGAGCGGCTTCAGCCGCGATGGGCCCAGCCTTATGCAACCTCTGCCGTGGTCTCGTAATCGAACACCAGCTCGCCATCGCGCAGGTCGATGTGCACCACACCGCCATGCTCGGCCAGCTCGCCAAACAGGATCTCCTCGGCCAGCGGCCGCTTGATCTTGTCCTGGATCAGCCGCGCCATCGGACGCGCGCCCATCTGCACATCGTAGCCCGAAGCCGCCAGCCAGCCGCGCGCGGCATCGGTGACCTCCAGCAGTACACGCTTGTCCTCCAGCTGCGCCTGCAGTTCGATGAGGAACTTGTCGACGATGCTCTTGATCGTCTCGTGGGAGAGACGGCCAAACTGGATGATGGTGTCCAGACGGTTGCGGAACTCCGGCGTGAAGCTCTTGCGGATGACCTCCATGGCATCGGAGGAATGGTCCTGGTGAGTGAAGCCGATCGAGGCGCGCGCGGCGGTTTCAGCGCCGGCGTTGGTGGTCATGATCAGGATCACGTTGCGGAAGTCCGCCTTGCGCCCGTTGTTGTCGGTCAAGGTGCCGTGGTCCATCACCTGCAGCAGCAGGTTGAAGACTTCGGGGTGCGCCTTCTCGATCTCGTCGAGCAGCAGCACACAGTGCGGCTGCTTGGTAATGGCCTCGGTCAGCAGGCCACCCTGGTCGAACCCGACATAGCCGGGCGGGGCGCCGATCAGGCGCGACACGGTATGCCGCTCCATGTACTCGGACATGTCGAAGCGCACCAGTTCCACACCCAATGCCTTGGCCAACTGGCGAGCCGCCTCGGTCTTGCCCACACCGGTCGGGCCGGCGAACAGGAACGAGCCGACTGGCTTGTCCGGCGCCTTTAGGCCGGCACGGGACAGCTTGATGGCAGTGGCCAGCGAATCGATCGCCGCATCCTGGCCAAACACCGTGAGCTTGAGGTCACGCTCCAGGTTGCGCAGCAGCTCTTTATCGGAGCTGGTGACATGTTTCGGCGGAATCCGCGCGATCTTGGCGACAATGTCCTCGACCTGCGGCACATCGATACGTTTGACGCGGTTGGCCTCCGGTTGCAGGCGCTGGTAGGCACCCGCCTCGTCGATCACATCGATGGCCTTGTCCGGCATATGCCGGTCATTGATATAACGCGAGGCCAGTTCGGCGGCGGCGCGCAGGGCTTCGTCGCTGTACTCGATGTTGTGGTGGCTCTCGAAGCGGCCCTTCAGGCCACGCAGGATACCCACGGTATCTTCCACCGAAGGCTCGCTGACATCGACCTTCTGGAAGCGACGTGCCAGGGCACGGTCCTTCTCGAAGATGCCGCGGAACTCCTGGAACGTGGTCGAACCGATGCAACGGATATCACCGGACGACAGCAGAGGCTTGAGCAGGTTGGACGCATCCATCACGCCACCGGACGCCGCGCCGGCACCGATGATGGTGTGGATCTCGTCGATGAACAGGATTGCCTGCGGACGCTTGCGCAGCTCACCGAGCAGCGCCTTGAAGCGCTTCTCGAAGTCACCGCGGTACTTGGTGCCTGCCAGCAGCGCACCAAGGTCGAGGGAGTAGACGACACTCTGGGCCAGCAGGTCCGGCACCTGGCCATCGACGATGCGCTTGGCCAGGCCTTCGGCGATAGCGGTCTTGCCCACGCCGGCCTCACCGACCAGCAACGGGTTGTTCTTGCGCCGACGGGCGAGGATCTGCGCGACGCGCTCGACCTCCTGCTCACGCCCCACCAGCGGGTCGATGCGCCCGGCACGGGCCAGTTCGTTCAGGTTGCTGGCATAGGCGTCCAGCGGGTTGCCGGAAGAAGAGGTCTCGCCACCCTCCTCGTCCTGCATGTCTTGTTCGTTTTCAGTATGCGGGCCATGGCCCGGCACTTTCGAAATACCGTGGGCGATGTAGTTGACCACATCGATGCGCGCCACGCTCTGCTGCTTGAGCAGGAACACGGCCTGGCTTTCCTGTTCGCTGAAGATCGCCACCAGCACGTTGGCGCCAGTCACCTCGCGCTTGCCGGAGCTCTGCACGTGGAACACGGCACGCTGCAGCACGCGCTGGAAGCCTAGCGTGGGTTGCGTTTCGCGGTCCTCGTCATGCACGGGGATCAGCGGGGTGGTCGAATCGATGAACTCCTGCAGGTCATGCTTGAGTTTGTCGAGATTGGCGCCACAGGCGCGCAGAACGGTCGCGGCAGCCTCATTGTCAAGGAGTGCCAGCAGCAGATGTTCGACAGTCATGAACTCATGACGTTTCGAACGCGCCTCCTTGAAGGCCAGATTGAGGGTGACTTCGAGCTCGCGGTTTAACATAGCTTCACCTCATACCCAAGTGGTCGGCGATTAACCGTCCTTCTCGATTTCACAGAGTAGCGGATGCTGGCTTTCCCTGGCGTATTGGTTGACCTGCATGGCCTTTGTCTCGGCGATGTCACGGGTAAACAATCCGCATACTGCCCGCCCTTCGGTATGGACGGTCAGCATGATCTTCGTTGCCAGCTCGCGGTTCAGATTGAAGAACGTCTCGAGCACTTCGACGACGAAATCCATTGGCGTGTAGTCATCGTTGAACAAAACCACCTTGTACATCGGTGGCGCCTGCAGGATCGGCTTGGCCTCCTGGACCGCAAGGCCGGCGCCATCGTCCTCATGCCCGTCCTCGTTCGACTGCGGGCGATCCTGATTGAATGTTAGTCGAATCTCACTGGGTACATGCATGGAAAGAATTTCATCATGAGCGACAGGTTAAGGTTGTGGGTTGACCGCTTCAGGTGGCTGTCGGCGCGGGCGCCGGCTGACCTTGACTAACGGCAAAACGGTGTTACAACCAATAAGAACCCACCGTGGTCTATAAAGATCCGCGCAGTCAACCAGATTTTCTCGCATGGTTCGTATGCGGATGAAGTGGATGATACTCCAGTGATGGAGTCCTTTGCAGAGGGACATAGGGATGGCAAGCGGTAAAGTCAAGTGGTTCAACAACGCCAAGGGCTACGGATTCATCAATGAGGAGGGTAAGGACGAGGATCTTTTCGCCCACTACTCCGCCATCCAGATGGATGGCTACAAAACATTGAAAGCTGGCCAGCCCGTGACGTTCGACCTCTTGCAAGGCCCCAAGGGCAAGCATGCGGTGAACATCCAAAGCGCCCCCGCCAGCAATTCGGGCACTAGCACAGGCAATGCCTCCCCGGCCATTACCGCTGAAGCCTGATCCCTGCTGATAGCCGTTATACGAAAAAACCGGCCGCCTCTTTAAATAGAGAGGCGGCCGGTTTCTTTGTGTCGTTTACATATGCTTGATCAGCGCCTCGCCAAAGCCTGAACTGCTCACCAATGTCGCGCCATCCATCAAGCGTTCGAAGTCGTATGTCACGGTCTTGGCCGCGATCGCGCCATTGGTACCCTTGATAATCAGGTCCGCCGCTTCGGTCCAGCCCATGTGCCGCAGCATCATCTCGGCCGACAAAATCACCGAACCCGGGTTGACCTGATCCTTCCCGGCATACTTGGGCGCGGTACCGTGGGTGGCCTCGAACATGGCTACGGTGTCCGACAGGTTGGCGCCCGGCGCGATACCGATACCGCCCACCTCTGCCGCCAGGGCGTCGGACAGATAATCGCCATTGAGGTTGAGGGTGGCGATCACGTCGTATTCGGCCGGGCGCAGCAGGATCTGCTGGAGCATGGCGTCGGCAATGGCGTCCTTGACGATCACCTCACGGCCAGTCCTGGGGTTCTTGAACTTCATCCATGGGCCACCATCGAGCAGCTCTGCACCGAACTCGTCGCGCGCCACCTCGTAGCCCCAATCCTTGAAGGCCCCTTCGGTGAATTTCATGATGTTGCCCTTGTGCACCAGGGTCAGCGATTTGCGGTCGTTATCCACCACATATTGCAGCGCCTTGCGCACCAGGCGCTTGGTGCCCTCCTTCGAAACCGGCTTGACGCCGATGCCGCAATCCTGGTCGAAACGGATCTTGGTGACGCCCATTTCTTCCTTGAGGAACTTGATCACCTTGTTCGCCTCGGGCGAGCCAGCCTTCCACTCGATACCGGCGTAGATGTCCTCGGAGTTCTCACGGAAGATCACCATGTCGACGTCGCCAGGCTTCTTGACCGGGCTTGGCACCCCCTGGAACCAGACCACCGGGCGCAGGCACACATAAAGGTCGAGCTGCTGGCGCAGGGCCACGTTGAGCGAACGGATGCCACCGCCGACCGGCGTGGTCAGCGGCCCCTTGATCGAGACCACATAGTCCTTCACCGCGTCGAGGGTTTCCTGGGGCAGCCAGGTGTCCTGGTCATAGACTTGTGTAGCCTTCTCGCCGGCATAGACCTCCATCCAGGCGATCTTGCGCTTGCCACCGTAGGCCTTCTGCACAGCGGCGTCGACCACTTTGATCATCACCGGCGAGACATCCACGCCGATACCGTCGCCTTCGATGTAGGGAATGATGGGGTTGTCGGGAACATTGAGCGAATGGTCTGCATTGACGGTGATCTTGGCACCATCAGACGGCACCTTGATTTTCTGGTATCCCATGCTGCACTACTCCGCTTTTCCTGGTGTGATTGGAAATCGTGCGATCCACTGAGCCTAAACCAGCTTTTCCGAGCTGCAAGCTTCAAGTGGCAAGTAGCAAGCTGCCCTCTGGTGCTTTCACCCTCCCAGCTACCCGGCAATCGGGCAAATCAACGGCCCCAGCGCCCATTTTTCTTGCCGCTTGCAGCTTGCAGCTTGCCGCCCGCCCTGCGGCAACACGTCACATTGCTCCTACGTCTTTGGTCTTATAAATGCGCTGATACGACTTCACCTTGCTGATTAGCCCAAAGGGTTTGATATACTCCGGCGCGACCGAAGGGTCATCGGGGCGAATCCCAGGAAAATGCGGCTCGCCCTCGGCCAGGAAATGGCCATAAGCCTGGGTTGTTACCGCAGCCCAGCACTTGACGCTCGACTGATGCATCCACCATCACCGCTCGCAGCCTCTCGACTTTCCGCTCATGGCGTCGCCAGGGCGAAGCGCCTACCCTGCGCACCTCGAGACTCGAGTACGCTCAGCACATAGAGAGTTAACCCGCATGCCCACCCGTTCCAAGATCATCTATACCTTCACCGACGAAGCCCCCGCCCTCGCCACCTACTCGCTGCTGCCGATCGTCGAAGCCTTCACCGCTTCGGCCGATATCGCCGTCGAAACCCGCGACATCTCCCTGGCCGGCCGAATCCTCGCGGCCTTCCCGGAGCAACTGGGCAGCGCGAAGCAGGTAGGCGATCACCTGGCGGAACTGGGCCAGCTGGCCACCACCCCTGAAGCCAACATCATCAAGCTGCCGAACATCTCTGCTTCGGTTCCACAGCTGAAGGCGGCGATCAAGGAACTGCAAGCCAAGGGCTTCAACATCCCCGACTACGCCGACGAGCCGGCCTCTGCCGAAGAGAAAGAGTCCCGCGCCCGTTACGACCGCATCAAGGGCAGCGCCGTGAACCCGGTGCTGCGCGAAGGCAACTCCGACCGCCGCGCCCCGCTGTCGGTCAAGAACTACGCTCGCAAGCACCCGCACAAGATGGGCGCCTGGGCCGCCGACTCCAAGTCGCACGTCGCCCACATGACCCACGGCGACTTCTACGGCAGCGAGAAGGCCGCGCTGATCGAGGCTGACGACAGCCTGCGCATCGAACTGGTCGGCAAGGACGGCACCACCACTGTCCTGAAAGAGAAAACCGCCGTCAAGGCCGCCGAAGTCATCGACTGCGCCACCATGAGCCGCAAGGCCCTGAAAGCCTTCATCGCCGAGCAGATCGCCGATGCCAAGGCCTCCGGCGTGTTGCTGTCGGTGCACCTGAAAGCCACCATGATGAAAGTCTCCGACCCGATCATGTTCGGCGTGATCGTCGAGGAGTTCTACAACGACGTGCTGGCCAAGCACGCCGCGGCGCTGACCGAAGTAGGCTTCAACTCGAACAACGGCATTGGTGACCTGTACGCCCGCATCAAGGACCTGCCTGCTGAAAAGCAAGCCGAGATCGAAGCCGACATCCAGGCCCTGTACGCCGTTCGCCCGGCCCTGGCCATGGTCAACTCGGACAAGGGCATCACCAACCTGCACGTACCGAGCGACATCATCGTCGACGCCTCGATGCCTGCGATGATCCGCGACTCGGGCAAGATGTGGAACACCGCCGGTGAACTGCAGGACGCCAAGGCCGTGATCCCGGACCGCTGCTACGCCGGCATCTACCAGGCCACCATCGAAGACTGCAAGCAACACGGCGCCTTCGACCCGACCACCATGGGCAGCGTTCCCAACGTCGGCCTGATGGCCCAGAAAGCTGAAGAGTACGGCTCCCACGACAAGACCTTCCAGATCAAGGCCGACGGTGTCGTGCGCGTGGTCGACGGCAAGGGCAAGGTCGTACTGGAGCAGAACGTCGAGGCGGGTGACATCTTCCGCATGTGCCAGACCAAGGACGCGCCTATCCAGGACTGGGTCAAGCTGGCCGTCAACCGTGCCCGCCTGAGCAACACCCCGGCGGTGTTCTGGCTGGACCCGGCCCGCGCCCATGACGGCGTGATGATCGAGAAGGTGCAGCAGTACCTGAAGGATCACGACACTTCCGGCCTGGACATCCGCATCCTGGCTCCGGTCGACGCCATCAAGTTCTCCCTGGCCCGCATCCGCGAAGGCAAGGACACCATCTCGGTGACCGGCAACGTGCTGCGCGACTACCTGACCGACCTGTTCCCGATCATGGAACTGGGCACCAGCGCCAAGATGCTGTCGATCGTCCCGCTGATGAACGGCGGTGGCCTGTTCGAAACCGGCGCCGGCGGTTCGGCACCGAAGCACGTGCAGCAACTGGTCGAAGAAAACTTCCTGCGCTGGGACTCGCTGGGTGAATTCCTCGCGCTCGCCGCCTCGCTCGAGCACCTGGGCAACACCTACGACAACCCGCGTGCCAAAGTGCTGGCCAACACCCTGGACCAGGCCACCGGCAAGTTCCTCGACACCAACAAGTCGCCTTCGCGCAAAGTCGGCGGTATCGACAACCGTGGCAGCCACTTCTACCTGACCCTGTATTGGGCAGAAGCCCTGGCCGCCCAGTCCGACGACGCCGCCCTGCAAGCGCGCTTCGCCCCGCTGGCCAAGACCCTGAGCGAGAACGAAGCGACCATCGTCGCCGAGCTCAACGCCGTCCAGGGCAAGCCGGCCGACATCGGTGGCTACTACGCCCCTGATGCCGAGCTGACTGCGAAAGTGATGCGCCCGAGCCAGACCCTGAACAGCGCTATTGCCGCACTGTAAGGTTCGCTTGAAGTAACAGCACAAACCCCGGCCACGCACCGGGGTTTGTGCTTTTTTAGCCACAAGTTGCAAGCTGCAAGCCACAAGTCAAAGCAGTCGCTTACCGCTTCTACTTGTGGCTTGCAGCTTGAAACTTGCCACTCAGGGAGAGAATCGACCGTGTCTTGGCAACCCCACATCACCGTCGCCACCATCGTCGAACACGAGGGCAAGTTTCTCTTCGTCGAGGAATTCAAGGCCGGCCAACACGTCTTCAACCAACCTGCCGGCCACCTCGAAGCCAACGAAACCATCACCCAGGCCGCCCTGCGCGAAACCCTCGAAGAGACCGCCTGGGAAGTCGAACTCACCGGCGTGGTCGGCATCTACCTCTACACCGCCCCGAGCAACGGTGTAACCTACCAGCGCATCTGCTTCGCCGCCCGCCCCGTGCGCCATCACACTGACCTGGCCCTGGACAGCGACATCGTCCGCGCCGTGTGGCTGAGCCGCGATGAGCTGCTGGCCGAACCGTCGCGCTGGCGCAGCGAACTGGTGCCCCGCTGCCTCGACGACTACCTCAAAGGCCCATTGCACAGCCTCGACCTGCTGCGCGACTGACGCCAGCCTGCGGGTTTGATAGAATCGGCGTTTTTCCCCTCTGATACACATTCGGTAGCCATGACCAGCCCAGCACTCAAAGACCCCGCCAAGACCCGCGTCATCGTCGGCATGTCCGGCGGCGTGGACTCTTCCGTCTCCGCCCTTCTGCTCATGGAGCAGGGCTACCAGGTGGAAGGTCTGTTCATGAAGAACTGGGAAGAGGACGACGGCACCGAATACTGCACCGCCCGCGAAGACCTGGCCGACGCCCAGGCCGTGTGCGACCGCATCGGCATCAAGCTGCACACCGCCAACTTCGCCGCCGAATACTGGGACAACGTGTTCGAGCATTTCCTCGAAGAGTACAAGGCCGGCCGCACACCGAACCCGGACATCCTCTGCAACCGCGAGATCAAGTTCAAGGCGTTCCTCGACTACGCCCTGTCTCTGGGCGCAGACCTGATTGCAACCGGCCACTATGTGCGCCGCCGCGACACTGGCGAGCTGACCGAATTGCTCAAGGGCCTGGACCCGAACAAGGACCAGAGCTACTTCCTGCATGCCGTCGGCGGCAAGGAAATCGCCCGTACCCTGTTCCCGGTCGGTGAGCTGGAGAAGCCCGAGGTGCGCGCCATCGCCGAGAAACACGGCCTGGCCACGGCGAAGAAGAAGGACTCCACCGGCATCTGCTTCATCGGCGAGCGCCGTTTCAGTGATTTCCTCAAACAGTACCTGCCTGCCCAGCCGGGCGAGATCCAGACCACCGATGGCGAAGTCATCGGCCGCCACCACGGCCTGATGTACCACACCATCGGCCAGCGCCAGGGCCTGGGCATCGGTGGCCTGAAGGACGCCGGCGACGAACCGTGGTACGTGCTGCACAAGGACCTCGCACGGAATGTGCTGGTGGTCGGCCAGGGCAACGAACACCCCTGGCTGTTCTCCCGCGCCCTGCTTGCCTCGGAAATCTTCTGGGTCAACCCGATCGACTTGAGCAGCCCGCGCCGGCTCACCGCCAAGGTGCGTTATCGCCAGGGCGACCAACAGTGCACCCTGGAGCGCACCGAGAACGGCTACCGCGCGGTGTTCGACGAACCTCAACGCGCCGTTACCCCCGGCCAGTCGGTGGTGTTCTACGACAAAGAGGTGTGCCTGGGCGGCGGCGTGATCGAGACCGCCGAGCCGTGGAGCCCGCGTCAATGAACAACCTCCAGGAGCAGTTGATTGCCCTGGGCGGCGTGTTCCAGGCCGCAGTGCTGGTCGACCGCATCGCCCGTACCGGCCAGGCCAGCGAGGCCAATATCGGTTGCATGCTCGGCAGCCTGCTGGTGCGCGACCCGAAGGATACGCTGGAGGTGTTCGGCGGCGACGACCTCAACCTGCGCGACGGCTACCGCGCGCTGGTCGGCGCCCTGGAGCGCGACCCCAGCAGCCTGCAGCGCGAGCCCCTGCGCTACGCCCTGTCGATGTTGGGCCTTGAACGCCAGCTGAACAAACGCGGCGACATGCTCGACATCATCGGCAATCGCCTGCCGCAGATTCAATCGCAGGCCGATCATTTCGGCCTGGTCCACGAAAACGTCATCGCTTCCAGCGGAGCCTTGTACCAGGACACCCTGAGCACCTTGCGCCAGCGCATCCAGGTGCACGGCGACATGCGTTTCCTGCAACAGGCAAGCAATGCCTCGAAGATCCGCGCCCTGCTGCTGGCCGGGATCCGCGCCGCGCGCCTATGGCGCCAGCTGGGCGGGCATCGCTGGCAACTGGTGTTCAGCCGGCGCAAGTTGCTCAACGAGCTTTACGGGATGATGCGTACCGCTGATTGATTGGCACATGAACTCCTCCCTGTAGGAGCGGCCTTGTGCCGCGAAAGGGCTGCGCAGCAGCCCCGGCATTCCGTGCCGGGGCAAAGATTTTGGGGCCGCTGCGCGCCCCTTTCGCGGCACAAGGCCGCTCCTACAGGGTATTGCGACATGATTCACAGGCCCGACCTTTGGTCAGCCACCCGACTCGGGCGCGTTTTTCATGTATGATATGCGCCCTTCCAAAAGCCTGACTGTCCGAGAACACCCCATGCAGCTCTCCTCGCTCACTGCGGTTTCCCCTGTAGACGGCCGTTATGCCGGCAAAACCCAGGCCCTGCGCCCCATCTTCAGCGAATTCGGCCTGATCCGTTTCCGCGCCCTGGTCGAAGTGCGCTGGCTGCAGCGCCTGGCCGCCCACCCGCAGATCGGCGAAGTGCCGGCGTTCTCCGCCGAAGCCAACGCCCTGCTGGACAGCCTGGCCACCGATTTCAAGCTCGAGCACGCCGAACGCGTCAAAGAGATCGAGCGCACCACCAACCACGACGTCAAGGCCATCGAGTACCTGCTCAAGGAGCAGGCCGCTCAACTGCCTGAACTGGCCAAGGTCAGCGAATTCATCCACTTCGCCTGCACCAGCGAGGACATCAACAACCTGTCCCACGCCCTGATGCTGCGCGCCGGCCGTGACGACGTGCTGCTGCCGCTGATGCGCCAGATCGCCGAGGCCATCCGCGCCCTGGCCCACGCCCACGCCGAAGTACCCATGCTGTCGCGCACCCACGGCCAGCCGGCCTCGCCGACCACCCTGGGTAAAGAGCTGGCCAACGTCGTCTACCGCCTGGAGCGCCAGATCGCTCAGGTGGCCGCCGTGCCGCTGCTGGGCAAGATCAATGGCGCCGTGGGTAACTACAATGCCCACCTGTCGGCCTACTCGCAGATCGACTGGGAACAGAACGCCCGCGCCTTCATCGAGGACGAGCTGGGCCTGGTGTTCAACCCCTACACCACCCAGATCGAGCCGCACGACTACATCGCCGAGCTGTTCGACGCCATCGCCCGCTTCAACACCATCCTCATCGACTTCGACCGCGACGTCTGGGGCTACATCTCGCTGGGCTACTTCAAGCAGAAGACCGTCGCCGGCGAAATCGGCTCCTCGACCATGCCGCACAAGGTCAACCCGATCGACTTCGAGAACTCCGAAGGCAACCTGGGTATCGCCAACGCGCTGTTCCAGCACCTGGCCAGCAAGCTGCCGATCTCGCGCTGGCAGCGTGACCTGACCGATTCCACCGTGCTGCGCAACCTGGGCGTGGGCTTCGCCCACAGCGTCATCGCCTACGAAGCCAGCCTGAAAGGCATCGGCAAGCTGGAAGTCAACGCCGCCCGTATCGCCGCCGACCTGGACGCCTGCTGGGAAGTCCTGGCCGAGCCGATCCAGACCGTGATGCGCCGCTTCAACATCGAGAACCCCTACGAGAAGCTCAAGGAGCTGACCCGTGGCAAGGGCATCACCCCTGAAGCGCTGCTGACCTTCATCGACGGCCTGGACATGCCGGCCGAAGCCAAGGCCGAGCTCAAGCAACTGACCCCTGCCACCTACATTGGCAACGCCGTGGCCCAGGCCAAACGTATCTGACCTGCGCCCCGCGCTTAACGCCCGGCCTGGCCGGGCGTTTTTATTCCCGTCTGAAAACTACGTTTTTTCAATAGGTTGAACATGAATTCTGATACTCCACTGCAACTGCTGGGCGGCCTGACGGCCCGTGAATTCCTGCGCGACTACTGGCAGAAAAAGCCGCTGCTGGTGCGTCAGGCCTTCCCCGACTTCGTCAGCCCCATCGACGCCGACGAGCTGGCCGGCCTGGCCCTGGAAGAAGAAGTCGAGTCGCGCCTGGTGCTCGAACACGGCGAGCGCCCGTGGGAGCTGCGCCGCGGACCGTTTGCCGAGGACGCCTTCGCCGACCTGCCCGAGCGTGACTGGACCCTGCTGGTACAGGCGGTCGACCAGTTCGTCCCGGAAGTGGCCGAGCTGCTCGAAGAATTCCGCTTCCTGCCCAGCTGGCGTATCGATGACGTGATGATCAGCTACGCGGCCCCCGGTGGCAGCGTCGGCCCGCACTTCGACAACTACGACGTGTTCCTGCTGCAGGCCGATGGCAAGCGCAACTGGAAAGTCGGCCAGATGTGCAACAGCGACAGCGCGCTGATCGACCACGCCGACCTGCGCATCCTCGCCGAATTCGAGCAGAGCGACGAGTGGACCCTGGAGCCCGGCGACATGCTCTACCTGCCACCGCGCCTGGCCCACTACGGTGTTGCCGAGGGCGAGTGCATGACCTATTCGGTCGGTTTCCGTGCCCCGAGCGCGGCCGAAGTGCTGACCCACTTCACCGATTTCCTTGGCCAGTTCCTGCCGGACGAAGAGCGCTACAGCGATGCCGACGCCCAGCCGGTCAGCGACCCGCACCAGATCCAGCACGACGCCCTGGACCGCCTGAAGGCCCTGATCGACAAGCACATGGCCGACAAGGACCTGCTGCTGACCTGGTTCGGCCAGTTCATGACCGAGCCGCGCTACCCCGAGCAGGTGGTAGGCGAGGAGCTGTCCGAACAAGAGTTGCTCGACTACCTCGGCCAAGGCGCCATCCTGATCCGCAACCCGAGCGCACGCCTGGCCTGGTCGGAGTTCGGCGACGACCTGCTGCTGTTCGCCAGCGGCCGCAGCTGCCCGCTGCCAGGGAAACTGCGCGAACTGCTGAAACTGATCTGCTCCGCCGACGCCCTGCACAGCGAAAACCTGGCCGAGTGGCTGCAGGACGAAGAGGGCCTGATGCTGGTCCAGCAGCTGGTCATGCAAGGCAGCCTGGGGTTCGCCGATGAATAAGATCAGCGTTCGACTGGCCGACTGGCACAAGGACAACGCCGATATCCACCGTATCCGCAGCGCCGTGTTCGTCGCCGAGCAGCATGTGCCGCCGGAACTGGAGTTCGACGCCGAAGACCCGAGCGCCGTGCACTTCCTGGCCATGGAAGGCGACTACCCGATCGGTACCGCGCGCCTGTTGCCCGATGGCACTATCGGCCGGGTGTCGGTGCTCAAGGACTGGCGCGGCTTGAAGGTGGGTGATGCGTTGATGCAGGCAGTGATCGTCGAGGCGCAGAACCGCGACCTCAAGCAGCAAATGCTCAGTGCCCAGGTGCATGCCACGCCGTTCTACGAGCGCCTGGGGTTCCGCGTGGTCAGCGAGGAGTTCCTCGAGGCCGGGATCCCGCACGTGGACATGGTGCGCGACTCGCGCGAGATCGCCTGAGCCCAAATGTGAGATGTCGCCCTGTGCGTAGGAGCGGCCTTGTGCCGCGAAAGGGCTGCGTAGCAGCCCCGGCGCTTCACGTTTCGCCTGCAAAACCCAGGGGCCGCCTTGCGGCCCTTTCGCGGCGCAAGGCCGCTCCTACACCCTACGCTCAGGCAATCACAACCTGGCCATCCCCCAGTGACTGCGCGGCAATCCCCACCAGCGTCACGCTGTCGGCACCGAACTTCAGCACCAGGTCATTGCCCACCTGGCTGGCATGATCACGCCAGGCCGGCGCAGCCGTGCCGCCCTCCACGCCCATGAACACCAGGCGGTCCTGGCCAGTGAAGTCGAGCACCTGGTCCTGACCGAAGTGGCCGCTGAACAGGAACGTATCGCGCCCCGCCCCGCCACTGAGCACATCGTTGCCGCTGCCACCGACCAGCACGTCATTGCCCGCGCCACCCTGCAGCCGGTCATCCCCGCCCAGGCCGAACAACCACTGCCCCTGGTTCCCCGCCACCAGCTGGTCACCCGCCTGGCTGCCACTGATCGACGCTGCGTAGGGGTTGAGCTTGCCACTGTTCAGCAACCCATCCACACCGAGCTGATGAGTCACCTCCTTGGTGAAGATCACCAGGCTCGGCTCCTTGCTGACCAGGTTCTCGACACTGTGCAACTGGCTGATGCCGCCCACGGCGTCCTGCACATACACCGTGCCCTCGCCGTCGCGGGCGATGCTCAGGTTGGCCAGTGAATCCTGCAGCTTGAGCGTGTCATGCCCGTCGCCGCCATCGATCAGGTTGAAGCCGCCATCATCACGGAAGGTGTCGTTGCCGGCACGTCCTTCGAGGTAGTCGTTGCCACGCCCACCATGGATCAGGTCGTCCTTGTCGGTACCAATGATGAAGGTGCTGCCCTTGTGCGGCTCGGCGTTGCGGTTGAGGTCCTCGACCCAGGTCGAGCCCCGGGTCGTATCGGACAGGTTGCTGACCACCACGGTCGAGTCGCGGGTGGTCCATTGATAGAAGGAAGAGTCCACCACTCGCCCCAGCCCATCGGTGTAGGCGGCCGGCAAGTGCGCCAGCCAGGTGGCGATGTTGGCGATGGAGAACGGCAGCAGGTTCCAGGCGTCGGAGGCGTAATGATCGTTGAAGTTGACGATGTTGTTGGTGGCCGAGGCCTTGGCGCCATCGTGCACGCCAGCGGTGCCCCATGTGACCGAGGTGCCGTCGAGCACACGGAACACCGGGTCGTTCTCGTAGCCAATGTTAAGCACCTTGTTGGCGTCGGCAGCCTGGGTCGGCGAGGCGAAGGCAACGTAGCGCGAATCCTGGTAGAAGCCGCCCCAGCGCGAGGTGCTGAGGTCTGCCAGGCTGTTCACCGCCAGGCCGCCAAGGCTGTGGCCACTGACGGTGACATCGGCGCCGCTCAGGCCGTTGGCCTTGGCGAACGCCGCCACATTGTCGAGCAGGCGGCCGAAGGCATTGCCGGTGTAGTCGCGGGCATAGCCCGGTGGCCCGAACGCCGCCAACAGGTCGTTGATCACATCGCCGATGGTATCGCCAACCAGCACTTCCCGTGGCCCACCGGTGCCGCGAAAGGCGATGCCGATGCCCGTCAGATGGCCTTCGACGTCGTAGCGGCCCATGACTTCAGCCTGTGCCGTGGTATAGCCGGCGTTTTCACCATAGAAGGTACCCCGCGCATCGGTCTTGCCCTGGTAGCCCAGCTGCGCGGCGCTGATCGGGTTCCAGCCGATTGCCTTGGCGTTGGCCAGGGCCTTGGCTTCGGCGTCCGGGTTCCAGGGGATGCCGGGGATCACGCCCTGGCTGTCGGTGCCGCCGATCAGTGCCTTGACCAGCGTTGCCGGCAAGCCTAGGCCGAAGCCATGCTGCTGGTAGCCTGCGGCGAATCCATCGTCGATACCATGGTAGGCGTACATCGCCAGGGCCATGGCATCCTTGTAGAGGGCGGAAGAGGCAGAGCTGCCAAGTTGGCGGTAATCAAATACGGGCATTGGATACATCCCTGTTCGTTGTAGGTAGGACGCCCCAGCGACATCGTCCTTTGACACGACTAAAGGGCGAAAGGCAAAGCTGGCACGCAGTGCCACATGATTCAAGCCCCAGGAAGTGGCAACCCCGCCAAAATCGCGGGCAAAAAAACTGTACATGCATACAGATAAAACTTGCCTGCGCGCCCTGCCTTGCGCATCCTAGTGCCCATTCCCACCGATCAAGCGTTGCGGCCATGCGCCTCTTTCTCTGCGAAAAACCCTCCCAGGCAAAAGACATCGCCAAGGTACTCGGCGCCCAGCGCCGGGGCGACGGCTGCTGGCAAGGCACCGATGTCTGCGTGACCTGGTGCATTGGCCACCTGCTGGAAACCGCCCCGCCCGACAGCTACGACGAGCGCTACAAGCGCTGGTCGCTCGACGACCTGCCGATCATCCCCGAGAAGTGGAAGATGACCGTCAAGCCCAAGACCGCCAGCCAGTACAAAGCGGTCAAGCGCCTGCTCGGCGAGGCCCGCGAACTGGTAATCGCCACCGACGCCGACCGCGAGGGCGAGATGATCGCCCGCGAGCTGGTCGAACATTGCCGCTACCGGGGGCCGATCCAGCGCCTGTGGCTGTCGGCCCTGGACGACGCCTCGATCCGCAAGGCGCTGGCGCGCCTGCTGCCCGGCCAGGAAACCTTCAACCTCTACCACTCCGCGCTGGGCCGCTCGCGGGCCGACTGGCTGATCGGCATGAACATGAGCCGCCTGTTCACCCTGCTCGGGCGCCAGTCCGGCTATCAAGGTGTGTTGCCCGTGGGGCGGGTGCAGACACCGACGCTGCGCCTGGTGGTGGACCGTGACCGCAGCATCGCCGATTTCGTGCCGGTGCCTTTCTGGGCCATTGACGTGCAGTTGGAAAGTGCCGGCAATGTGTTCAACGCTCAATGGCGCGCGCCGGAGGATGCCTGTGATGACCAGGGCCGTTGCCTGAGGCAGGCCCTGGCGCAACAGGCCGCCCATGCCATGCAGGCAGCCGGCAGCGCCCGAGTGACGAAGATCGCCACCGAGCGTGTCCGCGAAGCCGCGCCCCTGCCCTTCGACCTGGGCACCCTGCAAGAGGTCTGCTCGAAGAAACTGGGGCTCGGTGCCCAGGAGACACTGGACATCGCCCAGGCGCTGTACGAAACCCACAAGCTCATCACCTATCCGCGCAGCGACAGCGGTTACCTGCCCCTCAGCCAGCATGGCGAGGCACCGGGCATCCTCGCCGCGCTGCAACGGGCCGACGGCAGCCTTGCCCCGCTGCAGCCGTACCTGGACCCGCAACGGCGCTCACGGGCCTGGAACGACCAGAAGGTCAGCGCCCACCACGGCATCATCCCCACCGCCGCCGCCAGTGACCCGTCGCGCCTGCCGCCGAAGTACAAGGCGGTGTACACCCTGATTCGCGCCCGCTACCTCGCCCAGTTCCTGCCCAACCACGAGTACGACCGCACCCAGGCCGATTTTGATTGTGCCGGGCACACGCTGCGGGCGGTCGGCAAGCAGATCATCGAGCCGGGCTGGCGCCGTGCGCTGCCTGAGGCATTGACTCCCACAAAGGGCCGCGAAGCGCCACCGGCCCAGGTGCTGCCAGCATTACGCGACGGACAGCACTGCGCAGTGCATGACTTGCAGCTCAAGGACCTGTGGACACAGCCCCCCAAGCCGTTTACCGAAGGCGACCTGATCAAGGCCATGAAGAACGTCGCCAAGCTGGTGGACGACCCATTGCTCAAGCAGAAGCTCAAGGAAACCACCGGCATCGGCACCGAAGCGACTCGCGCGAGCATCATCCAGGGCTTGCTCGACCGCGGCTACCTGGTCAAGAACGGCAAGGCGCTGTCGGCGACACCGGCGGCCTTCAGCCTGATCGATGCCGTGCCCCGGGCCATCGCCGACCCCGGCACCACGGCGATCTGGGAACAGGCGCTGGACATGGTACAGAGTGGCGAAATGAGCCTGGACGAGTTCGTCACCCGGCAGTCGGCGTGGATGGGCAAGCTGGTGCAGCGCTGCAGCGGCATGCGCCTGAACATCACCGGGCCGGCGGCAGGCAAGGCCACGGCGCCCTGGAAGAAGAAGCGCAAGGGCACGGGTAAAGGCAAGGCAACAGGTGCAGGAGCCAAAGCAATGGCAGGAAAGCCAAGGCAGCCACGGCGCAAAGCGGCAACCTAACAGCCCTGTTGTTCATGGCTGTAGGCCGCTGCCGGTGCGGCGCTGCGTGGGTCATGTGGGAGCGGGCTTGTGTCGCGAAAGGGCTGCAGAGCAGTCCCCGGATCACATCGTCAACCTGAAGGGAAAGACGATCGACTGGCGCGGTGAAAATTCTTGTCTATATTTTCATGAAAATAATCATAAGAATTTTCACGAGCCCCTGACATGTTCAAACAATCCGCCCAGCACGTCGCCAGCTACTACGCCCAGACCTACCCCGCCCCCATCCCCTTGCGCCCTACCCTGCAAGGCTCCGTCGACACCGATGTACTGATCATCGGCGCCGGTTTCAGTGGCCTGCACACCGCCCTGCGCCTGGCCCTGGCCAGCAAGCGCGTGACCCTGCTGGAGGCCAGCCGGGTGGCCTGGGCGGCATCCGGGCGCAACGGCGGCCAGGCGTTGCTCGGCTGGTCGTGCGACATGCCGCCCCTGCTCAAGGCCCTTGGCCTGGAACGCGGGCGCCGCCTGTGGGACAGCATGTGCTGGGCCGCTCGGGAAATGCGCGAGTTACCCCAACGCCACGGTTTCGATGTCGACTACCGCCTCGGAAGCCTGTGGACCGCGGTGCTGCCGCGCCGGGTCAAGCTGCTGGAGGAAGCCCGTCGCGAAGCGCAGGACACACTCCACTACGATTGCCTGCGCCTGATCGGCCGCGATGAACTACCCGAGTGGATCGACAGCCCGCGTTATCAGGCCGCCCTGTACGACCCCAACGGTGCCCACCTCAACCCGTTGAAACTGGCCCAGGGGCTGGCGGCCACGATCGAGGCGGCCGGAGGCGACATCTTCGAACAGAGCCAGGTGCTCGACTACCAGGAACACGCAGGCGGCTTCGTGGCCCGCACCGCCGCAGGTGAAGTGCGCAGCCGCGTACTGGTGCTGGCCTGCAATGCCTACATCGACCGCCTCGACCGCACCCTCTCGCGCCGCCTGCTGCCGGTAGGCTCCTACCAGGTGGCCACCGCGCCACTCGAGGCAGGCCTCGCCGCCTCGCTGCTGCCACGCAACAGTTGCGTGATCGATAACCAGTTCATCCCCGACTACCTCCGCCTCACCCCCGATCACCGCCTGCTGTTCGGTGGCGGATGCACCTACCTGGGCGGCATCCCCAAGGATGTCGCCGCCGCCACCCGCCCTTGCCTGGAGCGGGTGTTCCCGCAACTCAAGGGCGTGGCCATCGAGCACGCCTGGGGTGGGCATATCGACTGCAGCCTCCAACGCACGCCGGATATCGGCCGCCAGGGCCAGCGCTACTGGCTGCAGGGTTTCTCCGGGCACGGCGTGCTGCCGACCCTGGCCGGGGCGCGCGCGGTCAGCGACGCTATCCTCGGCGACGAGGACCTGCTGGCGTTGTACCAGGGTATCGACAATGGCCGCTTCCTCGGTGGCGACCTGCTGGCTGCCCCGCTGGAGGCCGCGGCCAAGGCCTGGTACAGGATGCGCGATCATGTCTGAACCATGTGAAGCATTCGAAGACCTGGCGCGCCTGGTTCGCGACCTGCGCAAGCACCGAGGCTTCACCCTGGATGATCTGGCCACGCGGGTGAACCGTTCCGTGGGCTTTCTCTCCCAGGTGGAGCGGGGACTGTCACGCCCCACCGTGGCCGACCTCACCGCCATCAGCGAAGCGTTGCAGGTACCCACCACCTATTTCTACCAGGCGGTACCACCGAGGGAGATCGACTGGGTCACCCGCCCCGGCGAACGGCGCACCCTGTATTACGCCGCCGGGGTTACCGATGTTCTGGTCTCGCCGACGCTCACCGGCCGCTTCGCCATGCTCGAAAGCCACTTGGCACCGGGCGCCAGCAGTGGCGAGGGGCATTTGGACGACAGCTCGGAGCAAGGTGGTTTTGTCCTCGAAGGCGAGCTGACTCTCTGGCTGCACGGCCATGAAGCGGCCGTGACCTTGCATCCCAACGACAGCTTCCAGTTGCCACCGCACAGCCAGTTTCGCTACGCCAACCTGACGTCCCTGGTGACGCGTGTGCTTTGGGTATTTCGTTGATGGCACGGCTTGGTTGCCTGGGCCCGTCGCCGCGGTGGGAGCAACCGTGTTGTGTCGACTGGGCGGGCCCATTCGCCGGCAAAGCCGGCTCCTACAGGTGCCGCGTTGACCTTGAAGCTGACGATCACTGAATCTTGTTTCATTGCAATGGAGCACACGATGACCACGAACCACAGCTTGCTCGACGAAGTCCGTGCCTTCCGCTCACAGCATCCTGACGTGCGCTATGTCGACTTGATCAGCCTGGACATTCCTGGCCACTTCTACGGCAAGCGCTACCCCATCGACATGCTGGACAAGGTCGCCGCCGGCAGCCCCCTGAAGCTGCCGCAGAACTGCGTGTTGCTGGGTGTCCAGGGCGGGCTGTTCCCGATCGGCGACTACTGCTTCAACGACGGCGACCCGGACGCCCTGCGCCGCCTGGTACCAGGCACGCTCAAGCCGGTGAGCTGGGAGCGCGAGCCACTGGGCCAGATGTTGATCACGTCCGATGGCACCGCCGCGCCCATCGAGTTCGAACCCCGCGAAGTGCTCGCCCGTGTGTTGCAGCGCCTGGCGCGACGAGGCATCCGCCCGGTGGTGGCGTTCGAGCTGGAGTTCTACCTGTTCGACCGCGCGCTCAAGGAAGGCCTGCCACAGTTTCCCCACGACCCGCTCAGCAATGACGTCGACGACCAACCCAACCTGCACATCGAACGCCTGTCGCGCTTCTCCGATGTGCTGCGCGAGATGGTCGAGGCCGCCAACGCCCAAGGCGTGGACGCCAACGTCATCACCGCAGAGCTGGGGCCGGGCCAGTTCGAGATCAATTTCGGCCACTGCGACGATGGCCTGCGCGCCGCCGACTGGGCGGCGATGTTCTGCCGCAGTACCCGAGGCGTGGCGCTGAAACACGGGTTGCGCGCTTCATTCATGAGCAAGCCCTACCTGCAGGCGCCAGGCAGCGGCATGCACGTGCATGTCAGCCTCTACGACCGAGATGGCAACAACCTGCTCGCCGCCGACCAGCAACGCCCGCTGCGCCACGCCGTGTCTGGCTGCCTGGCGCTGCTGCCGCACTGCATGCCAATCTTCGCCGCCAACCACAATGCGTTCCGCCGCTATGGCGCCATGGTCAATGCCGCCAGCCGCGCCAGCTGGGGCTTCGAGGATCGCGACGCGTGTATCCGCATCCCAGAGTCGGACCCACGCAACCTGCGCATCGAGCATCGGCTGGCAGGGGCGGATGCCAACCCATATCTGGTGCTGGCGGCGATCCTGTGTGGGATGGAGCATGGGCTGGATGCCGCGCAGGAACCTATCGCGCCATTGAACGAGAACCGTGGCAGCGGCATCGATTTTCCCAAGGATATGCTTGGCGCGGTGGCGGCCATGCGCGCGCATCCGGTGGTGAATGAAGGGCTGGGGGCGGAGTTCGTCATGGTGTATTGCGAGAACAAGCGCCAGGATCACCTGGCGTTCATGCAGGAGGTCAGTGCGCGGGAATATCGGTGGTTCCTGTAAGGCCCTGTTCGCCGGCAAGCCGGCTCCTACGGAGGGCCTTGTAGGAGCCGGCTTGCCGGCGAACAAGGCCGACGCTGGCAACTCAACCTGCCGAGGATTACCATGTACCGCCTCTAGCGCGGCCTTTTGCCGCACCCCGCCGTCCAGCCAGCCCAAGCCCCCATGCCCTTCGAACTCACCGTAGAACCGCTCACCCTGCTGATCCTCGCCCTGGTCGCCTTCGTCGCCGGTTTCATCGATGCCATCGCCGGCGGCGGCGGCCTGCTGACCACCCCGGCCCTGCTGACCGCCGGTATGCCCCCGCACCTGGTGCTGGGCACCAACAAGCTCAGCTCGACCTTCGGCGCGGCCACCGCCAGCATCACCTACTACCGGCGCAAGCTGTTTCACCCGGCGCAATGGCGCCTGGCGATTCTCGGCACGCTGGTGGGCGCGCTGATCGGCGCGGTGGCCGCCCACTACATGCCGGCGGAATGGCTGAACAAGATGCTGCCGGTGATCGTCTTCGCCTGCGGCGTGTACCTGCTGTTCGGTGGCACGCCCAAGGCACCGCTGGACGCCGACGCGCCGATCAAGCGCAAATGGCAGTTTCCCCAGGGCTTCTCGCTGGGCTTCTATGACGGCGTGGCCGGCCCCGGTACCGGCGCGTTCTGGACCGTGAGCACGCTGCTGCTCTACCCCATCGACCTGGTCCGCGCCAGCGGCGTGGCGCGCAGCATGAACTTCGTCAGCAACATCGCGGCGCTGACGGTGTTCGTCATTTCCGGGCAGGTGGACTACATCGTCGGCCTGTGCATGGGCCTGTCGGTGATGGTGGGTGCTTTCTTTGGTGCACGCACAGCGATCAGCGGCGGCAGCAAGTTCATCCGCCCGGTGTTCATCACCGTGGTGTTGGCGTTGACCGTTCGCCTGGCGTGGCAGCATTGGTTCGGTCAGGCCTGATACGGCGTCACCTCATTCGGTGTGGAAGTAACGGTCTTGCGGCGTGTTCGGGATTTACGTTCACCCCTGTAGGAGCGGCTTTAGCCGCTCCTACAGGAATCGCGGCGGCGTCAGGCCGGCAGCACAGGCTCCGCCAACCCCAGGCGCCGCGCTACGTACAGGTCGATCAGGTAACGGGCGATGGAGCGCCCGGCCGGTAATGGCGGCAGGTCGTGGACGTTGAACCATTGGGCGTCCTCAATCTCGTCCGGCTGCATGACGATCTCCCCGCCCGCGTACTCGGCATGGAAACCCAGCATCATCGAGTGCGGGAACGGCCAGCATTGGCTGCCCACGTACTGGATGTTCTTCACCTCGATCGCCACTTCTTCACGGACCTCACGCACCAGACAATCCTCGGCGGCTTCGCCCGGTTCGGCGAAGCCGGCCAGGGTGCTGTACACGCCGGTGACGAAGCGTGGCGAGCGGGCCAGCAGCACCTCGTCGCCACGGGTGATCAACACGATCATGCTGGGTGAAATGCGCGGGTAGCTGCGCAGGTCGCACGGCTGGCAATACATCGCCCGCTCCCAGTGGATCTGCGTCATGGGTTGCCCGCAGCTGCCGCAAAAACGGTGCTCGCGGGCCCAGGTGCCGATCTGCGCGGCGTAGCCCAGCACCTTGTAAGTGTCGAAATCGCCTTCGAGCATGAACCGGCGCAGCCCTTGCCAGTGGCAACCCTGGACTTCGCTGGCGGTGCGCAGCTCCAGCAGGAACACCGGCTGGCCGTCGAAATGGCCGATGCCGTGCTCGCACAGCACATCCAGTTCCTGGCGCTTGAGCCAATCGCGGGGAAACAGCGCGCCGTTGGCGTCCACCAGGAACCCCTCCGGGCTGCGGGCGACGGCCCAGCCTCCGGTGGTCTGCGGGTCGAGTACTGCGGTTGTCCAGCGTGCTGACATGGTTCAGGGCCCCTTGAAGACGCCCGCCGCGAGGTCAGTCGGCGAACGTCGGTTGCTGTTTGCTCATGTGGGCGGCCACGGCCACGCGCAGGTCTTCGGACTGCAGCATGGCGGCGTTCC
The DNA here is from genome assembly GCF_023757525.1 of Pseudomonas sp. MWU13-3659. Taxonomy (NCBI): domain Bacteria; kingdom Pseudomonadati; phylum Pseudomonadota; class Gammaproteobacteria; order Pseudomonadales; family Pseudomonadaceae; genus Pseudomonas; species Pseudomonas sp. MWU13-3659. Next base: position 228,545 of record NZ_JAMSHW010000002.1, on the reverse strand, counting down.
AGGTGGCGATGTACTCCAGGCCATCGTCGATGCGATGGTCACGCATGTAGCTGAGCATCTCCTTGGTGCCGGCCACCGCGACCGGTGATTTTGCGGCAATTTCCCGGGCGATGGCAAAGACCCCGTCGAGCAGCGCCGCCTGGTCAGCGTAGACACGGTTGACCAGGCCGATGCGCAGCGCCTCGTCGGCGTCCACGTTGCGCCCGGTGTAGGCCAGCTCGCGCAGAATGCCGTCGCCGATGATACGCGGCAGACGTTGCAAAGTGCCGACATCGGCGGCCATGCCCATGTCGATCTCCTTGATCGAGAACTGCGCGTCGCTGGCGCAGTAGCGCATGTCGCAGGCCGAGACCAGGTCGATGGCGCCACCAATGCAGTAACCCTGGATCGCCGCCAGCACCGGCTTGCGGCAATTGTCCACGGCATTGAACGAGCTTTGCAGGCGCAGGATGGTGTGGCGCAGCAGGCGGGCGTTGCGGCCGACGTCCTTGCCCATCTGGCCGGCCAGCGAGGCCAGCATCATCAGGTCGATGCCCGAGGAGAAATGCTTGCCCGCACCGCTGATGACCACCGCGCGCACTGCGTCGGTATCGTCGATCCACTGGAAGATGTCGACGATCTCCTCCCAGAACGCGGCATTCATCGCGTTGATCTTTTCCGGGCGGTTGATTTGCACGTGGGCGATGTTGTCGGTCAGTTCGACCTTGAACGCGGTGTAGTCGGTCACGGACGGCACTCCTGTGGGGAAAGGGTTCACAGTGCAGGATCTTAGCGCAGCGGCAAGGCCGTGCATGTGCCAAAAGCTGGACTGGATGCCTTGCGTCGCGCGGCTTGATGGGGCACCGTGCGCGACTGCTGAATCAAAAGGATACAAATTCATGTCCCGCTCCCTGACCGGCGCCCTCGCCCACAGCTTCCTGGGCCAGTCGCCGCGCTGGTACAAGGCCGTCATCGCCCTGTTCCTGGTCCTCAACCCCTTGCTGCTGGCGACCCTCGGCCCGGTGGTCACCGGCTGGGTACTGGTGATCCAGTTCATCTTCACCCTGGGGATGGCGCTCAAGTGCTACCCGCTGATGCCCGGCGGGCTGCTGCTGGTCGAGGCACTGCTGCTGCGCATGACCACGCCCGAGGCGCTCTATGAAGAGCTGCAGCACAACTTCCCGGTGATCCTGCTGCTGATGTTCATGGTCGCCGGCATCCACTTCATGAAGGAGCTGCTGCTGTTCCTGTTCTCGCGGATCCTGCTGGGGGTGCGCTCCAAAGCTGTGCTCAGCCTGCTGTTCTGCGTGCTGTCGGCGTTCCTTTCGGCGTTCCTCGATGCCCTCACCGTGACCGCGGTGATCATCAGCGCGGCGGTGGGTTTCTATGCTGTCTACCACCGGGTCGCCTCCGGCACCAACCCACGCGAGGAATCGGCGCTGGACAGCGACCATCAGGTCGAGCAACTGCACCGCGAAGACCTCGACCAGTTCCGCGCCTTCCTGCGCAGCCTGCTGATGCATGGTGCAGTGGGTACCGCCCTGGGCGGCGTGTGCACCTTGGTGGGCGAGCCACAGAACCTGCTGATCGGCCATGAGATGGGCTGGCACTTCGCTGACTTCTTCAGCAAGGTCGCGCCGGTCTCCATGCCCGTGCTGGCAGCAGGCCTGGTGACCTGCGCGCTGCTGGAAAAACTGCGGCTGTTCGGTTACGGCACGCTGATGCCCGAGCGCGTGCGCCAGGTACTGGCCGCCTATGCCGCAGAAGACGACGCCGCACGCACCCAGGCGCAACGTATCGCCCTGGTGGTCCAGGGCCTGGCCGCGCTGATCCTGATCGTCTGCCTGGGCCTGCACATCGCCGAGGTGGGGTTGATCGGCCTGCTGGTGATCGTGCTGATCACTGCCTTCACCGGTATCACCGACGAACATCGCCTGGGCCGTGCGTTCCAGGACGCCATGCCGTTCACCGCGCTGCTGGTGGTGTTCTTCGCCGTGGTTGCGGTAATTCACCAGCAGCAGCTGTTCAGCCCACTGATCGCCTGGGTGCTGGCCCTGCCCAGCGAGCAGCAGCCGGGCATGCTGTACCTGGCCAACGGCCTGCTGTCGGCGATCAGCGACAACGTGTTCGTCGCCACCATCTACATCACCGAGGTCAAGCAAGCCTTCCTCAATGGCGCGATGAGCCGCGAGCACTTCGAGACCCTGGCGGTGGCGATCAACACCGGCACCAACCTGCCCAGCGTGGCCACACCCAACGGCCAGGCGGCGTTCCTGTTCCTGCTCACTTCGGCGATCGCGCCGCTGATTCGCCTGTCTTACGGGCGCATGGTGTGGATGGCCCTGCCCTACACCGTGGTCATGGGTGGGCTGGGCTGGTGGGCGGTGACCTACTGGCTGTAGAGTGCGCGCCTTTGGAAAGTCCTCGGGCAGGGGCGTCACGCGCCCTGCCCACAAGGATGAGGCAAGCAATGGAGCAGTCGAAGCATGATTCTGGTGGTCGAAGGGATCAGCGCCTGTGGCAAGACCACTTGGTGCGCCCAGCATGGAAAGCAGCATGTCGTTGCTGAACATGGACGTTTCGCCAACGTGCCGGAGCGCCTGACGGACCCGGTCGGCGTGGCGGCATTTTGGGCGGAGCGCAACGTGGATCGCTGGCAAGCGGCGCTGGCGATGGAAAGTGCCGCGACACGGGCGGTGTGCGACAGTGACCCGCTCAAATTGCACTACATCTGGAGCCTGTGGCAGATCGGCGAGGCAAGCGAGCGTGACTGGCACCTGGAGCTTGCCGCCACTCGGGAGACGATCGTGCAAGGGCGCATCGGCTTCGCCGACCGTTACCTTGTCGGCCGTATCGACCCTCGCCTGGCGCGGGCACGTGCCCAGGCGGACAGCACCCGCCGACGTAGCGGCTTCGAGCTGCATGTGCGCCTGCAACCGGCGCTGATGACGTGGTACTCGGCCCTGGAAAAAGTGCTGCCCGGGCGTGTTCACTTTGACTTCCCCACGCAACCTCCAGCCATGGAGAACCTCTCAGCGCGCTATTCGGTCGCCGCCTTCGACCAGATGATCGCATCGCTGCCAGGCCGCCCCTCCCTCCAGCCTTGAGCACAAGGCTCGCCGACAACAACCATGCCCTGTAGGAGCGGCCTTGCGCCGCGAAAGGGCCGCAACGCGGCCCCAGGATCTCAGTGGCGCCTGCGAGATTGCAGGGGCTGCTGTGCAGCCCGTTCGCGGCACAAGGCCGCTCCTACACAGCCGTCCATATCCGGCTATCTTTCAGTGCTCCTGTCGATTTCAGCTCGCGGCGTTCGACTAACCCTCAAACAACCGAGGAGGTCCACCCATGCGCAAGCTCATCGTTGCCGCCTTCATCACCCTCGACGGCGTCATGCAGGCCCCCGGCGGGCCAGAGGAAGATACCAGCGGCGGCTTCACCTACGGCGGCTGGATCCCGCCCTACGCCGACGAAGTCTTCGGCCAGACCATGCAGGCGCTGTTCAGCGAGCCCTTCGAATTGCTGCTGGGGCGGCGCACCTACGACATCTTTGCCGGGTACTGGCCACAGCAGGGGCAAGATTCGGCGAATAGCCCGCTCGCAGACCTGTTCAACAGCGTCCCCAAGCACGTCGCCACCCACCACCCCGAATCGATTGCGTGGCACAACAGCCATGCCTTGGGCCAGGACGTGACCGCGGCGGTCAACAGGCTCAAGCAGCAAGATGGCGCTCACCTGCTGACCCAGGGCAGTGGCGAGCTGGTCCGCCAGTTGCTGGCCGCGGGCCTGGTGGATGAGCTGCGCCTGCTGATCCACCCGTTGCTGCTCGGGTGCGGCAAGCGCCTGTTCGGCGACGATGCGCAGGCAGCGGCATTCACCTTGAGGGAATCGGTCGTCTCACCCAACGGTGTACTGATTGCGCACTATGTGCGCAGTGGCGATGTACGCACCGGCAGATTTTGAACAATGACCTCACGCAACAGAGCCACAACATGATCCAGATCCGTCCGTGGGCAGTCGCCAACATGACGCCAGGTATATGATCGGGGTCCCGCCCCGTCCCGTACCGGAGATACCTCGCATGCTGCCCACCGCCTCCTCCCTGCACAGCGCCCGCCGGGTCAGGTTGCAAGTACTGCGCGGGCGGGTCGGCCTTGGGCTGGTGGCCGGGCTGTCGGTGTTGGCGGGCATGACCGATGCGATCGGCCTGCTGGCATTGGGGGACTTCGTCTCGTTCATGAGCGGCAACACTACCCGTCTGGCCGTGGCGATCAGCCAGGCGGACTTTACCCTGATGCTGCGCCTGGCCCTGGCGATCCTCAGCTTCGTGCTGGGTAATGCCATGGGTGTGCTATTGGCCCGGCAATTCCGGCGACGGGCCTCGCCATTGCTGTTGCTGGTCGCCGCGCTGCTTGCCTTCGCCGCCGCCTGGCCCGGGACGTCGACCTTCGCGGCGCTGGTCACGACGATTCTCGCCATGGGCATGCTCAATGCCGTGGTCGAACAGGTGAATGGCCTGCCCATCGGCCTGACCTACGTGACCGGGGCGCTTTCGCGGTTCGGGCGCGGGCTCGGGCGCTGGCTGTTGGGCGAACGTCGGCATGGCTGGCGCGTGCAGCTGGTGCCGTGGAGCGGCATGCTGCTGGGTGCGGCGATGGGGGCCTGGCTGGAACAGCGGCTCGGGTTGCGGGCGTTGGCGGCCAGCTGTGCCCTGGCCTGCCTGTTGGCCCTGGTGACGCGGTTCATCCCCAGGGCCTGGCAGTTGGGCTACATGCCCCGATGAGCGGCCAGGCCCTGTGGGAACGGGTTTACCCGCGAATACGCCGGTGAGCCCACCTTCGCATTCGCGGGTAAACCCGCTCCTACAGGCACCGCGCCGAGCACCGCAGGAACCGGCCATGCCGGCGCCCACGGTGGGTGTCGATCAGCCCTTGGTGGTCAGGCCGTCAACATGGCCTTCGACCGTGACAGGGCCGACTTTCAGCTTGCCGTTGTCCAGCGAAACGCTCGGCACACCACCCTCGGGCAGCTTGGGCAGGTCCAGCGTGGCCTTGACCTCATAGCCCAGCGGTTTCACCTCGGCACCGATCTGTGTCCCGGCCTGCTCGACACCCTTGCCTTCCAGCGCCAGGTTGCGCTCACTGGCAATGTGCGACGACTCCTTGGTCGTGGCCTTGCGCATGAACTCGCCCTGGGCGTTGAACGATGGCGTGTAGTCGAAGCCGGCCTTCTCCTGGCCCTCCTTGTCCTGGCCCTCTTTCACCTTGCCCGGCTTGCCAGCCAGGCCCGCGCCCAGATCAAGACGAACCGACGTGGTGGTGTCCTGCCGGTCCTGGACCGTCAGCCCACCCGCCAGCTTGCCGCCGACCTGTTGGCCATCGACCCGTGCGCCGCTGAGCTGCGCCGTGCCAGCACTGTTCAGCGTCACTTCGCCAGCGGTGATGTGGCTGTTCTGCTGGGTGACGCCTTGCAGGTAGTCGACGTGCACCTTGCCACCCAGGTCGAAATCTTTCGACGTGGTGACCTGTTGCCCGGCATCCGCTGGCGTGTTGCGGCTCAGGTTGCTGCCGGCCTTCAGGTCGACGCCCCAGTTGCCGCGGCTCTGGGTGGACTGCGCCGACTCCAGCACCAGGCCGCCCTCGCCTGCCGCCACGTTGACGCCCACCGCGCCGACCTGCGTACCCTGCAGGTGCACCGACTGGCCTTCCAGGCCCACAGTGCCACGGCTATCGAGCTGGCCACCGGTCAGGGTCTGCGAGCGTTCGTTGGTCTGCCCCACATTGAAGTTGCCGCCCAGCTTGCCAGTCAGGTCACGGCCTTGTTCACCGGTGGCTGCCTTGCCGCCGAGGTTGAGGCCGCCGCCCAGGTGGCTGCCGGTGACGGTACGGGTGTCGCTGGCCGCTTGCAGGTCGAGCGCGCCACCAGCCTTGACCTCGACCGGGCCGCCCGCGTCGATGCGCGTACCTTGTTGTACCTGGCCACCACCGCTACTCAGCTGCACCGAGCCACTGCCCTTGACGCTCGCCACCTGGGCCTTGCTGTCAACGATGTGCTCACCGGCATGGTCGAGCTGGAACCCGGCCCCCAGGTCGATCTTGTCGCCTACCGGCAAGGTACCCACGGTCAGCGACCCGCTGCCACCGAGGCTGCCGGTGTCGCGACGCTCATGGTTGTTGGCCTGGTCCAGGGCCAGCTTGCCACCGGTGTTGACGGCCACGGCGCCCTGGCCGCCGTCGAGGCGGCTGCCTTCGAAGCGGGCATCGCCACCGACCTGGATGTTCAGGCCCTGGCTGCCGGTGTAGCTGCCAACCACGGCAGTGGACTTGTCTTCAGCCAGGGACTTGCTCCCCCCCGAACCGTTGGCGGTCACGTTCAGGTCCTCGCCGGTCTTGGTGTAGACCCGGGCAGACACATCGGCGGTCACCTGCTGCTCGGTGCGGCTGTGGGTGTTGCTGGCCGCCTCGGCCTGCAGCGAGCCCGCCTTGACGCTCAGCACGCCACCGTTGGCGTTGTACTGGGTGCCCTGGTCCTTCACTGCGCCGGCCACGTTCAGCTCGACGCCCTGGCCATTGAACTGGCCGACCACTGCGGTGCCGGTCTGTTCGCTGCGCTGCTCGCTGGCATGCCCGACGGCCAGGTCGACGCCCAGGTTCGGTGTGCCCAGCTTGCCCAGGGCGTCGGTCAGCGAGGTCTTGCCGTCCAGTACATCCTTGACGTCCTTGAGCGGCAGCTTGCCGTCGAGCGCATCCTTGACCGAGACCTTGCCATCGACCACATCCTTGACCACGCCTGCGATCGGCCGGGCGATGTCCTTGTACTCGACGTTGACGCCGACATCCGCCGACCAGTCGCTCTGCTGATGGCTGCTGCTGGTGGTATCGCTGGCCGCGCGGTTCTCCACCTGGTTGGCGGTAACGCTCAATTTGCCGGTGCTGTTCACCTGCGCCCCTTCACTGGCCAGGGTGTCAGCCTTGATCGTCAGCTTGCCAGCGCTGTCCACGCCGGTGGTCTTCGCGGTCGTCGTGCTCGAGGCGTCCTGTTGCGTGCCATGGGCGAAATCGACCCCGGCGCCCGCGCGATCGAGGCCGGCGGTGAGGTAGACACCCCCTGAAGTACGGCTGCTGTCGCTGGATTCACTGTGGCGATCCTGCTCGGCGAGCAACGACACCTGCTTGCCGGTCAGGGTGGTGTCGCCGGAGGTGGATTTCACCGTCGCCCCCTTGAGCGCCAACTCGCCACCGGCATTGACCTGCACCTCGCTGCCACTGAGGCTCGAACCCTGCTGCTTGACGTCGGTGCGGGTCGCCCCTTGCTGCTCGCTGACATACCCCACGCCCGCACGGTATTGACCGGAGCCAGGCGCCGTCTCCTTGGCAGAGGCCACGAAACCTCGATTGCTGCTGGCACTGCTTTGTTCACGGGTGTCCTGGGCCGAGATGACCTTCACATCGCCCGCCGCCTCGGCGTTCAGCGTACCGCTGGCCTTGACCGTCGAGCCGACCACATCGATGCCTTCAGTGCTGTTCAGGCCGACATTGCCACCGGCTACCAGCTCGCTGCGCACCGAGGTGCTTTCCCGGGTGTTCTGCTTGGCTTCGTTGTGGCTGACGCCGAAGAACTTGCTCTGCTGGTTCTGGCTGTCACGTTGGTCGGTGCGCGAGGCGTTGTTGATCTTCACCTGCTTGCCGTCGATGCGGATGTCCTTGCCGCTGGTCAGCTGTGCGCCCTCGGCCAGCACCGCCGCCTTGGCACGCAGTTCGATGTCGCCACCCTTGAGCTGGCTGGTGACGCTGCGCTGCTCTTCGTTGCGGGTGTCCCAGTCGGCCTTCCAGAAACCCTTGGTGTGCTTGCCCTGGTCGGTCTGCACATGGCGTTCGGTGGCGGCGGTCACGCGCAGGTCGGCACCGCTGGTCACGCTCAGGTGGCCCGGCGCCTCGACGCTGGCGGCATTGAGCTGCGTGTCCTGCCCCGATTTCAGCTGGGCGTCGCGCCGGGCCACGACCTGGGTGCCGTGCTCGCGGGTTTCGCTGTCGGTCTGGGTGCGCTGGTAGGTTTCCCAGTCGATACCCAGCGCGCCGCTGCGCCAGTTCTCGCGTTTTTCCTGGAGCTTGCGGCTTTGCACGGTGCTCAGGGTAAGGTTGCGCCCGGCGTCGAGACCGACGTCGCGTGCGCTGACATCAGCGGCGGCCAGGGTCAGGTCCTGGCCGCTGCGCAGCCCGACATCGCCCTGGCTGCTGTGCACGCCGGCACGGGTCGCCTCCAGCTTGTCGGCCACGGCCGCGCCGCTGATGTTCAGGTCGCCGGCCGAATCGATGCGCACACCATCACGCCCTTCGACCTGCACCGCGCCGACCCGCACGCCCGCGCCCTGCGCCGTGCTGACGATGTTGATGCGCCCGGCCTGCATCGCGCCGAACAGGCTGGCGTCGATGCGCTGCTCGGTGGTGCTGGCGCTTGGGTCGACGTGGGTGACTTGCCCGCTGGCGTAATCCACCTGCTGGCGACCCGCGGTCAGGTTGAGCTGGTCACGCGCATCCAGGCGCCCCTGGCTGTCGATGCGCGGGGCGATCAGGTTGACCGAACCACCATCGTTACGCAGCCCACCACCCTGCACCTGCAGTTGGCCGCTGGCGTCCTGGGTGCCCAGGCTCTTCAGCTTGCCCTCGCTCAGTTCGGGCCGGCCGACCACCAGGCTGGCATTGGGCGTGTTGATGAAACTGGCGCCGTTGACCGAGATGCCATTGGGGTTGGCCAGCACATAGTCGGCGGCGCGGCCGAAGATTTCCTGGGCGCCGTTGATGGCCGACGGGTTGCGGCTGACCACTTCGTTGAGGATCACGCTCGCCGCCTGGCCCTGGAACTGCGGGTTGGCCGCCAGTTGGCCGGCGAGCTGGGAGTTACCAGCCTGCAAGGCGTTGTTCAGCACCAGGCCCTGGCGGTCGACGTTGTAGTCGAGGAACTGGTTATGGGACAGCCCCGCGCCATTGGGCGCGACGATATTGACGATGGGCACGCCGCCCTGAGTCTGCAATTGCGCCGTGCCACCGGGGCCGGGCGCTACGACCACGCCCTCGGCCAATGCCTGCGGCAGGCTGGCGACGAGGAACAGGCTGGCAATCGCCCAGCGCAGTTTGCCCTGCGGCGAAAGGTGGAAGGCAAAGGTGTGCTTTGGCATAGGTCACTCTCCATGTAGGTGCTGCAATTCACTGCGCGATCGCGGTCAGATCTGCAGGCCGGCCCGGAACAGCCAGACTTCGGGTTCGTGGCGCAGGCCACTGGGCGTGGTCAGGCCACGCTGGTAGTCGACATCGATCTGCAGGGCCTTGTAGCCCAGGCTCAGGCCGACACTGGCACCGCTCAGGCGTTGGCTCGAGGCGCCGTGGTCGGCCTTGATCCAGCCGTGGTCGAGGCCAATGCGCGGGGTGATCGCAAAGGGCCCGTCATGGCGCAGGGGCAGGCGCAAGGTGTTGCGCCAGACCGCCCCGCTGGCCCCGGACACGCTGTTGACCCGATAGCCGCGCACGGCGGAATCGTCGGTACCCAGCAACTGCTCGATGGCGGGCAGCGGGTCGGGGCTGTATTGCATGTTGAGTTGGCTTTGCCATTGCCAGGCCTGCCCGCCAAGCTGGCCGTTGCGCCACTGGCCGAGGCTGGCGCGGTACTTGTGGAACTGCGCCTTGGGCAGGTCACCGTTCAGGCGCCGGCCATCGTCGTCGGCGCCGAGCCAACGCAGGCCCTGGGCATAGTTGACGTCGAGGTTCCACACGGCGCGGTCGAGCCAGAACAGGTTGAGCCCGGCCTCGGCCACCGTCAGGGTCGGGCTCTGCACATCCAGCCGCACCTTGGCGAACTCCGTGTCGACCTCCTTGTGCGCCAGCTGCAGGTTGGCGCTCAGCTGGTGCTGCTGGTCGCGCCACAGCACACGCTCACTGCGCAGGCTGAGCTGGTCGGTGATGCCGGTGCTGTGCAGGGTGACGCTGCTGAGCTTGAACGGCGAGCGGTACTCGGCATGGCTGGCGAACAGGCTGAAGGTCCAGTAGCCGTAGGGGATGGCGTAGTAGAGGCTGGCATTGCGGCTGTAGCGGTCGCCCTGGTTGAGGGTGTCGCTGGCGCTGAGGCTGAGCAGGTCGTTGAGCGCCAGCGGGTTGTCCAGGCTCAGGCTGAGCACCTGGCGGTCGCGACCGGTGCCGGCGCTGCCCAGGTTGTCCAGGCCCAGCCCCACGGCCACCCGCGGCTGCCCGGCGCTGCGCGGGCGCAAAACGATGCGCGAGGCGCCGGGCTGGCTGCCTGGGGCGATATCGGCGGTCAGGTCGACCGAACGCAGGCGGTTGAGCTGGTCCAGGCCCTGCTCCAGGTCGCGCAGGTTCAACGGCTCGCCCAGCATGCCGGGGAAGGCGCCGGCCAGGGACACCGGCAGGCGTTGGTCGGCCAGTTCGATGGCCTCCAGGTAGCCTTCGTCGACCAGGATGTCCAGCGAATGCCCTGCGGCGGGAGCGCTGCTCAGGTAAGGCCGGCTGGCAATATAGCCCTTCTCGACATACAGCGCGGTGAGGGTTGCCAGCAGGTGATTGATCTGGCCCACCCCCATGCAAGGGGTGATCAGGGGTTCGATACGGGCGTTGAGCGTGGCGCGGTCGATCAGCGTGACGCCACCGACGCGCACGCCAGCCAGGGGCCAGCATTGCGCATCCGGGGTCACGGCCTGGGGCGCCTGCGGTGTCGTCGCCGAGGGGCCAAACGCGCCGCGTTGCAGTTGTCGACGGCGTTGTTCCAACTGCAACTGTTGCAGGTCGGTCTGCTGCTGTTGCTGTTGGCGCAGCACTTCCTGCCCCGGGGCGACGGTTTCGGCGTGGGCAAAACCGGCACACAGGCACAGCCACATGGCAGGCAACAACCGGCTGGGCGTGGCGGAACGGCGGGACAAGGCAGGCAGGTACAACATACAACACCCATTCGGACAGAACTGCACAACTAACGCATTCAGGCAGTCGGATTTTTTAACTTTCCGGCGTGCCTACTTCAGGTTATCGGCCCTCGTCTTGAAACTTGAGAACGTTCGAAAAATTGGCGTCATTAGTTCGACGATTAGTTGCACATCATTTTGATAGCAACCTACGCAAACCCACCTGCCTCGCAGGTTTCATAAAACACGAAATGAAGATTGTCGGACAATCCAGCAAAAGCAGCGTACTTGCTTTCAAATAGACACGAATCACCGGGCAACAACTTTAGAGTGGGATTCGAAGAGGGACGGTCATCAAGACCATTACGCGGGGAAGTTGCAGTACGGGGCGCCAGGCGCCCCATCATGAAAAGTTGATCAGGCCGTCTGCCGACGCATCGCCAGGATCGCCGCGCCAAACCCGATGAAGGTCGAGCCCACCACCCGGCTGACCCAGCGCGACAGCGACGGGCGGGTCAGTACACCCTTGGCCCGTGCGGCAAGGGCGGCGTACAGGCTCAGGGAGGTCAGCGACAGCAGGATGAAGATCCCGGTGAGGATCAGGAACTGCGGCAGCAGCGCCGCGCCCTGGTCGATGAACTGCGGGAACAGGGCGGTGAAGAACATCGTCGCCTTGGGGTTGGTGACCGCGGTCAGGAACGCCGACTTGTACAATTTCAACGGCGTCGGCCGGCGCTTGCCCGTGCCCTCCTCCATGCCCTCGACCAGCATCGGGCTCTTCTTCAACAGCTGCCGCGCACCGAGGTAGAACAGGTAGCCGGCGCCGATGACCTTGACCGCGTTGAACAGCATTTCCGAACTGGCCAGCAACGCCCCCAGCCCGAGCATCGCGGCGGCCGACAGGCAGAACAGCCCGGTGGCGTTGCCCAGCGACGACCACACCGCGCTGCGTTGCCCGTGGGCCAGGCTGTTGTTGATCGCCATGAGCGTGGCGGGGCCTGGGCTGGCGATGGCGATCGCGGCGACCAGGGTGAAGGCGAGAAGCGAGTGAGTGTCCATGTTCAGGCTCGTGCAAGGCTACGGAACCCGCATCATACAACGGAGCCATGATGAAAAGCGGCGACCCTCGAACAATGCCACGTCACCCGCGAATGCGTCGGCGAACCCACTACCGTCTTCGCGGGTAAACCCGCTCCTACAGATGCCCCACAGCACCACCAGACACCAGAAATGCGCCATGATGCCGCCCTGTGATCGATAACAAAAAAAGGAACTACCGATGTCCCGCCTGGATTGGCTCGAACACCAAATGGCCCATTGCGACACCTTGGCGCAATGGCTGCACCAACAGTTCCACTACGAGTTCCAGGATTTCCCCTTGCCAGCCTGGCAACGCGAGTTCGCCGAGGGGCAGCGCAATGGCAAGTGGAAGTGCCTGGTGGCGCTGGACGGCGACCGCTTGCTGGGCAGTGCCGCACTGGCCGTCGACGACCTGCCCGAACGACCGGAGCTTGGGCCCTGGCTGGCTTGTGTGTTCGTCAGCCCGCAGGCACGTGGCCAAGGGCTCGCCGAACGGTTGATCGAAGGGATCTGCAAGCACGCCCGTGACAGCGGGGTCTCGACACTGTACCTGCATACCCATGACCAGCACGCCTATTATGCCAAGCGTGGATGGCGCCTGGTGGAGCGGTTCGAGGCATGGGGCGAGGGGCAATGGCTCATGTCTCGTGACCTTGCCGCCACTGCCCCCTGACATGCCATGCCCCCTGCGCTGGCCACTGCCCTGGGCTGACGGGACTGGCCCTTTCGCCGGCAAGGCCGGCTCCTGCAGGTATGGCGCGGCCCCACGGGCACTGCTTGCGCATTCCGCCGAATTGCTTGCCTGATCCTCTCGACCTGCGGGGTGTACCGGTTCCGCAATGATCCCCCTGTGCTAGCGTTTCCGGATTGGGGAACAACGTATTCCCCGGCCGCGAAACCAACCGATGATCAGCAGGTGAGCCCATGGAACTACGCATCAACCAGCAGACCTACCAGGTCGAGGCCGACGCCGACACGCCCTTGCTCTGGGTGATCCGCGACGACCTGGGCCTGACCGGCACCAAGTACGGCTGCGGCCTGGCCCAGTGCGGCGCCTGTTCGGTGCTGGTGGACGGCAACGTGGTACGCGCCTGTGTCACCCCGGTGGCCGGCGTGGTCGGCCGCGAGGTCACCACCATCGAGGCCATCGAGCAGGACGCGGTCGGCAAGCGCGTGGTCGCCGCCTGGGTCGAGCACCAGGTGGCCCAGTGCGGCTACTGCCAGTCCGGCCAGGTGATGGCGGCCACCGCGCTGCTCAAGCACACCCCCAAACCGAGCGATGCGCAGATCGACGCGGCCATGGTCAACCTGTGCCGTTGCGGTACCTACAACGCCATCCATGCCGCCGTGCATGACCTGGCCCAAGGGGAGAACGCCTGATGAACGCGCGTATCGATTCCCCGGACGACCTGCTGCGCCTGCGCCACGGCGAAACCGTCAACCTGTCGCGCCGGCGCTTCCTGGCAGGCACCGCCATTGGCGCGTTGGTACTGGGCTTTGGCTTGCCACTGGGCTCGGCACGGGTCCAGGCAGCCACCGCCACAACCGAACGCGGCACCCAGGTGCCGGCCTTCCTGGAAATCCGCCCGGACGGCAGCGTGCACCTGCTCAGCCCGTTCATGGAAGGCGGGCAAGGCATCAATACCGCCATGGCGCAGATCATCGGCGAGGAGCTGGATGCCGACCCCGCCACCTTCGTGGTCGACAGCGCGCCACCGGGTGAAGCCTACGTGGTGATGGAGAACGGCTGGCGCATCACCGGCGGCAGCATGTCGGTGCGCATGAGCTACCCGACCATGCGCCGCCTCGGCGCCCTGGCCCGGGCCATGCTGCTGCAGGCAGGCGCCGCGCAATGGGGTGTTCCGGTCAGTGAACTGACCACGAAGCCCGGCAAGGTGGTCCACACGGCGTCGGGCCGCGAGCTGGGCTATGGCGAACTGGCCGGCAAGGCCATGGACCTGCCGGTACCGGACCCGGCCAGCGTCACGCTGCGCGACCCCGGCCAGTTCCGCTGGATCGGCAAGCCGGTGCAGCGCCTCGACGCCCACGACAAGTCCACCGGCAAGGCGATCTACAGCATCGACATCAAGGTCGACGGCATGCTCCACGCCGCCGTGCAGCACGCGCCACGCCTGGGCATGACCGTAAGCGGCCTGCGCAACGAAGACCAGGTCAAGGCCATGAAAGGCGTGCACTCGGTGCATCAACTGCCCGGCGCGGTGGCGGTGGTCGCCGAGCGCTGGTGGCACGCCAAGCGCGCCGTGGAAGCGCTGCAGGTGGACTGGCAAGCGCCCGGCGCCGACAGCCAGGTGCGGCCGATGCCCGCCGACTTCTCCAGCGACGGCTGGCGCGACCACCTGGCCGCGCAGACCGGGCCAAGCCGCGACGAGGAAAACGACGGCGACGTCGCCGCCGCCCTGGCTGGCGCCAAGACCACGGTCGAGGCCACCTACCACAACCAGTTCCTCAACCATGCGCAGCTGGAACCGCCCTCCGCCACCGCCCGCTTCAACCCCGACGGTTCGCTGGAGGTGTGGCTGCCCAACCAGGCGCAGGACATGTTCCGCGACGACATCGCCAAGCGCACCGGCCTGGATCCGGCACGGATCACCCTGCACTCGCCGTTGCTTGGCGGCTTCTTCGGCCGGCACTTCCTGTACGACTCGGCCAACCCCTACCCGCAGGCCATCGCCCTGGCCAAGGCCGTGGGGCGGCCAGTGAAACTGATCTGGAGCCGGGAGGAGGAGTTCTTGCGCGATGCCATGCGCCCCATGGCCGTGGTCAAGTTCCGCGCCGGGCTGGACGACAAGGGCCTGCCGGTGGCCATCGAGGCGGTCAGCGCCACCGAAGGCCCGACCGAGGCCATCGCCGGCAAGCAAGGCGACAAGGTCGACCCCACCGCCCTGGAAGGGCTGTCGGGCAAAGCCTACGCCATCGCCAACAAGCGCATCGCGCAGATCTACGTGAAGGGCCCGGCCATGCTGGGTTACTGGCGCTCGGTGGGCAATTCGCTGAACGACTTCTTCTACGAATCGTTCCTCGACGAACTGGCCGACAAAGGCGGCCACGACCCCTTCGAACTGCGCCTGCACCTGCTGCGCGACAACCCGCGCCTGACCACACTGCTGCAGGCGGTGGGCGAATTGTCCGGTGGCTGGAAGCGCGGCCCGTTCACCGCCGAGGACGGCAGCAAGCGCGCCCGCGGCGTGGCCATGGCCTCGCCGTTC
The DNA here is from genome assembly GCF_023757525.1 of Pseudomonas sp. MWU13-3659. Lineage (NCBI taxonomy): Bacteria > Pseudomonadati > Pseudomonadota > Gammaproteobacteria > Pseudomonadales > Pseudomonadaceae > Pseudomonas > Pseudomonas sp. MWU13-3659. The sequence goes on along the minus strand of NZ_JAMSHW010000002.1, from coordinate 213,359 downwards.
GGCTCTGAAGCGGCGGTGATCGCCGAAGTCTCGCTGGAGGGCGGCCAGGTCAAGGTGCACGACATCTGGCAGGCCATCGACCCGGGCAGCATCGTCAACCCGGCGATCATCGAGGCGCAGGTCAATGGTGCGGTATCCCTGGGCTTGTCCCAGGTGCTGCTGGAAGAGGCAGTGTGGCTGAACGGCATGCCACGGGCGCGCAACTACGACTTGTACCCGGTGCTACCGCCGTCGCGCATGGCCCGGGTGCATGTGCGCATCGTCGAAAGCGGCGCGAAGATGGGCGGCATCGGTGAACCGCCGCTGCCGGCCGTGGCGCCCGCGGTGGCCAACGCCGTGGCGCAGCTGACCGGCCAACGCGTGCGCAGCATGCCCCTGAGCCGCCATACCTTCAGCTGACACGACAAGGAATGCCCAATGAGCAATAGCCGATTCGCCAGAGCCGCCGGCTGGCTGGCCCTGCCGTGCCTGGTCGCGGCAGGCCTGCTGGCCTGGTATGTCACCCGCGAGCCCGCCTCGCCGTTCCCCCCTGGAGAAAGCGCCGATGCGGCACTGGTCAGCCGTGGCGAATACATCGCCCGCCTCAGCGATTGCGTGGCCTGCCACAGCCTGCCCGGCAAGGCACCGTTTGCCGGCGGGCTGGAGATGGCCACGCCGCTGGGGGCGATCCATGCCACCAACATCACCCCCGACCAAGAGCACGGTATCGGCGGCTATAGCCTGGCCGACTTCGACCGCGCCGTGCGCCATGGCGTCGCACCGGGCGGGCGACGGCTGTACCCGGCCATGCCCTACCCCTCCTACGCCAAGCTCAGCGACGAAGACATGCGGGCGCTCTATGCGTTCTTCATGAAAGGCGTGCAACCGGCTGCCGAAGCCAATATCCCCAGCGCTATTCCCTGGCCGCTGAACCTGCGCTGGCCCATCGCCCTGTGGAACGGCCTGTTCGCGCCAACCACGCCCTATGCACAGAAAACCGAACAGGATCCGCTGTGGAATCGCGGCGCCTATATCGTCCAGGGCCCCGGCCACTGCGGCAGTTGCCATACCCCGCGCGGCCTGGCCTTCAACGAGAAGGCCCTGGACGAATCGGGCACGCCCTTCCTGGCCGGCGCCCTGCTCGATGGCTGGTACGCGCCCAGCTTGCGCCAGGACCACAACACCGGGCTGGGCCGCTGGAGCGAAGCGCAGATCGTGCAGTTCCTCAAGAGCGGGCGTAATCAGCATGCAGTGGTGTACGGCTCGATGACCGAGGCGTTCAACAACTCCACGCAGTTCATGGCCGATGACGACCTGGCCGCGATCGCCCGCTACCTCAAGTCGCTGCCCGGCGACCCGCAACGTGACGGTGCACCGTGGCAGTACCAGGCGGTATCTGCGGGCCTCGACACGCCGGGGGCACATACCTATGCGACCCGCTGCGCCAGCTGCCATGGCCTGGATGGCAAGGGCCAGGCCGAATGGATGCCGCCGCTGGCCGGCGCCACCTCGATGCTGGCGAAGGAGAACGCCTCGGCGATCAACATCACCCTCAATGGCTCCCAGCGCATCGTCGCGGCCGGCGTGCCGGACGCCTATCGCATGCCGGCGTTCCGCGAGCAGTTGTCGGACCAGGAGATCGCCGCGGTGCTGAGTTTTGCCCGCGCCACCTGGGGCAACCAGGGGGGCGCGGTGGACACCCAGGCGGTCGGCAAGCTGCGCGGCCATACCGACCCGGCCAGCAGCAGCCCGATCATCCTGCACATGCGCTGACCTGCAGACAAACGAGGACACCATGGAAAGCATCGACCTGCTGGTCCTGCGCACCACCCACGACTGGCTCCAGGCCGGCCACCGCGTGCTGCTGGCCACCGTCGCCCGCACCTGGGGCTCATCGCCCCGCCCGGTCGGCTCGATGATGGCCCTGCGCAACGACGGCCGGGTAGTCGGCAGCGTATCCGGCGGTTGCATCGAGGATGACCTGATCCACCGCTACACCACCGCCTATGGCGGCGTCGGACTGCCGGAAGGGCCGCCCGAGGTGATCCGCTACGGCGTCAGTGCCGATGAGGCCCACCGCTTCGGGCTGCCCTGTGGCGGCACGCTGGAACTGGTGCTTGAGTTCAGCCCCGCGGCGGCCCCGCTGCAGCAGTTGCTCGATCAACTCGACAACGGCAACCTGGTGCGTCGACGCCTGGCACTGGCCGATGGTACGACCAGCCTCGAAACCACCGCCACACCGGAACAGTTCAGCTTCGATGGCCAGCATATGATCAATACCCTCGGCCCCGGCTACCGCATGCTGTTGATTGGTGCCGGCGCGCTGGCCGAGTACCTGGCGACGATGGCACTGTTCAATGGTTTCAAGGTAGCCGTGTGCGACCCGCGGCCGGAACACTTGGCCACCTGGTCGGTCACGGGCGTGGAGTACCTCAAGGGCATGCCGGACGATGTTGTCCGTGAATTCAGAGCCGACCTGCGCACCTGCATCATCGCTGTCAGCCACGACCCGAAACTCGACGACCTGGCCCTGCTCGAGGCCTTGCACAGCCCGGCCTTCTATATCGGCGCCATCGGTTCGCGGCGCAACAGCCAACTGCGCCGCGAGCGGCTGATCGAGCATTTCGGCGAAAGCGAAGCCTCGCTCGAACGCCTGCACGGCCCCATCGGCATCTATATCGGCAGCAAGACCCCGGCGGAAATCGCGGTCAGCGTGATGGCCGAAGTGCTTGCGGCGAAGAACGCCGTCAGCTTGCCGGGCACGGTCAACGTGTCCCGGGCGAAGAGCGGGCTTGAAGGCATGCATCTGTAGGATGCCAGCCTTGCTGGTGAAGAGGTCCACACCGATCCGCGATCTACACCGCCCCTGTTCACCAGCAAGGCTGGCCCCTACACAAGAATTTGGGCCGTTGCTCCCGTTCTGCCTGCCAGTGGCTATGCTTCACCTCGCAAAACCCACCGGTATCGACCACAAGGAAGACAGGCCCATGAAATCCACCCGCTCCCTCGCTCGTGCCATCGCGCTCGCTTCACTGATGTCCGCCACCAGCTTCACCGCCCAGGCCGCCGAACTGCCCATCGCCAGCGAAGCGCTGGAAAGCCACGTCACCACCCAGGTGACCGCCATCGACCTGGCCAACCGTCAGGTGACGGTCAAGGGCCCCCATGAGAAGGACGTGACCTTCCAGCTCACCGAAAAGGCCAAGGCCCTGCCCAACCTCAAGGTCGGCGACCAGGTCGACATCTATGTGACCCGGGCCATCGCCTATGTACTGGACACCAAGGTGGGGGGCGCGCCGAAGGCCAGTGAGGAGTCCGGCACCATACGCGCCACCAAGGATAACCCCAACCCCGGTGGCGAGGCGTTCCGCCAGGTGCGGGTCACCTCGAAGATCGAAAAGATCAACCTGAAGACCCACGAAGTCACCCTGCTGCCGCCCGAGGGCAAGGTGCAAGTGGTCAAGGTCGAGAAGCCCGAGCTCCAGGCCCGCATGAAGAACCTCAAGGTCGGCCAGACCGTCGACGCTATCTACACCGAAGTACTGCGCGTGGAAACCTCGCGCTAGATCCCCTCGCCCAGGTGGCGGGGTTGCCTGTAAGGTGGGCCCCCACGGCCCACTCAAAGGAATGCCCGCCATGATCACCTGCCACCTCAAGTACGTCATCGACCCGTACCAGCTCCCGGCCTTCGAGGCCTACGGCAAGCTATGGATCGACCTGGTCAACCGCATGGGCGGTGTGCACCATGGCTACTTCCTGCCCAGCGAAGGCGCCAACAACATCGCCTACGCGCTCTTCAGCTTCGAAAGCCTCGCGACTTACGAGCAATACCGCACAGCGTCGCAAACCGACCCTGAGTGCATCGCCGCCTTTGCCCTGGCCGAGGAGCAGCGCTTCATCCTCAGCTACGAGCGCAGTTTCCTGCGCCCGATGCTTGGTTGAGCACGATAGAGGTCAGCGCTGGGCGCCGTGCTGGATGACGATCGAGTCGGTGCCGAGCTTGGCCATGACTTCTGCTTTGCGCGCGTCGGCCTCGGCCTTGGCCGGGAATGGCCCCATCAGCACCACCGGCTTGCCATCGCGGTACTCGACCCAGGACGGGATGCCCTTCTCGATCAGGCGCGCGGTCATGTCGGTCAGGGCGCCCATGTTCGGGCCCTGGATCACCTCGACATCCCAGCCTTCCGGTGCCGGCTGCTCGGCCAGCGCCTCGGCGCGACGCTGCAGGTCGGCGCCACCGCAAACCTCGCGGATGCGCAGGTTATTGCCGGTTTCGTCGATGAGGATCTCGTACTGGCCGTCATGCTTGATCGCCACGTAGCTGCGGTAGGGCTCGTATTGCCCGGCATCGTCCTTGCCACGCACCTGGCCACAGATCGAGCCCTGCGTGTCGAAACGCACGTTGGCGAACTTGGCCGTCTTGGGGTTGTGCAAGTGTTCGGCCACCTGCTTGTGCACACCCTCGACTTCGTTGTTACAGCCTGCCAGGGCCAACATCGCCATTACCACCGCCAGTTTGCGCACGCCTGTACCTCCAGATTCGAAGGGGCGGATTCTAGCATGGCGGGAGGGGATTGCCGGGGATAGGCGGCGAAGGTGGAAGGTTGCAGCGTGTGTCCGCGGCAACGGGATCGCGGAAAGCAAAAAGGGCGATCCTTTCGGATCGCCCTCTTCTGATTTGGTAGGCACAATTGGACTCGAACCAACGACCCCCACCATGTCAAGGTGGTGCTCTAACCAACTGAGCTATGTGCCTGTCGTGTGGTGCGCATATTAGTGATCAGATGCACACCTGTAAAGCGTTTTTTTCAAAAAAATCAAAAACTTTGCGAAACAGCTTCACGCGGCCTCTGCCTGGGCGCACGCAGAACATGGAACCCTGTAGGAGCGGCCTTGTGCCGCGAAAGGGCTGCGCAGCGGCCCCGACAGTTTTTGCCTCGGCGCTGAGCTCCTCGGGCTGCATTGCAGCCCTTTCGCGGCACAAGGCCGCTCCTACAGGTATTTCGCAAGGCCCGATGCTTTGTGGAAGCCAGAATGCAAAAAGGGCGACCCTTGCGGATCGCCCTCTTCTGATTTGGTAGGCACAATTGGACTCGAACCAACGACCCCCACCATGTCAAGGTGGTGCTCTAACCAACTGAGCTATGTGCCTGTCGTGTGGGGCGCATTCTACGCGATCCAAAACCGGTGTCAACCGTTTTTTTCACGCTAACTCACTGAATCTTAAAATATTTATAGAAAGGCCAGGTTAAAGGTGCCCGTAAAGGATTTTCACCGGACGACTAGCGGGTGTTTATTATTATTGATAGCATCGGTACATTCGTTAAAAATATAAAACACGAGGTTCCTCGAGCATGGCCAACACCCCCTACCCCCAGTCCTACTACGCCGCCTCGGCCAACCCGGTGCCGCCACGTCCGGCGCTGCAGGGTGAGGTGGAAACCGATGTGTGCATCATCGGTGCCGGCTACACCGGCCTGTCCAGCGCCCTGTTCCTGCTGGAGAACGGTTTCAAGGTGAGCATCGTCGAGGCCGCCAAGGTCGGCTTCGGCGCCTCGGGCCGCAACGGCGGCCAGATCGTCAACAGCTACAGCCGCGACATCGACGTCATCGAACGCACCGTCGGCCCCAAGCAGGCGCAACTGCTCGGCCAGATGGCCTTCGAAGGCGGGCGCATCATCCGTGAGCGCGTGGCCAAGTACAACATCCAGTGCGACCTGAAGGACGGCGGCGTGTTCGCCGCGCTGACCAGCAAGCAGATGGGCCACCTGGAATCGCAGAAACGCCTGTGGGAACGCTTCGGCCACAACCAGCTGGAGCTGATGGACCAGAAGCGCATCCGTGAAGTGGTGGCTTGCGACAGCTATGTCGGCGGCATGCTCGACATGAGCGGCGGCCACATCCACCCGTTGAACCTGGCCCTGGGCGAAGCCGCCGCGGTCGAGTCGCTGGGCGGCATCATCTATGAGCAGACCCCGGCCGTACGTATCGAGCGTGGCGCCAACCCGGTAGTGCACACCCCACAAGGCAAGGTCCGCGCCAAATTCATCATCGTCGCCGGCAACGCCTACCTGGGCAACCTGGTGCCGGAACTGGCCGCCAAGTCCATGCCATGCGGCACCCAGGTGATCACCACCGAGCCGCTGGGCGAGGAGCTGGCCCGCACCCTGCTGCCGCAGGACTACTGCGTCGAGGACTGCAACTACCTGCTCGACTACTACCGCCTGACCAGCGACAAGCGCCTGATCTTCGGCGGTGGCGTGGTGTACGGCGCGCGCGACCCGGCGAACATCGAGGCGATCATCCGTCCGAAGATGCTCAAGGCCTTCCCGCAACTGAAGGACGTCAAGATCGACTACGCCTGGACCGGCAACTTCCTGCTGACCCTGTCGCGCCTGCCGCAGGTTGGCCGTATCGGCGACAACATCTATTACTCGCAGGGTTGCTCGGGCCATGGCGTGACCTACACCCACCTGGCGGGCAAGGTGCTGGCCGAGGCCCTGCGCGGCCAGGCCGAACGCTTCGACGCGTTCGCCGGCCTGCCGCACTACCCGTTCCCGGGTGGGCAGATGCTGCGTGTGCCGTTCAGCGCCATTGGTGCCTGGTACTACAGCCTGCGTGATCGCCTGGGCTTCTAAGCTGACAATCGGGGCCGCTTTGCGGCCCATCGCGGCACAAGGCCGCTCCTACAGGGGGAATACGGTCTCCATGTGGGAGCGGCCTCAACGCCCCAGGCTGTTGACCGCCTGCTTCGCCGCGATTTCCTGCCCCGCGCGGGCCAGCTCATCGGCCGCCTGCAACCAACGCTGGCGATCCACCTGGGCCGGCACCTGCCGTGGCGACTGCACCAATACCGCCCAACTCCCCTCCTTCGCCCACGCCGACTCGAAGTCAGCGAAGCTCACCAGCTGGCGACGATGCATGCCCGAACGCAGCAGCACACGCTGTTTGTAACGGTCAAAACCGATCAACACCGCATAGCGCGTCTCGCTCCACCAGGCCGATCCCTCCTGGTAGCGCACCAGCACCGGATACCCCGCGGCCACCTGCGCCAGCAAGGCATCGATGCGCTTGTCCAGGGGATAGACGACCATGCCGTACTCGCGGGCCACCCGGGGGATGCCGGTGTCCAACCTATCTGCGGCCTTGGGCAGGCCCAGCGAGTTGTCCAGCAGGCCTGGGGTGATCGGCGCGCCTTTCTGCGACAGTACGGCAGCCAGGGCCATCGAACCGCTGTGATTGGCGTTGCCGCGGTAGAACGGCACGCTGCTGATCTCGACCCGTTGCGGCAGGCTGTTGAGCGATGCCGGCGGTGCACTGGCGCAACCGGACAACGCGGCAGCCACCAGGCAAGCTGCCAGCAGGCGGCGTGGGCCGCGGATACGGGACTTGGGGGAATGTTGCAACATGGGCACTCGCTTGTTCCGATGCCAGGCAGGCGACGCCCGGCCCTGGGCACAGATCATAGGCGTCGGGCGCCTGCGGGTATAGCCCGGCACGGGCTTGGAACGAAACGGCCCAAGCACTAGACCTTCGGTCAATGGAACGTCACAGGCGTCGCGCTAGACTGAAGCTGTGTCTGGACGGCAAGCACGGCTTGCCGGAGAGAAGGAGGCACACATGAGCCTGACAATGGCAATTCTCATGCTGGTCGGCATGTGGCTGAGCGTAGCGGCCGCCATGCTCTGGGGCGTGCTGCGCATCGTGCGGCGGCATTCCCACCCTCACCACCGGCCCCCTCAAGCCCTGGCCAAACCGCAGCCAGTGCGCCGTGTGCGGCGCCATGCCGGGGCACATTGACGGCAACGAGCTTCGAGCCAAGAACGACAAGAGGGGGCCAATGGCCCCCTCTTGTCGTTCACGTGCAGCTTGCCGCGTGATTACCCTTCAGCGGCCTCACGCTTCAAGCGTGCCCGACGCGCCATGATGTTGAGGATCTCGATCGCGGTCGAGAAGGCCATGGCCGCGTACACGTAGCCCTTCGGTACATGGGCGCCGAAACCTTCGGCGATCAGGGTCATGCCGATCATGATCAGGAAGCCCAGGGCCAGCATCACCACGGTCGGGTTGTCGTTGATGAACTTGGCCAGCGGGTCGGCGGCCACCAGCATCACGATCACGGCGCTGATCACGGCGATGATCATGATCGGCAGGTGCTCGGTCATGCCCACGGCGGTGATGATGCTGTCGATCGAGAAAACGATGTCCAGCAGCAGGATCTGGAAGATCGCCGCGGTGAAGCCAATGGTCACGGTGCTGCCGACCTTGGACTCTTCCTTGGCGCCATGGGGGTCGACGCTTTCGTGGATCTCCTTGGTCGCCTTCCACAGCAGGAACAGGCCACCGGCGATGAGGATCATGTCCTTCCACGAGAAGGTGTGGCCGAACACTTCGACCACAGGCTCCGTCAGCTGGACGATCCAGGCCACGGTGCTGAGCAGCGCCAGGCGCATGATCAGGGCCATGCTGATCCCGATGCGGCGGGCCTTGGAACGGTACTCCTCAGGCAGCTTGTTGGTGAGGATGGAGATGAAGATCAGGTTGTCGATGCCGAGTACGACCTCCATGGCCACCAGGGTGGCGAGGGCAACCCAGGCGGTGGGGCTTGCGGCGAGTTCCAGCAAATATTCCATGGGTCAGTCCTGCTCTCAGATGTCCTGGGTGTCTTTCTTGTCGTCTTCGGCCTTGGCCTTGTCGCCATCGCTGCCAATAGCCTCGCTCAGGGCCTCCTGGGCGGCGTCGTTGGTCTTGTCGATGGCCTGCTTGGCAGTTTCCGCCGCCTGGTCGAGCATCTGCTGGGCGGATTTCTCGGCCTGGTCGCAACCGGACATGGCGAACAGTGCCAGTGCCAGCACCAACGGTGTACCAATGGATTTGAGTTGTAGCATGGGGTCCTCGCTTGTCGAATGCCGTGCGGCGCGTCATGCGCCTGATGGGGTGGCATTCTAGTGAGACTGAAACATCCGGAAAATTCGTATTTTCAGCGTATATACTTCGGTTTTTACGAATATGGACATGCCATGCTCAACTACCGCCAGCTCCACTATTTCTGGGCCGTGGCCAAGACCGGCAGCATCGCCCGCGCCAGCGAGCAACTGAACCTCACCCCGCAGACCATCAGCGGCCAGATCAGCCTGTTCGAGCAAACCTGGAACCTCGAACTGTTCCAGCGCGTCGGCCGCCAACTGGAACTCACCGAAACAGGACGCCAGGCACTGGTCTACGCCGAGCAGATGTTCCAGATCGGCGGCGAGCTGGAAGCCATGCTGCGGTCCGGGCCGCAGGAACAGATACTGTTTCGCGTGGGGGTGGCCGACGTGGTGCCCAAGTCCATCGTCTATCGCCTGCTGGCACCAACCATGGAGCTGGACGAGGTGCTGCGCATCAATTGCCGCGAGGACAAGTTCGAGCGCCTGCTCGCGGACCTGGCGATCCAGCGCCTGGACCTGGTGATCTCCGACAGTCCGATGCCCAGCCACCTGGACATCAAGGGCTACAGCCAGAAACTCGGCGAATGCGGCCTGAGCTTCTTCGCCACCCACGCCCTGGCCGAGTTGCTCGACAAGCCCTTCCCCGCCTGCCTGGACGACGCGCCGCTGCTGATCCCCGGCCAGGAGACCGTGGTGCGCAGCCGCCTGCTGCGCTGGCTGGCCGAGCAGCAGGTGCAGCCACGTATCGTCGGCGAGTTCGACGACAGTGCGTTGATGCAGGCGTTCGGGCAATCCGGCAGCGGGATCTTCGTCGCCCCCAGCGTGATCGCCGAAGAGGTGTGCCGACAGTACGGCGTGCGCCTGATCGGCCAGACCGAGGCGGTGAACGAGTCGTTCTATGCCATTTCGGTGGATAGGAAGGTCAAGCACCCCGGAATTATCGCAATCACTGAAGGCGCCCGGCGGGAGCTATTCAACTGGTAGCGCCTTGCATGCAACCTGTAGGAGCCGGCTTGCCGGCGAACACCGGCAAAGCCGGTGCCAATCACCGCGCTACCCGCTCCCACAAGGTCAATGCCGCCCCACCATCGCCACGATGGTCGCCTGCAACTCCTCCTTGGCCTCCTGCGCCTCCAACTCTCCGGCCGCCGCGCCCTGGGACAATGCCTCCGCCGCCCCCACCAGCGCCCGCATCCCGGCCTGGCCGATGCGGCCTGCGGCCGAGAACGGCTCCAACGCCTCGCGGCACTTGGCGATGAACGGCCCTTCATAGACACGCTTGAGCGCCTCCAACTCCGGTGAGCCGGCCAGCGCCGCGCTCACGCCGGGAATCTCCCGGCCCTGGCTCATCACGCAATCCACATACGCCTCGGCGATCACCCAGGCCCTGCCCGGCAGATCGGCCGCGCAGCCCGCCAGGGCGCTGTCGAGCATGGTGGTCTGGCGCGCGTCGTACTCCTGGTACAGCGCCACCAAAAGCCCGGTGCGGGTTTCGAAATGGTCGTACACCACAGGCTTGGTCACCCCCGCCTGCTCGGCCAGGCGCCCAAGGCTCAGGGCATCGGTCCCTTCCTCGCGCACCAGCCGCCAGGCCACGTCGAGCAACTGGCGGCGACGCTCCTCACGGGACAGTCGTTTGCGCGCAGCGGGTTTGTCATCGCTTGACATCGCTTACCTACCAAAAGTAACTTACCAAGGGTAACTTACTGCGAGTATATAACGCTCGCCTCATCTGTGCATCCTGCTTCTGGAGAACCTGCCATGCATGCCCTGATCGTCATCGGCCATCACGACCCCGACTCCCTCACCCACGCCCTCGCCGAGCAGATCGCCGCCGGCTTGCGCGCTGCCGGCCATACCAGCGAGATCGCCGACCTCGCCCGCGAAGGCTTCGACCCACGCTTCGGCCTGGCCGACCACGCCGTCCACCGCCTGCAAGCATCACCACCCGCGGATGTGCTGGCCGAACAGGCACGCATCGACCGCGCCGACACCCTGGTGCTGGTCTACCCCGTCTACTGGTGGTCGCTGCCCGCCCTGCTCAAGGGCTGGGTCGAGCGGGTGTTCAGCCATGGCTGGGCCTTCGCTTACACCGCCGAGGGCAAGATCAACAAACTGCTCAAAGGCCGGACCGCCCACCTGGTCGGCGTGGCTGGGGCCGACGCGCGCACCTTCGACCGGCATGGCTATGGCGAAGCGATGCGCGTGCAGATCGAGCACGGCATTTTCGATTACTGCGGTGCCAAGGTGCTCAGTTCGACCCTGTTCACCGACAGTGAGATCGAGCCCGGCTCCCGTTTCCTGGCACCGGCTCACGCACTGGGCCAGACGCTGTTCGAAGACCGCGAAGCGGCGGCCTGAAGCTGTCGCGCCGCTGCTTCAGGCAGCGGCGCGAGAGGTTCTGGTGACACCCCCATTGCGAGGTGGCAAACGACCCGGCTACTATTGAGAACGATTCACACTCACAACTGGATACCCTGCGTTGGACAGCACCTCGACCCGCAAGCTGGGCTTCTTCTTCAGCGACCACCACCGCTGGCTGCTCCAACATATCCAGAAACGCCTGCGCAACCGCGCCGATGCCGAAGACACCGCTGCCGAGGCGTTCTGCCAGATGCTCGGCGCCCGGGTCGACCCGGACAGCATCCAGCAGCCGCGCGCCTACCTGTCCACTATCGCCCGCCGACTGATCTTCGATCGCCATCGCCGTCGCCAGCTGGAACAGGCCTACCTGGAACGCCTGGCACTGTTGCCTGAACAGGTCGCACCATCGGCCGAAGAGCAACTGCTGCTGATCGAGGCGCTGGTGACCATCGACCAGGTATTGGACGGCCTGCCGGCCATCGTCAAGGCCGCGTTCCTGTACAGCCAGCTCGATGGCCTGAGCTACGTCGAGATCGCCGCCAGGCTGAAAATCAGCGAACGGACCGTCAGCCGCTACATGAAGCAGGCTCTGTGCCAGTGCTACCTGAGCGAGGTCCAGCCATGACTGCCCTGGACCCCATCGGTGAAGCGGCCATCGACTGGATGGTCGAGCTCAATGCCCGCGCACCCGACGCCGCGCTGCTCGAGCGCTTCGAACACTGGCTGCGCCAGGCCCCCGCCCATCAACGCACCTGGGACCTCCTGCAACAGCGCCTCGGGCGCCCATGCGCCGCGTTGCGGGCCTTGGAGCACAATGCTCCGGGCCATGCCGCCGAGGCACGCCGGGTGTTGCTCGAACCGACCCGCTCGCGCCGCGAGGTGCTGCGTGGCCTGGCCGGGTTGGGCCTGCTCGGTGGCGTAGCCTGGGGTGGTTGGCGCAGCGAGGCCGCCCAGGGCTGGCTGGCCGACCTGCACACCGCCAGCGGCGAACGGCGCGGTTTCACCCTGGCCGATGGCAGCCGCCTTGAACTGAACAGCGCCAGTGCCGTCGACCTGTACTTCGATGGCGAGCAACGCTTGCTGGTGCTGCGCCGTGGCGAACTGCTGATCCAGGTTGCGCCCGACCCGCGCCGGCCGCTGCGGGTGCGCACCGCGCAGGGGCAGGTGCAGGCGCTGGGCACGCGGTTCCTGGTCAGCCAGGAGGGCGACGCCACTCGGGTCGTGGTGCTGCAGCACAGCGTTCGCGCCAGCCTGGCCGATGGCCGCTGGCAAGACGTGCAGGAGGGCCATGCCGCCCTGCTGCGCAGCTCGGTCATCGAGCCACTGGCAGGCGAGCAACGCCAGCGCGCCGCCTGGCTCGACGGCCGCCTCGAGGTGCTCGACGAGCCCCTGCACACGGTCATCGATGCCCTGCGCCCCTACCAGCGCGGCTACATACGCCTGGCCCCGCCAGTGCGCGACCTGCGCGTCCAGGGTGTATTCCCCCTGGATCAACCGCACCAGGCACTGGTCGCGCTGGCGGAGAGCCTGCCGATCAGCCTCGAGCGCTACGGGCCATGGCTGACCCTGATCGGGCCAGAATCCACGCACTGATTTTTTTGATGAAAATCATTCGCAAGCGTGTCCGGTTTTCGTTTCTCATCCCACCTCTCTCCTGACAGCCAACATCAACCGGGAGAACACCGTGCACAACCCCTGGCCCCGCGCCTTGCCCCTCGTCGTCGCCCTGAGCAGCCTGAGCACCCTCGCCCAGGCCCAGACCCTGGCGTTCGACCTGCCGCCCGCCAGCCTGGCGACCACGCTCAACCGCATCGCCAGCCAGGGCGGCCATATCATCGCGCTCGAGCCCGAGCTGGTGCGCGGCAAGCAGGCACCCGCGGTGGTCGGCCAGATGACCGCCGAGCAGGCCATGCAAGCCGCCCTGGCCGGCAGTGGCCTGCAATTGCGCATCACCGGCAGCGGCCACTTCAGCGTGGCCCCCGCCAGCCAGGGCGGTGACGCGCTGGAACTGGGCAGTACCAGCATCACCGACAATTACCTGGATGCCACCAGCGAGGGCAGTGGCTCCTACGCGGCGCGGGCGGTGACCCTCGGCAAGGGCGTGCACACGCTCAAGGAGATCCCCCAGTCGGTGACGGTGATCACCCGCAAGCAGCTGGATGACCAGGGCATCACCGACCTGCAGGATGCGCTCAACCACACCACCGGCCTGGTTGGCGCCCAGGGCATCGGCCCTGGCGTGGTAGTGACCTCGCGAGGTTTCCAGATCGACGACTGGCAGTACGACGGCGTGCCGATCCCGCGCAACAACTACTCGCTGGGTAACTGGGCGACCCAGGACCTGGTGTTCTTCGACCGGGTGGAGATCCTGCGCGGCGCCTCCGGCCTGCTGCAAGGCACCGGTAGCCCAGGCGGGGCGATCAACCTGGTGCGCAAGCGTGGCCAGGCCGCACCGACCGTCACCGTCACCGGCAAGGCCGGCTCCTGGGACCACTACGGCCTGCAACTGGATGCCGGCGGCCCGCTGACCGCCGATGGCCGGGTGCGCGGGAGGATGGTCGCCGACGAGGACCAGAGCGACAGCTTCATCGACTATGCCTGGAGCAAGTCCCACTCCCTGTACGGCGCGCTGGATATCGACCTGAGCGACGCCACCACCGTCGGCGCCGGCATCAGCTACAACCGCCAGCAATCGCGGCCGATGTTGCGCGGCATCCCCCGCCATGCCACCGGCAAGGCCGTCGACCTGCCCCGCTCGACCTACACCGGTGCGCGCTGGAACCGCGCGCAGACCGACGTCACCACCTACTACCTCGACCTCGAGCACCGCTTCGACGATGACTGGGCGTTCAAGGCCGCCGCCGTGCGCATGGACGAGACCAACACCTCCATCCACCAGCGCACCCAGACCGTCGGCGAAGGCCTGGAGCCGGATGGCAGCGGCGTTGAGTACGCCGACTGGATCACCGACTTCCACAATACCAAGCTGGGCCTGGACATGAACCTGGTCGGCCACTTCGATACCGGTGCGGTGGCGCATGAGGTAACCGTGGGCGGCAACTACTCCAAGCTGACCTCCAATGACGGCTATTGGCGCACCTTTGGCGGCAATGACAACATCTTCGACATTGACCACGACCGCCCTGAGCCCAGCCGCGACGGGTTGCTCGCCGCGCCCACCGGTCGGCATGAGCACAGCGGCTACGACATTCGTCAGAAAGGCCTCTATGGGGCCTGGCGCGTCAAGCCGACCGATCGCCTGACGCTGATTCTCGGGTCGCGCGTCAGCTGGTACGACTACAGCTACGCAAGCACTACCTATCGGGGGCTCAACCCGGGTCAGGTCAACCCCACCAGCCGCATGACCGAGTCCGGCGAGGTCACACCGTACGCCGGCTTCATCTACGACCTGACCGCCGAATGGGCCTGGTACGCCAGCTACACCGATGTGTTCGCCCCGCAGACCGAACGCGGTGTTGGCAATACGCCGCTCAAGCCCGTGATCGGCAGCAACTACGAAACCGGCCTCAAGGGCGAGCTTCTCGATGGCCGCGTCAATGCCTCGCTGGCAGTGTTCCGCTATGACCAGGAAAATCGCGCCGTCACCGACACCGCCTCAGGTTTTGCCTGCGACGGTTGGTATTGCTCCACTGCCGCGGGCAAGGTGCGCAGCCAGGGTATCGAAGCCGAGATCAGTGGCGAGGTCCTCAGTGGCCTGCAACTGTTCGCTGGTTATACCTACAACACCACCAAGTTCATCGACGACCCGGAAAACGAGGGCCGAGTGTTCAGTCAGTGGACACCCAAGCACATGTTGCGCACCTGGGCCGACTACACGCTACCGCTGGACGACCAGCGCTGGAGCACCGGCCTTGGCTTCACCAGCCAGAGCCACACCCTGGGCTACGAGCGCACCTACAACGTGCCTGGCTACACGGTGTGGAACGCGCGCGTGGCCTACCAGCTGACCCCGGAGGTGAGCCTGGCGGTCAACGCCTACAACCTGTTCGACAAGAAGTACTGGGTCTCGGGCTTCAACCAGCTCAACGGCAGCAACAACTATGGCGAGCCGCGCAACCTCATGTTCTCGGTCAAGTACACGCCACAGTTCTGAGCCGCGCCCGCAGCGGCCATTGCCCCAGGTACCGCGCCGCTGCCCCGGCGCGACCTGGGCAAACCATGATGAATTGCACATATACGCTCCAGCCCCCCATTGGCACTCTGCATCGCAGCCCCGCCTCGGGCACCGGCGACCGGTCCCGCGGCGATTGTCCAGCCGACAAGCGATGGAGAGCGATACGTGGACATACTCGGTTGCGATGCCAGCACCCTGTCAGACGCGGTCAAGCGGGGCGCGATCCGCCCTGGGCAGGTGCTGGACACCTACTTCCGGCAGATCGACAGGGTCAACCCGCGCCTCAACGCCCTGGTCCAGAGCAACCGGGAGATGGCCTACGAACAGGCAGCCTGGATCGAACGCAACCTGCCCCGCCTGCAGCACAAGCGCCTGCTGGGCGTACCCTTCAGCGTCAAGAACACCTGCCACGCCCTGGGCTACAGCCCTGACAAGGGCTGCGCCGGCCTCGCCGGCCAGGCCAGCGAAACCGACGCCACCGTGGTGGCACGCCTGCGCGGCGAAGGCGCGTTGCTGCTGGGCCTGACCAACACGCCCGAACTGAGCATCGGCTACGAGACCGACAACCTGCTCTACGGCCAGACCCGCAACCCCCATGACCTGGCCCGCAGCCCCGGCGGCAGCAGCGGCGGCGAAGCGGCGCTGATCGCCGCCCAGGGCTCGCTGCTGGGTATCGGTTCCGATGCCAGCGGCAGCCTGCGGGTGCCGGCGCACAACAGCGGCATCTGCACCCTGCGCCTGACTCAAGGGCGGGTGCCACTGACCGGGCACTTCCCGCTGGACTGCATGGGCATGTTCAGCCCGTTCATCAGTTTCGGCCCCATGGCCCGCACCATCGCCGACCTGCGCCTGGCCGCGCCGCTGCTGGCCGGCCCCGACGGTCACGACCCCCACGTGCCGCCGGTACCCTGGCAGACCGCGCCGGCCCAGGCGCTGTCCGAGCTGCGCATCGCCTGGTACGCCGACGACGGCATCAGCACGCCTCAGGAAGATATCCGCCTGGCCATGGGCCACGCCGCCGACGCCCTGCGCGGCGAAGTCGCCCGCCTCGACGAGCGCCGCCCCGAGTTGCTCGGGCAGATCGAGGAATTGCTGACCGACAGCATCCTGCTCGGTGGTGACCAGGGCCAGTGGCTCAGCGACCTGATCCAGCAACTGGGCCTGCGCGAGGTCTCGCCCTTGCTGCGCGAGTACCACGCCCTGACCCGCCAGAGCCAGCTCACGGTCACCCAACTGCGCGGCATCTGGATGCAACTGGACCGCTGTCGCCAGGCGATGCTGGGTTTCATGGAGGACTACGACGTGATCCTCTGCCCCGTCGCCGCGACCGTGGCCAAGCCCCACGGCTGCTCCTACGCGCAGGTACGCGACTTCAGTTATTCGATCTGCTACAGCCTGGTCAACTGGCCCGTGGCGGTGGTGCCCATCGGCCAGTCCCGCGACGGCCTGCCGATCGGCATCCAGGTCATCGCCAAACCCTGGCGCGAGGACCTCGCCCTGCAGGTGGCCGGCCACCTCGAACAACTGGCCGGCTGGCACATGCCGCGTCAGGCGCTCGAAGCCTGACAGCCCCTTCTCTCTCCACGAATCCGCAGGTAAGCCATGGAAGCGCTCGACAACCGATCACTGCACACCCACGGCGGCCACCCTTTCACGATGGTCGCCGCCACCCCCCTGCAAAGCCGCCTGCACCGCCTGCTCGGCGTGCTGGCCGCGCCCTGGCTGTTGCCGCAACGCTGGCGCAACTCGAGGGCGCTGCGCGACCGCACCCGCCCCTACCACTACATCGGCCGGCTGGCCCGGCGCGACGACGGCAGCTGGCGGCGCCAGCTGCGCCTGCCGACCTTCGCCGGCGACTACAGCGTGCTGATCGGTGTCGAGGAGATCCGCGGGCTGATGCAGCACCCGCGCATGGGCCAGGGCGAGCTGGTCGGCGATGGTCGCCAGTTCCTGGTCATCGCCGACGCGCTGGGGCGCATGCGCCTGAGCAAGGAGCGCCAGGACGCCAAGCAGAAGCGCAATATCATCGCTCACCTGGTCAGCGGCCCCGAGCGGTTCATCCAGACCATGCGCCAGCTCAGCGAGCAACGGGTGCGGCGCTGGTGGCATGGCGCGCCGACCTTGCTGGTCAACGACGAACTCAGCGAGTTCACCGCCGAGGTGTACCTGCGCTCGGTCATGGACCTGCAGGGGCCGGTGGAGGGCGTGGGGCGGATGCTCGAGGAGCAGGTCGACCTGCTCGGGCAGGCGTTCGCCTACCACAAGCCCGCACACTTCAATCGCCGCTTCGACGAACTCAAGCGCCAACTGGTGGCGCGCATCGGCAACGATCCGGGCCTGCTCAACAGCACCGACTACACCCATCGGCTCAATGCCTACATCGACCAGCACTACCAGTCGCAGCAGGACGAGGCGTTCGCCACCGGCCTCAATGGCGCGGTGCTGGCAGGCTACGTGGCGCCTTTCCCGTCGTTCCTGGCCCTGGTCGACGAACTCGGCCGCCACCCCCGCTATCGCCAGGCCCTGCGCCAGGAGCTGCTGGCACAGGGCGCCGAGCATGCCGCCTACATTCGCCGCGACGACACGCTGCTGCACGCATGCGTGCACGAAGTGCTGCGCCTGCACCCGGCACAGCCTTTCCTGTTCCGCGCGGCAAGCCGCGACCTGATGGTCAACGGCCGCTTCGTCCGCCGGGGCAGCGAGCTGGTGGCCGACATCTACCACGTGCTGCGCCTGCCCGAACTGTGGGGCGAGGATGCCGAGGCCTTCCGCCCCGAGCGTTTCCAGGAAGCCCCTGAACGCTACCGCCAGCCATTCCTCGCCTACTCCAGCGGGCCGAACAACTGCACCGGCCAGATGTTCTCGCGCTACTCGCTCAAGGTGCTGCTGGCCGAGATGGTGCGCGCCGGCGACTGGGAATCCACCGATGAGCCCCTCGACCATCACTTCCACTTCGCCCTGGCCATGAGCCGCCCGGTGCGGATCCGCCTGAAGGAGCACCATCATGGCTGAGACCCTCGCCAACCCTTACCAACGCCGGTTCTTCCTGGAATGGCAACTGGCGCCTGGCAGCACCCTGTACAACACGCCGCTGGTCTATCGGGTGGCCGGGGCGCTTGATACGCAGGCGCTGCACGTGGCCCTGGGGCACTTCGTCAACCACTACTACCCAGCCTGCCTGGGCCGTTTCGAACAGCGTGGCGAAACGCTCTGGCAGTTGCCCGGGCAAACCCTGGCCCAGGTACTGACAGTGTGCGACCTGCCCCCCGGGCAAGACCTGGACCTTGCCACCGAGCACGTGCTGGCGCACCCGTTCGACCTGCAGGCCGGCCCGCTGTTTCGCTTCGACCTGCTGCGCCAGGGTGACGAGCAGCGCCTGGTGCTGAACTTCCACCACATCATCGCCGATGCCACCTCGGCCTTGCAGTTCGTTCAGGTCCTGGCCGAGAGCTACACATGCCAGCAGCAGGGTCGCCCGCTACCTCGGCCCGAGACTGACGCCAGTGCGTCGCTGCAAGACAGCGACGCCAGCGCCGACGTCGCGCACTGGTGCCAGCGCCTGGCCGGCCTGCCCTTGAGCGTCGACCTGCCCCGCCAGCACAACGCCCAGGCGATTGAATCGGGGCTGGGCGCCTCGCATTACTTCGACCTGCCCGAAGCGCTGGCCCACTCGCTGCGCCGCTATGCCCGCAGCCAGGGGGCCACGTCGTTCATGGTCCTCGCCGCCGCGGTCGCCCATGTACTGGGTGGCTACAGCGGTGCCCAGGCGCTGGTGCTCAACTACCCGGTGGACGAGCGACCCGCCGGTGCCCGTCGGGTGCTGGGCTGCCGGATCAACAACTACCCGCTGCCGGTCGAGCTCGCCAGCGACACCAGCCTGCAAGCGCTGGTCGGCATGCTGCGCGATGAGCGCAAGGCTGCCCGCCTGCACCCGCGCTTCACCCTCACCGACGTGATGCGCCAGCTACGCGAACAGGGCGTGAGCGTGGAGCGGCCCTTCAATGTCAGCCTGGTCGAGGCCTACTTCGGCGATGACCAACTGACCGTGGGCCGGGCGACCTTCTCGCCCCTGCCCCTCGGCAGGCGCCAGGTGGTGGGTGACCTGGTGGTCGCCTACCAGCTCGAGGCCCAACGCATCCGCCTGCGCCTGGACTACCCGCTCGAACAGTTCAGCCCGGCGTTCATCCAACGCCTGGGCGACAGCCTCCAGCAGGTGCTCGAACAAGCGCTGGCCGCCCCCGAACAACCCCTGCAACGCCACTGGCTGCTGCCACCGGGCACGCTCGAGCGCCTGCGCACCTTCGCTGGCGAGGCGGCTGGCCGTGCCGTGGGCCAGGCGGGGGTGATGCAGCGCGTCCTTGATCAGGTGCGGCGCCACCCCGATGCGCCGGCCCTGCAATACCGCCAGGGCAGCCTCAGCTACCGGCAACTGGCCGTTGCGGCCTCGGCGCTGGCCGAGCGGCTTGGTGAACAGGCCAGGGGCGGTTGCATCGGCGTCCACCTGCGGCGCAAGGACCAGGCCGTCATCGCCATGCTCGCGGTGCTGGGCAAAGGTGCGGCCTATGTACCGATCGACCCGGACATGCCGCTGGAGCGGCTCAAGGATATCGTCGCCGACAGTGGCATGGACCTGCTGGTCACCGACCAGGCACTGCCCATCGACGTGCGCCAGCTGTGCCCTTCGTCGCCGTCGCCACGCACCGTGCCCTGCCCCGTGACCTTGCAGGCGCCGGCGGCGGACAGCCTGGCCTATCTCATCTACACCTCGGGTTCGACCGGCAAGCCGAAAGGCGTACGCATCACCCACGCCGCCCTGGGCAACCTGATCGCAGACTTCGTGGCCGACCTCCAGGTCACCGCCCAGGACCGGGTGCTGGGCGCCACCGCCATCGGCTTCGATATCTTCGGCCTGGAGCTGTATGGCGCGCTCACCAGCGGGGCCTGCCTGCAACTGATCGACGACCAGGTGCGTGACCCGACGGCCCTGGCCCAGGCCCTGGACGGGTTGCGCCCGACCCTGCTGCAAGGCACACCGTCGTTCTGGGCGCTGCTGGCATTGGCCGGCTGGCGCCCGGCCGAACGCGAGCGGGTGCGCCTGCTGTGTGGGGGCGAGGCCCTGTCGAGCAACCTGGCCAGCTACCTGCTGGGCTGCGCCGGGCAGGTGCTGCAGGTCTACGGGCCAACCGAGACCACCATCTGGTCGACCCGCCAGCGCCTGACCGATGCCGGTCAGCACGCGGTGATCGGTCGACCGATCGGCGCCACCCGCTGCTACGTGCTCGACCCCCAGGGGCAGCCCGTGCCCTGGGGCGCCAGCGGTGAACTGTGCATCGCCGGTGCCGGCCTGGCCGAGGGCTATCACCGGCGCGACGCGCTGACCGCCGAGCGCTTCCCACTGCTCGACCCGCTGGGCCTGGAAGGCCGGCCGACCCGCCTGTACCGCACCGGCGACCGGGTGTGCTGGAACGACCAGGGCGAACTGGTCTACCACGGCCGCCTGGATTTCCAGGTCAAGGTGCGTGGCCACCGCATCGAGCTGGGCGAGATCGAACATGCGCTGCATCAACTGCCTGGCGTCCGCCAGGCCGTGGTGCTGGCCTGGGACTGCGATGGCCAGACCGAGCTGAGCGCCCACGTGGTGCCCGAGGACGAGGGCCCGGGCGACCTTGGCGCCTGGCGCGCGGCCCTGGCTGAACGGCTGCCGGCATACATGGTGCCGCAGCGCTTCGAGTGCCTGGCGCGACTGCCGCGTTCGCTGAACGGTAAAGTCGACCGCGCAGCGCTGACCCGCCCCCCGCGCAGCGACCTGACACCACAGGCCGCACCGCAAGGCGCGACCCAGCGACGGCTGGCCACGCTCTGGCAAGACTTGCTGGAGGTGCCACAGGTCGGCGCCGAACAATCGTTCTTCGAACTGGGGGGGCATTCACTGCTGGCTGCCCGGTTGCTGGTGGCCATCGACCAGCAATTCGGTATCCGCCTGGGCCTGGCTGACCTGTTGCGCCACCCCAGCCTGCACGCGCTCGCCGCCTGTCTGGATGCCGCCCGGCAGCCGACGCCGACGTCTGTCCGCCCCCCCCTGGCGACGCGCTTCGCGCTGTCGCCGGCGCAGCGCCAGCTGTACTTCAGCGACCGCTATGACGAAGGCGGCCCGCAACGTTTCAACCTCGCGGTGGTTCAGCGCCTGCTCGGCCCCTTGGACATCCCGGCGTTGCAAGCGGCCTGGCGGCAGGTAGCGGCACGCCACCCCCAGTTGCACATGCGCATCGAGGCTGATGATGAAGGTGTGTGGCAGGTCCGGGACACTCAGGGTCAACAACCCCTCACCCCGCTCGATGTGGTACCCGACCAGTTGCCCGGCCTGCTGCGCAGGGCCCTGCGCGCACCGCTGCCACTCGACCGCGCGCCCCTGTACCGCCTGCGCCTGCTGCGCCTGGCCGCGCAGGAGCACGTCCTGCTGCTGCAACTGCCGCACCTGCTGGCCGATGGCTGGTCGCTGGACCTGCTGCGCCAGCAACTGGGCCAGGCCTACAACGCCGAGCGTCGCGGCCAGCCCCTGGACGAGGCCCCACCTGCCCAGCACTACGCCGACGCCATCACCCACCAGCAAGCCTGGCTGGACAGCCCGGCAGGCCACCAGGCGGTGACCTTCTGGCGTGAGCTGCTGGCGGGCTACGAGGGCCTGGACCTGCCTCGCGACCCTGGCCTGGAACAGGCCGATGGCGACCTGGGCGCGCACTGCCACTTCGACCTGCCGGCAAGCCTGGTCAGCGCCCTGGAACAGCACTGCGCAAGCCACAAGACTTCATTGTTCTGCGCCTTGTACGCAGCCTACGCGGTGCTGCTGGGCCGCTATTGCAACACCCGTGACCTGGTGATCAGCGTGCCGTCGGCCAACCGCGGCGCCGGTAACGACCAGGTGTTCGGCCTGTTCACCTGCACCCTGCCGCTGCGCGTGCGCCTCGATGAACAGGCCAGCTTCGCCAGCCTGCTCGGGCAGGTCGCCGCGCTGTCGCGCCAGGCCCAGGCTTGCCAGAGCGTGCCGCTGGAGGCGATGAGCGAAGCTGCTGGCGACGGTCGGGTGCACCCGCTGATGCAGGCGGTGTTCACCCTGCAGAACGCCAACGAACGGCACGAACTGGTACTGGACGATGTCCACGCCAGCTTCGTCGAAGTGGACGACGGCATTGCCCGCTATCCACTGTTCCTCTCGCTGCGCCGCCATGACGGGGGGCTGCGCGCCACCCTCGAATACGACCGCACACGCTTTGCCGCCCCACGCATGGCGCGCCTGGGCGAACACTACCGGTACCTGCTGGAGCAACTGCTCGATACCGACGTGCCGCTGCGCGACCTGCAACTGCTACGCCCGAGGCAGCGCCAGGCTTTGCTGCGCCCAGCGCTGCGCCCGGCCGCTGCGGCCGGCGCTTCACTGGTGGAGGCATTCACCCGCGTGGCAGCCCGCCTGCCCGGCAGGGTCGCGGTCGAGGACGGCGCACAGCGCCTGAGCTATGCCGAGCTGGACCGCGCCAGCGACCGGCTGGCCCGGCGCCTGCGCCGAGCCCACCAGCAACGGCATGGCCAGCCCTTGCCGGCCGACACCCTGGTCGGGCTTTGCGCCGCCCGGGGCATCGACCTGCTGGTGGGCATGCTTGGCATTCTCAAGGCGGGCGCCGCCTATGTGCCGCTGGATCCCGACTACCCCCACGCACGCCTGGCCGCCGTGCGTCAGGATTGCGGCCTGGCCTGGGTGGTGGCGCAAGGCGAGGCCCTGGCCCGCAGCGGGCTCGAGGGCCTCGAGGCGATCCTGCTCGACGACGCGGCAAGCGCGGCGGACGATGAGCAGCCCCTGCCACGGGTTGGCCCGCAGCAGTTGGCCTATGTCATCCACACCTCCGGCTCCACCGGCACGCCCAAGGGGGCGCTGCTCAGCCACCACAATGTCATGCGCCTGTTCGACAGCAGCCGGACGCTGTTCGATTTCGACGAGCACGACACCTGGTGCCTGTTCCACTCCTATGCCTTCGACTTCTCGGTGTGGGAAATCTGGGGCGCGCTGCTGCACGGCGCACGCCTGGTGATCGTGCCACAGGCGACCAGCCGCGACCCGGAGGCCTTGCGCGCGTTGATCGTCAACCAGGGCGTGAGCGTGCTCAACCAGACCCCGGGCGCCTTCGTCCGCCTGGTCGCCGAAGACCTGCGCCATGCCGCGCCCATGCCCCTGCGCCAGGTGATCTTTGGTGGCGAAGCGCTGCAGGTGGCGGCGCTGGCCCCCTGGTTCGACAAGTACGGCGACCGTGTGCGCCTGAACAACATGTACGGCATCACCGAAACCACCGTGCACGTGACCCACACCCCGGTCACCCGCGACGACCTGGCGCGCGCGCCCCGCCAGTGCATCGGCAGGCCGCTGCCCGACCTCAGCGTGCTGGTGCTCGACGCCCATGGCCAGCTGTGCCCGCCGGGGGTCACCGGCGAGCTGCATGTCGCCGGCCCAGGCCTGGCCCGTGGCTACCTGAACCAGCCCCAGCTGACCGCGCGCGCGTTCGTCGAGCGCCACGGCCTGCGCCTGTACCGCAGCGGCGATCTCGGCCGCTGGCTGGAAGACGGCCAGCTCGAGTACCAGGGGCGCAACGACCACCAGGTCAAGGTCCGTGGTTTTCGCATCGAGCTGGGCGACATCCAGGCCGCGCTGCTGCGCCTGGCCGAGATCGACGACGCGGTGGTGCGCCACGATGCCAGCCGCGGCGTGCTGCAGGCCTGGTTCAGCGCCACCCGCCCCCTGCCAACGGGCCATGTCCAGGCGCACCTGCGCGAACACCTGCCGGCCTACATGCAGCCCCAGCAGTTGCGCCAGGTCGAACGCCTGCCGCTGACCGCCAACGGCAAGGTGGATATTGATGCCCTGCGCGCCCTTGAGCCGCTCGAGCAGGCACGGGCAGACAACTGGCGAGCGCCATCGGGCGAACACGAGACCTTGCTCGCCGGGATCTGGCGCACCGTGCTGGAACTCGAGCAACCCGGTGCCGACGACGATTTCTTCGCCAGCGGCGGCGACTCGATGCGCCTGCTCGATGTGCAGCGCCTGGTTCGCCAAGCGGGCTTCAACTTCAGCCCGCGCCAGTTGTTCCGCCATCCCACCCTGGCCGGCCTGGCCACCCAGCTCGGCCCATGGCAAGCCACGCCGGCCCCCGCGCGCCGAGCGCCGTTCGCCCTGCTCGACGCCGAGCGCGCCGAGCTCGCCCGCCGGGCGGGCGACCAGGACGGCTACCCCCTGACCGCGCTGCAGGAGGGCATGGTGTTCCACGCCCAGGTGGAGCAGGCCGCCACCTACCTGGACATCATGTCCTGCCGGGTTCGCGGGCCGTTCGACGAGGCCGCGCTGCGCGACCAGTTGCAGGTATTGATGCAGGCCCACGCCGTGCTGCGCACCCTGTTCGCCGCCAGCCCCCAAGGCTATTGGCAGCGCGTGCGCGAGCAGCTGCCGCTGCCATTGGTGGTGGACGACCTGCGTGCGCTGGAGCCGGCCGCCCAGGAGCGCTGGCTGGAAGCCTTCCACCGCGACGAGCCACGGCGCCCGCTGGACGGTGAACAAGCGCCATTGTGGCGCGTCACGGCGCACGTCCTGGAGGGCGGCTGGTACCTGACCCTGACCTGCCACCACGCCATCCTCGATGGCTGGAGCGTGGCCAGCTTCTTCACCACCCTGCTGGAAAGCCTCGACCGGATGCTCGACGGCGAAGCCCCCTTCCCACCCGTGTCGACGCTGGACTTCGTCGACTATGTGGCCCGCGAACGCCAATGGCGTGCCCAGGCCGAGCTGGGGGCGTTCTGGCAGGCGACCTGCGCCGAGCTGGAACCGACCCTGCTGGCCGAGGCCGAGCGCCACCCGGGCGGCAGCCTGCGCCGCCTCGAGGTGGCACTGGAGCCGACCCTGGACGATGCCCTGCGCCATACCGCCCGCACCTTGGGCGTGAGCCTCGACCTGGTGCTGCTGGCCGCCCACCTGCAGGCCCTCGGGCGCCAGACCGGGCGCCGCCGGGTCGCCTGCGGCATGCCGTCCCATGGCCGCCTGGTGGAGGACGAAGGCCAGCGCATGCTCGGCCTGTTCCTCAACACCACGCCGTGCGTGATCGCCCTCGACGCCGACCCATCGCCCCGCCAGCGGGTGCGGCGCCTGCGCGATTATCGGGCCGGGCTCGCCGACGCCGCGCAGTACCCCTTGCGCGAGATCCTTCGCGAGCACGGCGGCGCGCTGTTCGACAGCCTGTTCAACTTCGTGCATTTCCATGCCTTCGATCGCCTGCAACACCTGCGTCACCTGCAAGTCAGCCCAGGCCACTGCCACGAGCAGACCAACTTCACCCTGGTCAACCAGACCGGCATCGACCCGCACAGCGGCGCGCTGCGCATCGAACTGGTGCACCGCGCCGAACAATGGTCGGACGCTTCGGCACAGCGTTTCGCTCTGCACCTGCATCAAGCCTTGTGCGAATTGGCCGAAGTCACCCCATCCCACGGGCAACGGGCCGCGCTGCACGCCCTGTATCCGCCCGCGGCCTGGCGCGGCGGGCACGCTGCGAGCGACACGAGCGGCGGCTTGCTGGCACGGTTCGCCGACATCGTCGCCCGGCATGCCGAGCACCCAGCCGTGCGTCACGGCGACCAGGTATTGAGCTACGCCGAACTGGATCGCTGGTCGGACAACCTCGCCCTGCGCCTGCTGGCACAACATGGCGCCCGCCTCGATCGACAGCGGATCGGCGTGTTCACCCGGCCTTGCATGGCCACCATCGCCACGCTGCTGGCGGTGCTCAAGGTCGGCGCCAGCTACCTGCCGCTGGACCCCGAGTACCCCACCACGCGCCTGCGCCAGTTGCTCGATGACGCCCGCCCGGCGCTGTTGGCCGGCGCCGTGATGGCGCTGGAAAACCACGCCGGGCTCAACCTGCCGGCGCTGGTCATCGACGACGCGCCGTTGCTGCAACCGCCTCGACAGCCGCTGGCGCCCGTCGCTGCCGATGCCCTCGCCTACGTGATGTACACCTCCGGCTCGACCGGCCAGCCCAAGGGCGTGATGATCGAGCAGGCCGGCATCCTGCGCCTGGTGGTGGGGGCCGACTATGTGGACATCGGCCCGGGCGACGTGCTTGGCCAGCTGGCCACCCTGAGCTTCGATGCAGCCACCTTCGAGATCTGGGGCGCGCTGCTCAATGGCGCGACCCTGGCCCTCGCGCCGGTCGGTTGCGCGCTCGACAGCCCGGCGCTGGCCCGCTACCTGCGCGAGCAGGCGGTGAGCATCCTGTTCATGACCACACGCCTGTTCGACCGCCATGTCGCCGCCGGCCATGCCGCGATGTTCCGCGGCCTGCGCTACCTGATGATCGGCGGCGAGGTGATGGACCCGCTCACCGTCGACCAGCTGCTGGCCTGTGCCGAAGGCTGCCCGCAGCAGGTGTACAACGTCTACGGGCCGACCGAGAACACCACCTTCAGCACCTTCCAGCCCCTGGACCGTGAGTACCTGGCCCAAGGCGAAATCGCCATCGGCCGCCCGATCCGCGGCACCAGCGCCCATGTGCTCGACGAACTGGGGCGGCCCACGGCCATCGGCCAGGTCGGCGAACTGTACCTGGGCGGCCAGGGCCTGGCCCGTGGCTACCTGAACGACCCCGAGCGCAGCGACGCGGCCTTCGTTACCCTCGACCTGGCCGACGGCCAGGGCCCGCAGCGCCTCTACCGCACCGGCGACGCGGCGCGCTGGCAAGCCGACGGCACCCTGGGCTACCTCGGCCGCATCGACCGCACGGTGAAGGTCAATGGCTTCCGGGTGAACCTGGGCGAGCTGGAGAACACCGCGCGCCAGTGCGACGGCCTGGAGCAATGCATCGCGGTCAATGGCCACGGCCTGCTGCTGTACTTCAGCGGCACGCTCACCGCCCAGGCGTTGCGCCAGGCCCTGGCCAGCCGCCTGCCGGGCTACATGCTGCCGGCCCGGCTGATCCAGGTCGACGCGTTCGAGCTCAACCGCAACGGCAAGATCGACATCCACCAACTGCCCTCGCCGCAAGACCTGGCAGTGCCGGCCCGCACCTTCAGCGATGCCAACGAGCAACGCCTGCACCAGATCTGGAGCGAGCTGCTCGGCCACGGCGACATCGACGCCGAGGACAACTTCTTCGAACGCGGTGGCGACTCGCTGCTGGCCATGCAGCTGCAGCAACACATCAGCCAGGCCTTCGCGCGGGAGCTGGCGGTGGTGGAGGTGTTCCGCCACCCCACCCTGCGCAGCATGGCGCGCTTCCTCGGCGATGCCCCCCTCGAGGCCGTGGCCGACCAGCCGCCGGCCAGCGACGAACAGCGCCGCGCCGCGGCCTTCAGCGCACGCCGTGCGCGCCTGACCACCCTCTGAATAGGAATGCCGCGATGAATCCCACCCTGGACAACGCCATCGCCATCATCGGCATGGCCTGCCGGCTCCCCTTCGCCGACAACCCCGAACAGTTCTGGCAAGCCCTGGCCGAAGGCCAGGAAGCCATCGAGTCGTACAGCGACGAACAGTTGCTGGCCCTGGGCGTGCCCGCCGAGCGCCTGGCCGATCCGCACTACGTCAAGGCCGGCGTTTCCCTGCCGGGCCGACAACTGTTCGATGCCGGCTTCTTCGGCTTTTCGCCACGCGACGCCAGCCTGATGGACCCGCAGCAACGCCTGCTGCTCGAGACCGCCTACCACGCCTTCGAACGCGCCGGCTACGCGCCGGAACGCAGCGGCCGGGAAACCGGAGTGTTCGTCGGTGCCGACGCCAGCAGCTACTTCGTCAACAACCTGCTGCCCAACGCCCAGGCCATGGCCGCCACCGACCCGGTGCAACTGCTCTACGCCAACAGCGGCAATGCCACGCAGATCGCCTACAAGCTCAACCTGCGCGGACCGGCGATGGATGTCGCCACCGCCTGCTCGACCTCGCTGGTGGCAATCCACCAAGCCTGCCGCAGCCTGTTGCTGCACGAGTGCGACCTGGCCCTGGCCGGCGGCGCCTCGGTGCAGGCTGCCGAACAGCAAGGCTACAGCCACCGCCCCGACAGCATCCTGTCGCCGGACGGCCACTGCCGGGCCTTCGACCAGCAGGCCCGCGGCACCGTCGCCGGCCAGGGCGTCGCCCTGATCCTGCTCAAGCGCTACGAGGACGCCGTGCGCGACAACGACCGCATCGAGGCGGTGATCCGCGGCTCGGCGATCAACAACGACGGCGCGCGCAAGGTCGGCTACACCGCCCCCAGCGTCGATGGCCAAGTCGCCGTGCTGCGCCGGGCCCTGGCAATGGCCGGCCTGCAGCCGGCCGAGGTCGGCTACATCGAATGCCACGGCACCGGCACGGCGCTGGGCGACCCCATCGAGCTGACCGCGCTCAACGAGGTGTACGGCGGCCAACCCCGCGCCGCCGACGCGCCCTGCTACCTCGGGTCGCTGAAGAGCAACCTCGGCCACCTCAACTCCGCCGCAGGCGTGGCGGGCCTGATCAAGGCCGTGCTGTGCCTGCAGCAACGGCAGATCCCGGCGTCGCTGCACTTCACCCGCCTGACCGACAAGGCCAGCCTCGACGGGTTGCAGGTCAACGCCCAGCTGCGTCCATGGCCACAGGCCGACCACCTGGCGCGTGCGGCGGTCAGCTCGTTCGGCATCGGCGGCACCAATGCCCATGTGCTGCTGGAGGCCGCGCCGCCGCGCACCGCCAGCCAGGCGCCCGACGGCCCCTGGCTGCTGACCCTGTCGGCCAAGTCGGCCGCCGCCGTGGCGCGCAAACAGGCGCAGTTGGCGGACTGGCTGGAACAGTCGCAGCAGACGCCGCTGATGGATATCTGCCACACCGCCAACGGCGGGCGTACCCCGTACGTTCAGCGCCTGGCGCTGGTGGTGCGCAGCCACGCCGAACTGCTGGCACGGCTGCGCGAGGGCCGCCCCGCGCGTCTCGCCGCGCCGCCACCGGCCGACCTGGTGCTGGTGCTGCGCGACGACCCGCACCTGGTCGAGCGCGTGGCGCTACTGGCCCCGCACTGCCGCCCGCTGGCCGAAGCCCTCGGCCACATCGGTGCAAACCTGGGCCCGACGCAGCAGCGCTTTGCCGCCCTGTACGCCCTGGCCGGGCTGTGGCATGCCTGGGGACTGCGCCCCCATCTGGTGCTGTGCGACACCCTGGGCGAACTGGCCATGGCCTGCCGCGCCGGCCGCCTCACAGCGGGTGAAATCCTCGCGCTGCTCGACGACCAGGCCGATGGCTTGCCCGAACGCCAGGGCGAACCGGGCTTCGCCTGGCTGTCGAGCCTGGACGGCCAGCCAGTCAGGCAAGCTCGCCCACTCGACGGACAGTATTGGCAGCAGGCGCGCAGCCAGGCCGTCTTCGACGCCAGCCTGGCGCGCCTGGCCAAGGCGCCTGGGCATTGCCTGGTGAACGCCACGGCCGCGCCCTGGCCAGCGGGCGCCGACACCGACGCCTGCCTGCGCAGCGACCGGCAAGCGCCGCATGAGCAACTGCTCGACCTTGCCGGCCAGTTGTGGATGCGTGGCGTCAACCTCGACCTGCTCGCCGTGCACGACGGCCAGGGCCAGCGCGTGGCGCTGCCGGGCTACCCGTTCGAACGCAGCCGCCACTGGATCGAGCCACCGAGCCTCGGCCCCGTGCACACCCCGGCGCACGCCATGGATGCCGCCGGCAGCGCGCAGGTGCCACCACGCAATGACCTGGAACGGGAAATCGCCGGGCTGTGGTCGGAATTGCTGGGCATCGAGCAGATCGGCGTCAACGAGGACTTCTTCGACCTGGGTGGCCACTCGCTGCTGGCCACCCAGCTCAACGCTCGCCTGCACCAGCGTTTCGGTATCGAGCTGAGCCTGGAAGACCTGTTCGACCACCCCACCGTGGAGGCCACGGCAAGCCTGCTGCTACGCAGCGAGGCCGCCGTGCCCGACACCTCCCACTGACACCCCGCAAGGAGGCAAGCATGGTGATTTCCTCTCCCGCCGACCTGGTGTTCGACGACGTGTTCCTCGAACTGCGCGAAGTCCTGCCCCACGCGCCGGTGTTCGTCAAGCTCGAAGGTTTCTCGCTCAGCGGCTCGATCAAGGTCAAGCCGGCCCTGCGCATGGTCGAGCGCCTGGAACTCGAAGGCCGCCTGGGGCCCGGCAAGACCCTGGTGGAAAGCTCCTCGGGCAACCTCGGCCTGGCCCTGGCGATGGTCTGTGCCAGCAAGGGCTACCCGTTCACCTGCGTCAGCGACCCGAACATCTCGCCGCAGACCGCCAAGCTGATCCGTGCCTACGGGGCGCGCCTGGTCATCGTCGAACAGCGTGACCGCAACGGCGGCTACCTGGGCAGCCGCATCGCCCTGATCGAACGCCTGCTCGCGGAGGACCCGCACCTGGTCTGGACCAACCAGTACGGCAACATCAACAACGTCGAGGCCCACATGCTCAGCACCGGCCCGGCGATCCTGCGTCAGTTCCCCCACCCCGACCTGGTGTTCGTCGGCGCCGGCACCACCGGCACCCTGGCCGGGGTGTCGCGCTACCTGCGCGAACACTCGCCGCACACCCAGGTGGTGGCGGTCGACAGCGTCGGCTCGGTGACCTTCGGCCACCCGTCCGGGCCGCGCCATATTCCCGGGCTGGGCACCAGCCAGCCGCCAGAGATCCGCCGGCACTGCCGCCACGACCAACTGTTGATGGTGCCCGAGGAGGAAGCCGTGGCGATGTGCCAGAACCTTGCCCGGCGCGGGATCCTGCTTGGCGGCTCCTCCGGCACGGTACTGGCCGGCGTGCGTCGCCATGCCCGGCATATCGCCCCGAACGCCTGCGTGGTGGCCATCGCCCCCGACCTCGGCGACCGCTACGTCGACACCCTCTACAACCCCGAGTGGGTGCAACGTCACTTCCCCCAGCTGCGCGCCGCCCACCCCGTCGCCGCCGAATCGTGCGCCTGAGCGCCAGGAGAACACCATGGACATCCATCACCCACCCGCGCTGTCGATCCTTGGCGCAGCGCCCATCGAAGCCTGGCTGCAGGCCAACCCCGGGCGCCTGCTGGAACTGGTCGCCCAGGCCTACCTGGACGCCGCCGAGGGCCTCGCCGGCAACCCCGACAGCCACTTCCTGCGCTTCGCCGACAGTGACCGCAACCGCATCATCGCCCTGCCCGCGGTGCTCGACGACGCGCAGCCGGTCGCCGGCCTGAAGTGGATCGCCAGCTTCCCGGAGAACACCCGCCACGGCCTGGACCGCGCCTCGGCGCTGATCATCCTCAACGACCGCCGCACCGGCTACCCACTGGCCTGCCTCGAAGGCAGCCTGATCAGCGCCGCGCGCACCGCGGCCTCGGCGGTACTCGGCGCACGCTGCCTGCACCCCACCCCAGGGCACAGCGCCCACTTCGGCGTGGTCGGCTGCGGGCCGATCGCCTGGCGCACCCTGTGCCTGCTGCAGCAATCGGGCTGGGCACTGGAACGGGTCAGCCTGTGCGACCTCGACCCGGCGCGCGCCGAACACCTGCGCCAACGCTGCCAGGCGCAGGGGCTGCAAGCCAGGGTGGCGCCGCTGGAAACCTGTGTCCGCGAGAGCGACCTGCTGCTGTTCGCCACCTCGGCGGTGCGCCCAGGCATCGACCAGGCGCACTGGTTCGCCCACGCCCCCACCGTGCTGCACCTGTCGCTGCGCGACCTGGCCACCAATGTGGTGCTGCAGGCGCAGAACCTCGCCGACAACGTCAGCCACTGCCTCAAGGCCGCCACCTCGCTGGAGCTGGCCTGGCTGCAGGCAGGCCACCAGCGCTTCATCGCCGGCGACATCAGCGAGGCACTGCGCGGCAAGGTCACCCCGGACCCGACCCGGCCCAGGATCTTCTCGCCCTTCGGCATGGGCGTGCTCGACCTCGCCGTGGCCCGGGCCATCCACCACGACTGCGCGGCACAGCCGCACCTGCGGGTGAGCGACTTCTTCCCCCGCCCCTACCAGGCCGACCAGGCATGAGCGCAACCACCAGCAAAGGGATGTGACGATGAACCCAACAGAACAGGATCCACACCACCTGGCCCAGGTGCAGCAGAGCTTGCTGCAACGGCGCCGGCGAGCCAACGGCGGGCTGCAGGCCAGCGACGCGCCCCCCTGCCTGTCGGCCGCCCAGCAGCGGCTCTGGTTGCACCAGAGCCTGGAGCCGGTCGGCGGCCTGTACAACATGCCCTGCGCCCTGCGCGTGCGCGGCGCCATCGATGTCGAGGCCCTGCGCCGGGCGATCGAGGCGCATGTGCAACGGCATGCCGTGCTGCGCACAGTGGTCGAGCCAATCGACGGCCAGCCCCAGGCCCGCTGCGATGCCCTTGCACGCCTGGAACTGCCGATCCTCGAGATGGCCGATGAGCGACAGGCACTGGACTGGCTGCGTGGCGAGGCCGACGCCCCGATCGACCTGGCCCGCGCGCCGCTGCTGCGCACCCACCTGCTGCGCCTGGACAGCCGCCACCACCTGCTGTCGCTGACCGTGCACCATATCGCCTGCGACGGCTGGTCGATGGGCGTGATGCTGCGCGAGATCGGCCAGCTCTACGAGGCCTTCAGCCAGGGCCAGCCGTCGCCGCTGCCGGCGCTGGAGGTGCAGTACCGCGACTACGCCCATTGGCAACGCCAGTGGCTCGACGAACAGCGGCTGCACAACCAACTGGCGTTCTGGCGCACGCAACTGGCCGACGCCCCCGCGCTGCTCGCCCTGCCCCTTGACCACCCACGCCCGGCGCAGCAGCGCTACGCCGGCAAGACCCTGCGCCTGGCCCTGCCCGGCGAACTGAGCGCGCAACTGCGGCGCTTCGCCCGCGCCCAGGGGGTGACGCCCTACATGCTGTTGCTGGCGGTGTTCAACATCCTCCTGTCGCGCTACAGCGCCAGCGAAGACATCCTCGTCGGATCGCCTGTCGCCAACCGTTTTCCCCAGGAAACCGAGGCGCTGGTGGGGTTCTTCGTCAACACATTGGTGATGCGCAACCAACCGCGCGCCGAGTTGCCGTTCGACACCTTCCTGCAGCAGGTCAAGCAACAGGCGCTGGCCGCCTATGCCCACCAGGACGT
This sequence comes from Pseudomonas sp. MWU13-3659, assembly GCF_023757525.1. Classification (NCBI taxonomy): domain Bacteria; kingdom Pseudomonadati; phylum Pseudomonadota; class Gammaproteobacteria; order Pseudomonadales; family Pseudomonadaceae; genus Pseudomonas; species Pseudomonas sp. MWU13-3659. Next base: position 179,843 of record NZ_JAMSHW010000002.1, on the reverse strand, counting down.
ACCGTTCGACCGCGTGGTGGAAGCCGTGCAGCCACCGCGCAGCACCAGCCATGCGCCCCTGTTCCAGGTCGAGTTCGTCCTGCAGCAGGCCATGGCCCAGCGTTTCGCCCTGGGCAGCGCCAGCGTCGAGCCGCTGCCGCGCGCCAGCGGCTACACCAAGTTCGACCTGACCCTGGCGCTGGAGGACAGCCCCGGTGCAATCACCGGCCAGATCGAATACAACGCCGAACTGTTCGACGATGCCTTCGCCGTGCGCATGGTCGACCACCTGCGCACCCTGCTGGCGTCGGCCATGGCCACGCCCCAGGCCAGGTTGGGCGAGCTCGAGATGCTGGGTGACGACGAAAAAGCCTGCCTGCGCCGCTGGGGCAGCGCCAGCCAGGACCCGCTCCCCGACCGCCACCTGCTGACCTGCCTGGCCGACTGGGTGGCGGTGCAGCCCGAGGCCATCGCCGTTGAACATGAAGGCCAGCGCCTGAGCTACCTCGAGCTGGACCAGTTGGCCAACCGGATCGCCCACGCCGCGCGCCAGCAGGGGGTGACCCAGGGCCAGCGGGTGGCCCTGTTCATGGGCCGTGGCTGCCATTACCTCGCCGCCATGCTCGCCCTGTTCAAGCTGGGGGCACCGTTCGTGCCCTTCGACCCGGCCCAGGGCAGCCAGCGCAATGGGCGCATGCTGCAACGCAGCGAGCCGGCACTGATCCTCTGCGACCCGGCCAGCGCACCGGCGCTCGAGCACCTGCAAGCGCCTTGCGCCGCACTGTGCCTGGAGCCCGCCAGCCTCGACCGGCAGCCCGCCGATTGGTTCGAAGCCCCCGCCAGCGAGCTTGACGACACCGCCTACCTGATCTTCACCTCGGGCTCCACCGGCGAGCCCAAGGCAGCCATGGTCAGCCACCTGGGGATGATCAACCATCTGCAGGCCAAGGCCCACGACCTGAACCTCGGGCGCGACGACTGCGTGGCGCAGATTGCCGTGCAGACCTTCGACGTGGCGGTCTGGCAGTTCCTCGTCGCCCTCCTGCCGGGCGCCCGCACCCGCGTGCTCACCGGCCTTCAGGCCTGGGAACCGCACGCCTTGTGCGAACAGCTCGAGGCGTGCCAGGTCAGCGTGGTCGAGACCGTGCCTTCGCACCTGGAGCTGCTGCTCGACGAATTGCAGCGCCAGCCACGCGCGCTGCCACGGCTGCGCTGGATGATCAGCAACGGCGAGCCGCTGGCCACCGCCCTGGCCCGCCGCTGGTTCGAACACTGCCCGGGTACCGCGCTGATGAATGCCTACGGCCCCAGCGAGTGTTCCGATGACGTGACCCACCTGTGCCTGCATGCGGCCCCCGAGAGCACCCAGCCCTACCAGCCGATCGGCCGCCCGATCGGCAATGCCCGCCTGTACGTGCTCGACGCCAGCCTGCGGCGGGTACCGGCGGGCGTCGTCGGCGAGATCCACATCGGCGGCCTGTGCGTCGGCCAAGGCTACTACCAGGACCCGGTGCGCACCGCCGAGCGCTTCATCGACGACCCGTTCGACAACCACCCTGGCGCCCGCCTGTACAAGACCGGCGACCTGGGGCGCTGGGACACCGCCGGCAACCTGCACATGCTGGGCCGTTGCGATTTCCAGCTCAAGGTCCGGGGCTGTCGCATCGAGGCCGGCGAGGTCGAGGCCGTGCTGCGCCGCCACCCGGCAGTCGAGCAAAGCCTGGTGGTGGGGGCCCTGGACGGCAACGGGCAGCAGCAACTGGCAGCCTATGTCATCGCCCCGCAACGCCCCGCCCCCTCCGCGCAAAGCCTGCGCGCGTTCTGCCGCCAGCACCTGCCGGACTACATGGTGCCCGCCGCCGTGTGCCTGCTCGATGCCTTCGACCTGTTGCCCAACGGCAAGATCGACCGCGCCGCGCTGCCCGCGCTGGCCAGTTTCGACCAGGCCGGCGAACTGCCCTACCGCGCCCCGCGCGACGAACGTGAGCAGCGCCTGAGTGAAATCTGGGGCGAACTGCTGGGCACTGAGCGGGTGGGTATCGACGACAGTTTCTTCCTGCTCGGCGGCCACTCGCTGCTGGCGGTGGAACTGACCAGCCGCTGCCGCGAAGTACTTGGCCAGGGCCTGCAAGTGACCCACCTGTTCAATCACCCAAGCATCGCCGAACTCTGCGAACACTGCGCCCAGGCGCTGGAGGAGCGCGTATGAGCCTGCAAGAGCTGGCCCCAAGCCAGATCCCCGAGTGGTTCGCCTACCAGTTGGCGCCGGAAAGCGCGGTGTACAACGTCAGCTTCAACCACTTCTTCCTCGACCGGGTCGACCGCACCGCGTTCCTGGCCGCCTGGCAACAACTGCTTGATCGCCACGATGTGTTCCGCCTGCGCCTGGGCTATGCCGAGGGCCGCCCCGGCCAGTACCTGGGCGAACCCCAGGTGCTCGACCCGGCGCGCTTGTTCATCGACCGTACCGGGCTGGCCGCGGAGCAGGTGCTGGCCGAGCAGGAACGGCTGGCCCGGGAGTACGCCCTGGCCCCGTTCGACTTCGCCAACGACGTGCTCTACCGCCTGCACCTGGTGGCTTACCCGGGCGACGAGTATCAGTTGCTGTTCACCGTGCACCACATCATCTGGGACGAGACCAGCACGCTGAACCTGATCCGCGAGTTCGCCAGCCTCTACACCGCCGCCTGCCAGGGGCGGCAGGCGCAACTGCCGCCCCTGCGCGGCAGCTTCCTCGACTACGCCAGGCGCAGCAACGAAGCGCTGCACAGCGGTGAGCTTGAGGTTCACCGGCGCTACTGGATGGCCCAGTTCGCCGACTTGCCCGCGCCCCTGGAACTGCCCACAGACCGCCCGCGCCCAGTGGTGCAGACCTACAACGGCAACACCGCCAAGACCTGGCTGCCACGGGCGCTGGCCCGCGACCTCGGGCGCTTCTGCGCCAACCGCAACAGCACGCCGTTCATGTTCCTGCTGGCGGCGCTGAACCTGTACCTGCACCGGGTCTGCGGCCAGGACGACCTGGTGCTCGGCTGCCCGATCGCCGGGCGCTCGCCCCAGGACCAGGGCAACCTGGGCTGCTATGCCGTGCCCATGCCGATCCGCACGCGGATCGCCCCCGACATGACCTTCGCCACCCTGCTCGAACAGGTCGCCGGCACGGTGCTCGAAGCTTTCGAGCACTACCGCTACCCCTGCGTCAACGTGATCGAGGCCCTCGACCACCACAAGGACCTGTCGCGGCCAAAGCTGTTCTCGGTGATGGCCGGGGTGCAGAACGACAAGTCCGATTTCGTCAGCATCGACCTGGGCCAGGGCCAGCTGTACCCCAAGGAAATCTTCGCCGCCGAAAACCACGGCGCGCGCTTCGACCTGGCCATCGGCCTCGACCCGGTGGGTAGCGACGTGAAGTTCTTCTGCACCTACAACAGCGACTTGTTCGACGCCGCCACCGTCGAACGCCTGCTGGACAGCCTGCAGACCTTGTTCCAGGCGGTGATCGCCGACCCAGGGCAACCCCTGGCCAGCTACCCGCTGCTGTCCGACGAGGCTGCGCGGCAGGTCCTGCAAGGTTTCAACCCACCCACCCCACTCGCCGATCCGGCCACCGGCACCGTGCTCGACCTGATCGAGGCCCAGGGCCGCCAGAACCCTGCGGCCCCGGCACTGGCCACCACTGACGGCAGCCTCGAGCGGGCGGCCCTGGCCCGCGAGGTCGATCACCTGGCCCGGGCTCTCGCCGGTCACGGCATCGAAGGGGGCCAGGCCGTCGGCGTATTGCTGGACGGCGGCGCCGAAGCGGTAATCGCCCTGCTGGCCATCCTCAGGCTCGGCGCGCTCTATGTGCCACTGCACCCGGACTGGCCAGCGAGTCGCCTGCAAGCAGTGGCCACCCAGGCCGGGATGCGCTGGGTGGTCAGCCGCGAGGCCTGGCAACGCCAGGCGCAAGAACTGGCCAGGCCGGTGCTGGTCATGGAGCACCTGCCCCGCCAGGCGCCCGGGCAACCACGCCTGGCCAGCCAGGCCACCCCTGGGCAGCTGGCCTACCTGCTGTTCACCTCCGGCACCACCGGCACCCCCAAAGGCATACCCGCCGGGCACGCCGGGCTGCTGGCGCTGGTCCAGGCCACCCAGGCCAGGTACGCCCTGAAACCCGGCGAGCGCATGCTGTTCTGGACCGCGCCCACCTTCGACGCCTCGCTGCTGGATATGCTCTGGCCGCTTTGCGCCGGTGCCGAGGTGGTGCCTTGGCCTGCGGGGCTGGCCCGCACCGCCGACAACCTGTTGCAGGTGCTGCGCGAGCAACGCATCACTGCACTGCAGACCGTGCCGGCCATGCTCGAGGCCTTGGTCGAGGCCGCACGGCGCGGCGCCGAGCGGCTGCCCGACCTGCGCCTGATCATCTGCGGCGCCGCGGCCCTGCACCGCTCACTGGCCGAGCGCACCCTGGCCACCTTCGACTGCCGCCTGGCCAACCACTACGGCCCCACCGAAGCCACCGTCGACGCCCTGTGGCATGACTGCGGGCAGCCCTGCGCGGGCGAGCGGGTGCCCATCGGCAAGCCACTGCCCCACGTCCAGGCCTTCATCCTCGACCGTCACGACCAGCCCTTGCCGATCGGCGTCCCCGGCCAGCTGTGCCTGGCCTCCACGGGCCTGAGCCCGGGCTACTGGCAGGCCCCGGAACAGACCCGCCTGGCGTTCTTCGAAAAGGCCCTGCTGCCCGGCCAGCCCGCGCTGCGGCTATACCGCACCGGCGACCTGGCGCGCTTCGACGGCGAGGGCCTGGTGCACTACATCGGCCGCCTCGACCACCAGGTCAAGGTGCGCGGCAACCGAGTTGAACTGGGCGATATCGAGTCGGCCCTGGCCAGCCACCCCGACGTTGCCCGCGCGGCCGTCACCTGGCAGGAGGAGGACGGGGGCCGCCTGCGCGCCTTCGTCGAGCTGCGCGAACGCCAGGTGGCACGCATCGAGGCGCGCAACCAGGTGCTGCGCCAGTTCAGCGTGGCCCAACGCCCGGAGCTGCGCGTGCACATGAACCTCATCCACCAGGGTACATGGCCGCGCTATTTCGCCGGCAGCCCGGTGCTGGAAGCGCACTGGGAGTCCCTGTACAGCCTGTTCCCGCACTATCAGTTCTGCCTGGTCGACGACAACGACCAGGTCGCCTGCGTCGCCAACGGTGTCCCGCTGCATTGGGACGGCGAACAGCAGAGCGTGCCGGAGGGCTGGGACGCCGCCTTGCAACTGGCGCTGCACCAGCACCAGGCGGGTATTCCCCCCAATACCGTGGTGGGGCTGGCCGGCATCGTCGCCGAGCACTGCCAGGGGCAAGGCCTGGCCAGCACCCTGGCCAAGGGCTTCCGGGCCCTGGCCACACGCCACGGGCTGGAGCATTTCCTCGGCCCGGTGCGGCCGGTGGGCATGCCGGCGGGCATGCCGGTGCAGCAGTGGGCGGACACCCGCGACAGCCAGGGCGAGCCACTGGACTTCTGGCTGCGCGTGCACCTGCGCCTGGGTGCCCGCGAGCTGGGCGTGGCCCCCCGCTCCCAGCGCATAGAAGGCAGCCTGGCGCAATGGCGGGCCTGGACCGGCGTGACCTTCGACCGGCCTGGCCCCTGGCAGCTCGAAGAAGCCCTGCAACCGGTCGAAGTCGACCTGGCCAATGACCGCGCCTGCTATCACGACCCGTCGATCTGGGTCGGCCACAGTGGCTTGCGCAGCGACACCCCGACTGCCCCGCCGTGCGATCCCGCCACACTGCGCCAGTACCTGGCCGAGTGCCTGCCCGCGTACATGCTGCCCGACGAACTGCTGATCATCGGCCAGATGCCCCTGACCGAGAACGGCAAGCCCGACCTGCGCCGCCTGCACGGCCAGGCACCACGCCACGACACGCCGGCAAGCGTCGCCAGCAGCCCCCTGCAACACCAGTTGCAGACGCTCTGGCAGCGCATCCTGGCTTGCGAAGGCTTCGGCGTCGACCACGACTTCTTCGTCCTTGGCGGCCAGTCGCTGAAAGTCATCGAGATGCTCGCCGCGGTCGAGCAGGCCCATGGCCGCAAGGTGCGCCTGCAGGCGTTCTACCGCCAACCCACCATCCGCCACCTGGAACAGCTGCTCCAGGCCCAGGAGCCGACATGTTCGAAATGACCCGACACCACCTGCGCCAGGTGCGCTACCGCTGGCTGGCCTGGCGCGCCGACCCGCTGTACCTGCTGTTCGAGCGCATGTATCGCTGCGACCCCGCGGCGCTGCCCACAGTCACCCCACACCCGAGCCAGCGCGGTTTTCTGCTCACGCACTTCAGCTGCGCCGACTTCGCCCAGTACCGCGGCCGCGAGATCGCCTTCTTCAACCAGCGCCAGGTCGCGGTGTACTGGCTGCCCGGCGCGGCCCACAGCGGCGGTGGCCACGTCGTCGACGGCGACTACGAGGTGACTGTCGCCGGGCATGCGGTGCGCCAACCGGTGCGCCTGCAGGTGCGCAAGGAGGCCCAGCGCACCTCGATCCGCGCAGTGACCACCGACGCCAGGCGCGCCGACCGAGTCCAGGGCGGTTTCATCGCCTTCGCCATCATTGCCCGCGAGTTGCGCTGCCTGGCCCTGCAATGGCTGGAACAGTTGCCACGGCGCCTGGAACAGGGCGGCGTCGCCGAAGGCTGGCGCCAGGTGCTCGAACAAGCCCGCCAGTTGCCTGGGGAAAGTGAGGTCCGGCGCCAGGCGGAACAGGCGCTGCTGAGCGCAGGAGGTGGGCGATGACGCCGCGCACCCTCAAGGCCCTGGCGACCCTGGAGCGGGCCAACGTGGTCAGCCTGCACCAGCGCCCGCTGCACTGCGACGCGGCCGCCGTGGGGCGCCTGCTGGCGGGGTTCGACGCGCCGGGCTCGCCGTTGTGGCCCGAGGCCACCTGGCCTCGCGACCGCTTCGAAGGGCCCATGCGCGAGGGCAGCGTCGGTGGCCACGGCGCAACGCGCTACCGCCTGGAGCACTACCAGCCCGGCCACGAAGCGCAGTTCCGCTTCATCGCCCCGCAGGGCTACCAGGGCGTGCATGGCTTGCGCATCCAGGCGCTGGAAGACGGCCGTACCTGCCTGAGCCACTTCACCTGCCTGCGCCTGAGCCCCTACCACTGGTTGATGTGGCACCTGCTGGTGCGCTGGGTGCACGACGCCCTGATCGGCGACCTGCTCGACGGCGCCGAGCGCCACCTGTGCGGCAGCGTGCGCCACAAGCGTCGCTGGAAGTGGCGGGTACACCTGATTCGTCATGCGCTGGGAGGCGCGCGTCTGCTGGCTGAAGCGGCCGGCCTGAAAAGGAGGAAGCACCATGCAAGCCATTGAGATCCGCCCGCAGTGGGCGGTCAACGACCTGTGCAAGGTCATCGTCGGGTTCCGCAACTACAGCACCCACGCCACCCGCTCGCGCTACGTGTCGTTCGCGGTGGTCGAACAACCACGGATGTGCGAGCTGCTGGTGCGCCTGGCGCGCGGCCAGGTCGATGCGCAGACGGTCGGGCGCTACCCGGAACACCTGTTCGAACAACTGATCGAGTACGGTTTCCTCGCCCCGGTCGCCGACCTCGGCTGGCGCGGCCGGGCGCGCCGCCTGTGGCGCGTGCTCGACAGCGGGCGTTTCCGGCGCGTGCCGTTTCGCGGGCGTGACTACCATGTCACCTCGCTGGTGTTCATGGCGTTCTACACCCAGCGCCCCGAACAGTTCCTCGAAGAGCAGGTGATCCTGCCGGCCTGGGCGCCCGGCTATGCCGAGCATGCCCTGCGCATCGCCGCCAATGGCCTGGACGAACCCACCTACCGCGCCCTGCCGGCACGGGTCCGGCGCCGGCTGGGCAAGCACGGCCTGGTCACCCCGATCGAGCGCCTGCCGCAGCGCGAGCGTTTTCTCGCCGAGCGCTGCCAACTCGACCAGGCCTTGCTGGACGAGCTGCCCGCCTACTACCACACGCTGCTCGCCGACCCCGACGTCGACAGCCACTCATTGACGCTGGTACCCGGGCTGTACTCCCGTTTCGAACAGATCCCCGAGCCCTTGCGCCGCCAGGTGGTCAACCCGGCCTGGGCGCAGTCCTGCGCCCCCAGCCTGTGGGTCGAGGACCCGGTCAGGGGCATCATCGCCATGCGCTGGCTGACGGCGCAGCAACAGCTCGCCCTGAATGCGCTGCGCGAGGGGCGCTCGACACCGGCGGCACTCGACCCGGCCACCCGCGCGCTGTTCCTGCAGGCGGGCATCCTGCATCAGCCCGCCAGCCTCGCGGCCCGCCGCGAGGCCTGGCGCCAGCGCCTGGATGCCCTGGCGCAACGGATGGCCCAGGATGGCTGCGTGACCTTCGAACAGGTCCTGCCGCCCCTGGAGCTGGCGATCGCGCGCCGCTACCTGCGCTTCATGATGGAGGGCCGCTTCCTCCTGCTCGACAAGGTCAACGGCAAGACCCAGCAGCGTTTCTGGTGCCACCGCGACGAATTCACCTTCTACCTGCACGGCATGGTCTGCACCCTGCTCAACCAGGTGCTGGCCGAACCGGTCAAACCAGGGCACAACGCTCTGACCATCTACCAGGACGGCGCTACCCTGCCACGTCACCAGGACGATGTGCAGGCCTTCGCCTGGGTGATGTCGCTGCCCATCGAGGCGCGCCCGGAACATGACCGGCAACTGGCCTGGCCCATCAGTGTGGAAACGCCCCGCCAGGTGCACGAGGCGCGCCTGCTGCCCGGCGATGGCCACCTGATCGACCCGCAGATGCCGCACTGGCGCGAGAAACTCGAGCAGGGCCGCCTGGGCATCCTGTTCCTGTGGTTCGTGCCGGCGGACTACCGCGGATTCGTCAACGGCAGCTGGGTGGATTGAAATGCCCCTGTCGCCCCGTGACTGCGGGGCGACAGTTGTGTAAACACGCTGTTTAAACATTTTCGATGGCGGGTGAAACTTCGGAAAGTTGCCAGTCGATAAAACTTTTCGAAGAGCCCGCAGTCACGACCGCAAGTCACATTTCATGTGTCAATGCGGGCAACCTGGACTAGACTGCGAAGCGTTCGGCACGGCGGCCGACCCAGAACTTTCGTTATCAAGGAAGAGTTTTCGTGATAAGCCTCAACCTCCTTTCATTGTTCGTCTATCCCCGCCCCCCGACACTCGGGTATTTCACTGCCGCTTTGCGTGCGGCCTGCCATCCGACCTTCTGACCACCCCCTGCGCTGCGCGAAACAAGCCATGGTGCCGTTCACGGCGCCAACTTCGCTGTTGCCGCGATATGCCTTGTGCAGGCGATGAGGATTGCAACGATGCACTTTCAGACAACAAAAAGAATATTGCTTGTGGAAGACCACCCCTTGGTTGCCGATGCCACCCGGACACTCCTGTTGAAGATGGATACCTCATTGAATGTATTCATTTGCGACAGTGCCCCCAGTGCCATCGAAACGTTCCGGCATGAACGCGACTGGCACCGTATATTACTTGATATCAATGTGCCGCATGCTTGTGGACTTTCATTGGTCAGAACTTTCCATCGCCTGGGCGTGGCGGCAAAGTGCGCCGTGGTGACCGCCACCCACAACCAGGACTGGAGCCAGCAGGTCCAGGCCATGGGTTTGCTTGGGTATGTGGTCAAGGCGGCCAACCTGGAAGATTTCACCCAGGCCATGCAACACATCCTGCACGGCCAGAGGACGTTCCCCATCAGCGACGACCGGGCGCCCACGGAGGCCGTACGCCTGACCCGCCGGCAACAGGAAATCCTCCAGTTGCTGCACCGCGGCCTGGCCTCCAAGGAGGTCGCCGCGGAACTGGGCCTGAGCCTGGGCACGGTGAACAACCACGTCACCGGCCTGATGCGTGTACTGGGCGTGACCAACCGCACCCATGCGGTGTCGCGCGCGATGGACCTGGGGTACCTGCATGACTACGACACATCAAGAGCCGCTTGGCACTGAAACTTCGGCTCCGCCGCTGGCCTCGGCGCGCACACGCTCCTGGCGCATCGCCCTGGCGCTCACCCTGGGCCTGTCGCTGGTCTTCGTGCTGCTCGGCGGCTTCGTCCTGCAGCGGTTCAAGGCCGGGTTGCTGGACAACCTGCAAGGCGCCCAGCAGATGCTCGCCTGCGAGATGGTCGCCAGCCTGCCTCGCGATCTGGACGCCGCAACCCTTGGCCGCTACCTGGACGGCAACCTGGCCCCCGCGCTGCGCGACCATCGCCAGCTGTACCTGCTCGATGGCGAGGGGCGTGTCGCCTATGCCAGCGAGCGCACGCCGGCACCGACCTCGCAAGCGCTGGCGCGCACCTCGGCGTACCGGCGCAGCCGGCATGCACGGGTGGCCAGCAGCGTCACCGAAGACGCCCAGGGCGACAGCCAGTTGCTGACTTACCGGCGCTTGCCCGACAGCGACCTGACCCTGGTGCTGGGCAGCGCGCTGGCACCGGTGCTGGCGCCCTACCAGGCATTGGGCCGCCAGGCGCTGCTGGCACTCACACTGGCCTGCCTGGCGGTGCTGTTGGCCTTGCGCGGCAGGGCCATGGAACTGTTCGACGAACTCGAGCGCAACCTCGCCCAGCTGCGTGGTCACAACCAGGAGTTGTCCCGGCAACGTCGCGAACTGGCCTGCCAGGTCGACCGCGATTGCCGTTTCTTCCAGGAAGCGTCCCACGATTTCCGCCAACGCCTGCATGCCATGCAACTGCTGTTGCACACCGTGCAGCAGAGCGACCCCCGTGAAGGCCGCGTGTTGCTGGGCAAGACCCTCTACGTGGTGCTCAACCTGCAGGCCTACGTGCGTGACTTCCTCGACCTGGCCCGTCTGCGCAACGACAGCACGGCCCCGCATTGCCGCCCCTTGCAGGTGCAGTCGCTGCTCCAGGAGCTGGAGCTGGGCTTCGAGGACGTCGCCCTGGAGCGCGGCGTCGACCTGCGCGTGCGCGCCAGCGCCTTGACCCTGCGCAGCGACCACAACCGCCTGGCACGGGTCATGGAGAACTTGCTGGCCAATGCCTGCAAGTTTGCCCGCGGCCGCGTGCTGGTGGCGGCCCGTCGCACCCGCCGCGGCGTCGCCCTGGAAGTCTGGGACGATGGCCCCGGCATCGCCAAGCAAGACCGCCAGCGGATCTTCAGCCCCTATTACCAAGCCGCGCCCGACGGCCCCTGCCCGCAGGAAGGCGTCGGCTTGGGGCTGGCCATCGTCCTGCGCCTGTGCGCGATCCTTGGCCACGAGGTCAGCGTGCACGAACGCCATGGCCTCACCCTGGTGCGCGTGCACATTCCCGGCGATTCACCGGAACCATGAGTATTTGCACCTGTTGCCACAACCACCGGCGCCCTAGCCTGCAGGACTGACGCCGCACCGCCCAGGAACCCGCAATGACTGACGCAACACTCGGCACCTGGTGCCGCGAAATCATCAAGCTGGCCACGCCGATCCTCGGCGTGCGCGTGCTGCATATCGCCGTGAACGTCATCGGCATGCTGCTGATCGCCCGCCTCGGGCCCCGCGAAGTCGCCGCCGGCGCCCTGGTGACGGTGCTGTGCACCAGCATCCAGGTGATCGCCCTGTCGCCGTTGCTGGCCACCGGCATCTGCATTGCCCGCCGGCTGGGCCAGGGCCAGGCCAGCGGCGTGGGGGTCGACCTGCGCCAGGGCCTGTTCATGAGCGTGGCCATCGGCGTGCTCGCCGCCCTGGCATTGCTGGCGCTGCCGACGCTGATGCCGCTGCTGGGCGAGCCTGAAGCGCTGCAGGCGCTGACCGCCGACTACTGGCGCGCCATGGCCTGGGGCATGCCGGCGTTCCTCTGCACCGCCTGCTGCCACCAGTTGTTCTTCCCGGCCGGCAAGGGGCGCCTGGTGATGGTGTTCAGCGCCATCAACCTGGCAGGCGTGCTGCTGCTCGGCACGGCCCTGCTGCACGGCACCTGGGGCCTGCCAGCACTGGGCATGGCCGGCTGGGCCCATGCCGTGTCGGCGATGAACTGGGTGGTGCTGCTGCTGACCCTCGGCTACCTGGCCCTGGCGCCGGCCATGCGCCCTTACCAGCTGTTCACCCGCGAGCAGTTGTGGGCACCGGACCGGCTCAAGGCGTTCTTCGTGCTGGGTGTGCCGATCACCGTGCAGTTCGCCAGCGAGCTGCTGGCGTTCAGCATGGTGAACATCATGGTCGGCTGGCTGGGGGTCGGCGCGTTGAGCGTGCAGCAGATTGTCATCCAGTGCGCCACCGTCGCGCTGATGATTCCCATGGGCGCGGGCCAGGCCTGCACCCTGCTGATCAGCCGCGCCATGGGCCGTGGTGACGGCCATGCGGTGCGCCGCATCGGCCTCGCGGCGACGCTGCTGGTCGGCGCGGTGATGGCCGCCCTGGCCCTGGTCTACCTGCTGCTGCCGCGCCCGATCATCGATGCCTACCTCGACCCTGCGCGGGCGGACTACCCGGCGCTGGCGACGCTGGCCACCGGCATGCTGGCCGTGGTCGCCTTCAGCCAGGCCCTGGACGCCCTGCGCAACCTGATGCTCGCGGCCCTGCGTGGGCTGCCCGATGTCTGGGCGCCGATGTGGCTGAACATGGCGCTGCTGTGGGTGCTCGGCATGCCGCTGTGCTACCTGCTGGCGTTCCCCGGCGGGCTGGGCCTGTGGGGCATCAACGGCGGCTTGCTGCTGGCCTTCGGCCTTGGCGCGGTGCTGATGCTTGGCCGCTTCCACCAGCGCACCGCGCCCCTGGCCATGGCGCTGCCCCGTCAACCTGTCCATGAGTGAGGAGCACCCGACCATGCCCGATGCCCGCCAGTTGCGCCTGTGGATCTTCGGCTTCCAGATATCCCAGGCGATCCATGTCGCCGCGCGCCTGGGCATCGCCGAGCACATCGACCAGCAGCCGGTCCCCCTGGACCACCTGGCCGAAGCCTGCGGCTGCCCGGCCGATGGCCTGCAGCGCCTGATGCGGGCGCTGTGCGGCATCGGCCTGTTCGCCGAACAGGACGACGGCTTCGTGCATGCCGGCGCCTCCGCGCTGCTGCGTCGCGACCATCCACAGTCGCAGTACCTGGCCGCCAGCCTCTACGGTGCCGAGCACTACGCCAGCTGGGGCGACCTGTACCAGGCCGTGCGCCTGGGCGACCCGGTGTTCGAACAACGCCATGGCCAGCCCTACTATCGATACCTGGAACGCCGCGCCCGCCAGCCGGGCATCCATGCCGACTACCTCGCCGCCGACGCAAAGGCCCAGGAGCGGGCGATCCAGGCAGTCTGCGACCTGAGCGATGGCGCCCGCCTGGTGCGCATCGAACACACCGAGCAAGCGCTGCCGCCCGCCGCCGACCTCTACCTGCTGACCCACCAGTTGCACCGCCTGGATGACGACCAGGCGTGCGCCCTGCTGCGCCGCTGCGCCGCCGCCATGGGGCCGGGCAGCCGCCTTTTGCTGGTCGAGCTGATGCTCGCCCCTGGCGCCGGCTTCGACCCGGCCCGCTGGCTGGACCTGAACAACCTGCTGATCGGCCCGGGCCGTGAGCGCGACCAGGCGCATTACCTGGCACTGGCCAGGGACGCCAGGCTGGCGCTGGCCGAGTCGCACCGCCTGGAAAACGGCATGACACTGCTGGACCTGCGCCTGGCGAGGTGACCCATGGATCATGGCTATGACATCGAACTGACCGCCATCCACACCTTGCGCGCCAGCGAGGCCATCGACGAACGCCACGCCCGCGCCCTGGCCCGGGCCATCCTCGACCGGCAACAGTGGTGCAGCGCGGTACCGATCGAGCGCCGCAGCGGCCTGGTGATGGACGGCAACCACCGCTTGTACGCGGCCCGCCTGCTGGGCCTGCGCACCCTGCCTTGCGTGTTGCTCGACTACAGCGATCGAAGGGTCAGCGTGCACGCCTGGGCCGACGGCCAGGCCTTCGACCTGGCGTACCTTTACGGCACCATCGCCGCCGGCCAGGTGCTGCCCTACAAGACCACCCGCCATCGCTTCCAACCGGCCTTGCCGTCGATCAATCTGCCCCTGGCGCTGCTGCGCCAGACTGAACCCCTGTCGCTTCGCCAAGGATGAACCGATGCCACCACGCGATACCTGGTTCGTACGCCGCAGCGTGACCGCGCCACGCCTGCGCCTGTTCTGCTTCAGCCATGCCGGCGGCAGTGCCGCCGACTACCTGCCCTGGCACCCGCACCTGGGCCTGCACCTGGAATTGTGCGCGATGCAGCTGCCGGGGCGCGGCTCACGCATGGCCGAACCCGCTCGCGACGACCTCGCGGCGCTGGTCACTGAACTGGTGGAGGTGCTGCGCGCGGCCGACGATGGGTTGCCGTTCGCCTTCTTCGGCCACAGCCTGGGCGCCCTGCTGGCCTTCGAACTGACCCGTAGCCTGCATCGCCAGGGCTTGCCGTTGCCGCTGCGGCTGTTCGCCTCGGGCTGTGCGGCGCCTTCGGCCTGCCGCCTCGAACCGCCCTTGCACACCCTCGACGACGAGCAGTTGCTGGCCCACCTGCGCGGCTACAACGGCACGCCACCGGGCGTGCTGGCCAACCCTGACCTGCTGGGCCTGGTGTTGCCGACCCTGCGCGCCGACTTTCGCCTGGTGGGCGACTACCGCTATCGACAGTCGACGCCGCTGCCGGTGCCGATCCATGTGTTCGCCGGGCACGACGACCCGCATGTCCCCGGCACCGACCTGGTGGCCTGGGCCGACGAAACCAGCGCCGGCTGCAGCCATCACGGATTCGCCGGCGATCACTTTTTCATCCGGCCTCAGGCCGCGGCTATCCGGCGTTGCATCCTCGATGCCATGGCCACGACACTGAACGGCCCGCCCAGGAGGGCTCCAGTCCAATGGCAATGATCGAACTGCGCGGCATCAGCCTGAACCATGGCCGCAAGACCTGCTTCAGCGACATCGACGCCCGCATCGAATGGGGGCAACGCATCGCCATCATCGGCGACAACGGCTCCGGCAAATCGTCGCTGCTGCGCCTGCTGCAAGGTAGCTTGGCGCCCAGCGAAGGGCAGGTCGAGCGTCATGGCGGCCTGCGTATCGGCCACGTGGCGCAAGTGCTCGACGGCGAGTCGTCGCTCAGCGGCGGGCAACGGGTCAACCAGGCGCTGAGCCAGGCCCTGGCCCTCGGCCCCGACCTGCTGCTGCTGGACGAGCCGACCAACCACCTGGACGCCGCCAACCGCCGCTCGCTGTCGCGCATGCTCGAGCACTTCCATGGCACCCTGGTGCTGGTCACCCACGACGTGGCGTTGATGAACCAGACCTGCGACACCCTCTGGCACCTGCACCATGGGCGCCTCGACGTGTTCAACGGCAGTTATGCCGACTACATGGCCGAACGCAACCTGCAACGCGGCGTGCTCGACAAGCGCATCGGCGAAATGCGCCGCGCCCGTGACGATGCCCACGACGCGCTGATGCAGGAACAGGCGCGCGCCGCCAATGCGCGCAAGCGGGGTGTCAAGGCGATCCAGAACAGCAAGTGGGCAACCGTGCGCTCGCCCACCAAGCTGGGGCGCGGCAACACCACGGCCGGGCGCAAGCAGGCGCAGATCCTGCAACAGCAACGCGACCTCGGCGCACAACTGGCCGAGTTGCGGCCGGAGCCGGTGATCGTCCCGCGCTTCCACTTACCGGCGGCGAGCCAGGGGTCACGGGTGCTGATCCAGGTGCGCGCCGGCAGCGTCGGCTACGACACCAGCCCCGTGCTCGACGGCATCGACCTGCAACTGGCCAGCGGCGAGCGCCTGGCGCTGACCGGCAACAACGGCAGCGGCAAGTCGACCCTGGCCCGCGCCATCCTTGGCGATCCGCGGGTGTGGCGCACAGGCGACTGGCTGATCCCGCCGCCCGCGCAGATCGGCTACATCGACCAGCACTACAGCACCCTGCCCACCGGGCTCAGCGTACAGGACGCCTTGGCGCAGTTGGTCCCGGCCTGGTCCATCGAGCAGTTGCGCACGCACCTGGCCGACTTCCTGTTCCGCGACGGCGACGCGGTCCAGACCCCCGTGCAATCGCTCTCCGGTGGCGAAAAGGCGCGCCTGTCGCTGGCCTGCATCGCCGCCTGCCCGCCGCAACTGCTGATACTCGACGAACCCACCAACAACCTCGACCTGCGCATGCGCACCCATGTGCTGGAAGTGCTGACGGACTATCCCAATGCCCTGCTGGTGATCTCTCACGATGAGGACTTCCTCGAAGGGCTGGGGATCAGCCGCCGCTTTCACTGCGCCAAGGGCCACTCGGCCAGCGGCCAGTAACGGCCCTTGCGCGACTCGTAGAGGGTGAAGTGCCGTGCCGTGAGAAGAAACGCAGGCGGCTGCGCGGCCTCCGGCACCTGCGCGCGGAAGTCCCGGGACAGTGTCAGGTGTGGCCGGTACTCGCGCGCCTGCGCCTCGATACCCAAGGGCAACATGGCCTGTTGCAGGGCGTACACCAGCTGACGCAGGGCCGCCGGTGCCTGCTGCGGGGCCAGCACCAGCGCCTTGGCCCGTTGCCAGGCCTGCAAGTGGTCCAGTTGCAGGCGCAGCGGCGCCTGCGGGCGCTGCAGCGGCTCGACCGCGGCGCGAATCGCCGGCACCAGGGCAGCATCTACATCACCCAGAAACAGCAAGGTGACATGGAAGTTCTCCGTCGGCACCGGCTTGCCGCTGCGCAGGTTCAGTTCGCGCCGCCACTGGGCCAGGGCGCGACGCTGGGCATCGCTGACCGACAGGGCGAAGAACAGGCGCTTGAACGGGGCGCCGCTGGGGCGTGCATCCTGGACCATGTGGTACTCCTTGGGCGCGGAGGGATGTACGAGTGTACAGGCCCAAGTGTGCATGGCGCATCGCGGCTGAAGCCGCTCCTACAGTCAGGCGAGGCAATGGCAGGTGTGGCACGTTGCAACAAGCGTAGGAGCGGATTCATCCGCGATGCGCCGCGCAGGCGGCGCTCGATCTTCAGGGCATGGCAACCCTCCCGTCGAGCCCCTTGAACAAACAGCCCCAAGCACGAAATGACGACCGACCTCCAGTTGAATCGTTTACGCAACCTGTAGGCCATTACACCTAAGTCGCCCGGAATTGTCGTAACAATAAGTACAAACCCAGGTCACGATTGTTTATGCTGGCGGGCTCAAGCCATGGCGCATGGCCATTTTTTAGACAAGTAACCGTCCATGAAAATCGCACTCGTACTGATCTTCGTCCTCTCGATCGCCTATGTTCACCTGCGCGGTCGGGTACGTCACAAGCTGACCCGCCAGCTGGGCGACCACTCCAGCTTCCTGGCACCGGTCAACAGCTTCCTCTACCTGTTCTCCAGGCACCCGGCCAAGCCCTACCTGCCGGTCGAGGCGTTCCCCGAGCTGCAGACGCTCCAGGACCACTGGCAGGAAATCCGCGAAGAGGCGCAGCAGCTGCTGCACGCGGGCGAGATCAAGAAGTCCGACAACTACGACGATGTCGGTTTCAACTCGTTCTTCAAGACCGGCTGGAAGCGCTTCTACCTGAAGTGGTACGGCGAGAGCCACCCGTCGGCGATGACCCTGTGTCCACGCACCACCGAGCTGCTGCAGGGCATCGGTTCGGTCAAGGCGGCGATGTTCGCCACCCTGCCACCGGGCGCCAAGCTGGTGCGCCACCGCGACCCGTATGCCGGCTCCTATCGCTACCACCTGGGCCTGGACACGCCCAACGACGACGGTTGCTACATCGACGTCGACGGCGAGAAATACTCCTGGCGCGACGGCCAGGCCGTGGTGTTCGACGAGACCTACATCCACTACGCCGCCAACACCACCGAGCACAACCGCATCATCCTGTTCTGCGACGTCGAGCGGCCGCTCAAGTACCGCTGGGCAAGTGCCTTCAACCGCTGGTTCAGCCGCAACGTCATGGCCGCCGCCGCCGCGCCCAACGACGCCAATGACAAGACCGGTGGCATCAACCGCCTGTTCACCCGCATCTACAAGATCCGCGAGCGCGGCAAGGCGATGAAGAAACGCAACCGCACCCGCTACTACCTGGAAAAATGGGCCGTGGTCGCGGCGCTGGTGCTGGTGTTCATCTATATCTGATCGCCCCTTGGGGCTGCTTCGCAGCCCCAGGCGCCTGAACATCGACTAGCCTGATAGCTCCTGTTGCCAACCTGACAAGGTGAAGACGATGAGCATGATGGACTGGGACGCCTACCGTAAGCAGTTGATGGCCGGCATCGGCGATCTCAAGCAACTCTCCCCCGACACCGTAGCCGGCTACATGACCGCCAGCGGCGCCGGCTCAAAGACCAACCACCTGGACGCCAAGACCCGCGAGCTGATCTCCCTGGCCGTGGCCGTCACCACCCGGTGCGATGGCTGCATCGCCGTGCATTCGCAGCAGGCGGTCAAGCACGGCGCCACTCGCGAAGAAATCGCCGAAGCGCTGGGCGTGGCCGTGGCGATGAACGCCGGCGCGGCGCTGGTCTACTCGGCACGGGCGCTGGATGCCGTCGGCAAGGCCGGCGCCTGACCCACGCGGCGTCGCCGCCCTTGCGCGACGGCGCCGCGACACCCAGACTGGGCGGTCCAGCCCGCGCAGGTATTGCCATGATTCACATTCGCCCCATGACCCCGGAAGACTTCGAGCGCTTCTGGCCCACCTTCCAGGCCATCGTCCAGGCCCGCCAGACCTACGCCTTCGACCCCGAACTCGACATCGAGCGAGCCCGCCAGCTGTGGCTGGACCTGCCCCTGCGCACCCTGGTGGCTGAAGAAGACGGCGAACTGCTCGGCTCCTACTTCCTCAAGGCCAATGCCGCCGGCCCCGGCGCGCATGTGGGCAACTGCGGCTACATGGTCTGCGAGCAGGCGCGTGGCCGTGGCGTGGCCAGGCTGATGTGCGAGCACTCGCAGAAGCTGGCGCGCCAGGAAGGCTTCCTGGCCCTGCAGTTCAATTCGGTGGTGGCCACCAACGAAGTGGCCGTGGCGCTGTGGCACGCGCTGGGCTTCGAGACCGTCGGGCGACTGCCCAAGGCCTATCGCCATGCCGAGCATGGGCTGGTGGATTGCCTGGTGATGTACAAGTGGCTGGCCGACGAGCCGGTGGTGGAGAAGCCGCCCTTGCTGATCGGGCGCAAGAATATCGAAGCACGGGTTTCCCGCCGACGCGGTCGGTAACCCACCTTTATTGGGTGCACAAAGACCGCTCCCACCTCGGCCACGCTAGCACCAAGCCTTGCACGATCCCTGTAGGAGCGGCCTTGTGCCGCGAAAGGGGTGCGGAGCGGCCCTAGGATCTCAGTGTTGAGAAAGATCGCCGGGGCCGCTTTTCGGCCCTTTCGCGGCACAAGGCCGCTCCTACAGGGGTAGGCGTAAATCCCTCACACTCTGCAAGACAGTTGCTCCCACAGTGATCGTGAGGCACCTCTGGGTTCACCCCGGCAACCGGTAGCGCTCGGCGAAATACTGGCGGAAGAACTCCACCGCCACCCGCACCTTGGCCGAGCCGGCCAGCGGCGCGGTGTACACCGCCCAGATGTCCGCCGCCTGCTGGTAGTCCGGCAGCACCTGCACCAACCGCCCATCGGCGATGCTGTCGTACACATCCCACCACGAACGCAGCAGGATCCCACGGCCATCCAGGCACCACTGGTGTGCCACTTCGCCATGGTTGCTCGACAACGCGCCGGTCACCCGCACGCTCTCCTCACCCTGCGGCCCCTCCAGGTGCCACAGCCCGAACGGGTGGTCGCGCTCCTTGATCACCAGGCAGTCATGGCTGGCCAGGTCGGCCAACACCCGTGGCGTACCGTGCTCGGCCAGGTACGAAGGCGCGGCGCACAGCACCCGGCGGTTGCGCGCCAGCGGCTTGGCGATCAGGTGCGGGGCGATGACATTGCCCACGCGGATATCCAGGTCGACGCCTTCCGCGATCAGGTCCACCAGGCGGTCATGCACATCGAGGCGGATATCCAGGCGCGGGTAGCGCGCGGCCAGCTCCGACAGCGCCGGCGCCACGAAGCGCCGCCCCAGCCCCAGGCTGCTGGCGACACGCAACTGCCCGGCCGGCTCGCGCTGGCCGGCGTTGAGGTCGTCGTCCATGCGCTGCACGGTGTCGAAGATCTGCTGCGCCCACTGGTAGACCCGCTCGCCCTCCTCGCTCACCGATACCCGCCGCGTGGTGCGGTGCAGCAGGCGTACTCCGAGGCTTTCCTCAAGCAGGCGAATGCGCTTGCTGACGAACGCCGCCGACATGCCACGCTCGTCCGCCGCCGAGGCAAAGCTGGCACGGCGGGCCACTTGCAGGAAGATGTCGAGGTCGTCGAGGTTCGGCAGATTATTCACGCTTCGTGCACCAAGAATTGATAGATCGGCAGATTATCTGCACAGCGCACCCTTATAGCATGACCCGCATCTTCCCTGGACACGAGATGCACCCCATGACCAAGACCTTCAAGATCGCCGCCATCCCCGGTGACGGCATCGGCAACGAAGTCCTCCCCGAAGGCATCCGCGTGGTAGAAGCCGCCGCGCGCAAGCACGGCCTCGACCTGCAGATCGAGTACTTCGAATGGGCCAGCTGCGACTACTACCTGGCCCACGGCAAGATGATGCCCGACGACTGGTTCGACCAGCTCAAGGGTTTCGACGCCCTGTACTTCGGCGCCGTCGGCTGGCCGGACAAGGTCCCGGACCACATCTCGCTGTGGGGCTCGCTGCTCAAGTTCCGCCGCGACTTCGACCAGTACGTGAACATCCGCCCGGTGCGCCTGTTCCCCGGCGTACCCTGCCCGCTGGCGAACAAGCAGCCCGGCGACATCGATTTCGTGGTGATCCGTGAGAACACCGAGGGTGAATACTCGTCCCTGGGCGGGCGCATGTTCGAGAACACCGAAAACGAATTCGTCCTGCAGGAATCGGTGTTCACCCGCCGTGGCGTGGACCGCATCCTCAAGTACGCCTTCGACGTGGCCCAGACCCGCGAACGCAAGCACGTCACCTCGGCGACCAAGTCCAACGGCATGGCCGTGAGCATGCCCTACTGGGACGAGCGCACCGCCGCCATGGCCGCCCACTACCCCGGGATCAGCTGGGACAAGCAGCACATCGACATCCTCTGCGCCCGCTTCGTGCTGCAGCCGGAGCGCTTCGATGTGGTGGTGGCTTCCAACCTGTTCGGCGACATTCTCTCCGACCTGGGCCCGGCCTGCGCCGGCACCATCGGCATCGCGCCTTCGGCCAACCTCAACCCCGAGCGCACGTTCCCGTCGCTGTTCGAGCCGGTGCACGGTTCGGCGCCGGACATCTACGGCAAGAACATCGCCAACCCGATCGCGATGATCTGGTCCGGCGCCTTGATGCTCGAGTTCCTTGGCAAGGATGGCGGTGATGCGCGCTACCAGGCGGCCCATGACGACATCCTCACGGCCATCGAGACGGTGATCGCCAATGGCGACACGACCCGCGACATGGGCGGCAGCCGTTCGACCCAGGACGTGGGCAAGGCGATTGCCGAGTTGCTCGGAGCTTGAGTCGGCGGTGCCCTTTTCGCGGATGAATCCGCTCTTGTAGGAGCGGACTCATCCGCGAAAAGGGCACAACCAACCATCCAGACTGTCCGACAATCCTATTGCCACCCATCACGATTCAATGCAGAATCTGTAAACCAAAAGATACTTGTTACCTATCAGTTAACATAAAGGAAAAACCAGCCTCGACACGGACTGCCCTACGCCTGACGCCTACTACAAAAAAAATGCTCCAGGAGACAATTGATGTCCCCCAATAACAAAAAGATCGACGTGTTCCTGATCGCCGTAAGCCTGGTGGCCGTACTGCTCACCGTGATCGGCCTTGCTGCCTTCCCCGCACAAGCGGAAAACCTGGCCAACCAGCTATTCGAAGTGGCCACCCGCACCTTCGGCACCAGCGTCCAGGTGCTGGTCTTCGGCAGCTCCCTGGCCGTGCTGTACCTGGCCTTCAGCAAGTACGGCAACATCCGCCTGGGCGCCGGCAAGCCGGAATACTCCACCACCACCTGGGTGTTCATGTTCATCTGCGCCGGCATGGGTTCCTCGACCCTGTACTGGGGCGTGATGGAGTGGGCCTACTACTACCAGACCCCGGGCCTGAACATCGCGCCGATGTCGGCCAAGGCCCTTGAGTACAGCGTCAGCTACTCGTTCTTCCACTGGGGCATCAGCGCCTGGTCGATCTACGCCCTGGCCTCGCTGGCCATGGCCTACCACTTCCACGTGCGCAAGAAGAGCGGCCTTAACCTGGCCTCGATCATCGAGGCGGTCACCGGCTTCAAGGCCACCGGCCCGGTCGGGCGCGCCGTCGATCTGATCTTCCTGCTGACCATGATGGGTGCACTGACTGTGTCGCTGGCACTCACTGCCTCCACGCTCACCCGCGGCCTGTCGGACCTGGCCGGCACGCCCAACACCTTCACCGTGCAACTGCTGGTGATCGGTGCGGTGGCGCTGCTGTTCTCGCTGAGTTCCTATATCGGCATCGACGGCGGCCTGCAGCGCCTGTCGAAGATGGTCTGCATCGGCGCCCTGGTGTTCGCCGCCATCGTGCTGCTGGTCGGCCCGACCCAGTTCACCCTGAACAACACCGCCAACTCCATCGGCCTGATGCTGCAGCACTACGTGCAGATGAGCCTGTTCACCGACCCGGCCGGCGACGGCGCCTTCACCCGCAACTGGACGGTGTTCTACTGGCTGTGGTGGGTCTCCTACGCCCCGGGCGTGGCGATGTTCGTCGCCCGCGTGTCCCGCGGCCGGCTGATCAAGGAGGTGGTGTTCGCCCTGCTGCTGGGCGGCAGCTTCGGCTGCTGGTTCTTCTTCGGCGCGCTGGAAAGCTACAGCATGCACCAGTTCATCAACGGCCAGATCGACGTGCCCAAGCTGCTCGGCACCCTCGGCGGCGAGGCAGCAGTGACCGATCTGCTACTGGCCTTGCCATGGGGCACCCTGTTCCTGGGTGCGTACCTGTTCATCATGGCGGTGTTCTGCGCCTCGCACATGGACGCCGCCGCCTACGCCGTGGCCGCCACCAGCACCCGCAACCTGCGCGAGGGCGAGGACCCGAGCCCGACCCTGCGCCTGTTCTGGTGCGTGGTGCTGACCCTGGTGCCGCTGGCCATGCTGTTCGCCAAGGCCTCGTTGTCGACCATGAAAACCGCCGTGGTGCTGACTGCGATCCCGTTCATGGCGATTCTGCTGGTGAAGATCTACGGGTTCTTCAAGTGGCTGGCGGCCGACTACGGCCAGGTGCCGGCGTACCGCATCGAGGAAGAAGCCACCCGCCTGGCCGGCGAGGAACCCCAAGAGCAAGCGCCTTGCAGCGCGGCAGTGGTGCACTGACCATGTAGGAGCGGCCTTGCGCCGCGAAAGGGCTGCAAGGCAGCCCCAGGATCTTAGCGTCGACGCATGGATCGCTGGGGCCGCTGCGCGGCCCTTTCGCGGCACAAGGCCGCTCCTACACAAATCAGCGTCACACAGCAGTACAAAAAATTTTACCCAGCTTGTTAACCAACAGATACGCGTTAACCAATAAGAACCGAGATAGAGCCATGAACGATTTCAAACGCCTGCCCGCCGACTTCTGCGCCAACCCCGAAGAGGCATTCACCCTGCCGGCCAAGTTCTACACCCAGGCCGCGGTGTTCGAGCACGAGAAGGAAGCGATCTTCGCCCGCAGCTGGATCTGCGTCGGCCACCGCAGCGAAGTCGCCGAGAAGAACGCCTACATCACCCGCCAGGTGATCGGCGAAAACATCATCGTCGTGCGTGGCCGCGACGACGTGCTGCGCGCGTTCTACAACGTCTGCCCGCACCGCGGCCACCAACTGCTCGAAGGCAGCGGCAAGGCCAAGAACGTGATCACCTGCCCCTACCACGCCTGGGCCTTCAAGCTCGACGGCGAACTGGCCCACGCCCGCAACTGCGAGAACGTGGCCAACTTCGACAAGGACAACTCCACTCTGGTGCAACTGCGCGTCGAAGAGTACGCCGGCTTCATCTTCATCAACATGGACAACGACGCAGGCCCTGTCGAAGACCAACTGCCTGGCCTGCAACAGCGCATGCGCGAAGCCTGCGCGGTGATCGACGACCTGCACCTGGCCGCGCGCTTCGTCAGTGACACCCCGGCCAACTGGAAGTCGATCGTCGACAACTACCTGGAGTGCTACCACTGCGCCCCGGCCCACCCCGGTTTCTCCGACTCGGTGGACGTCGGCCAGTACAGCCACAGCCTGCACGGCAACTGGACCCTGCAGTACGGCCTGGCCAAGCCCTCGGAGCAGTCGTTCAAGTTCGATGAAACAGTGAAAGACCCGTCCTTCGCCGGCTTCTGGGCCTGGCCGTGCACCATGTTCAACGTACCGCCTGGGGCCAACTTCATGACCGTCATCTACGAGTTCCCGGTCGATGCCGAAACCACCCTGCAGCACTACGACATCTACTTCCTCAACAAGGACATCAACGAAGAGCAGCACAAGCTGATCGACTGGTACCGCGAAGTATTCCGCCCCGAGGACCTGCGCCTGGTCGAAAGCGTGCAGAAGGGCCTGAAGTCCCGCGGCTACCGTGGCCAGGGCCGAATCATGGTCGACGCGCAGCGCAGCGGCGTGAGCGAGCACGGCATCGCCCACTTCCACAACCTGATCGCCGTCGCCCACCTGGACGACTGAACACGCTTCCCGCCCCGCGCCAGGGCCTGGCGCGGGGCTTCGTTGTCGAGGTACGCCATGGCCAAGCAATACGAAATGTTCAAGGTGCGCGTGACCGGCGTGGAACAGGCCACGCCGCAGATCAAGCGCTTCACCCTGGCCCGCGCCGACGGCGCCGCCCTGCCCGCCTTTACCGGCGGCAGCCACGTCATCGTGCAGATGCAGTCGGCCTGCGGCAGCCAGTTCAGCAACGCCTATTCGTTGATGAGCGACCCGCGCCAGCTGCACAGCTACCAGATCGGTGTGCGCCTCGAAGAGCAGTCCAAGGGCGGCTCGGCGTTCATGCACCAGCAGGTCGAAGTGGGCAGCGAGCTGACCATCTCCACCCCCAACAACCTGTTCGCCCTTGACCCAAGCGCCAGGCGCCATGTGCTGATCGCCGGCGGTATCGGCATCACCCCGTTCCTGGCCCAACTGCACGAGCTCGAAGGCGGCGCCATTCCTTACGAACTGCACTACGCGTTCCGTGCGCCGGAGCACGGCGCCTTCCAGGGCGACCTGGAACAAGGCCCGCATGCCGGCAACACCCGTTTCTACATCGACAGCCTGGATCGCAAGCTCGACCTCGCCGCCCTCTGCGCAGGGCTGGCCGATGACGCCCACCTCTATGTGTGCGGGCCCAAGCCGCTGATCGACGCGGTGATCGCCACCGCCGCCGCCGCCGGTATCGCCGAGTCCCGCGTACATTGGGAACAATTCGCCGCCGCCGCGCCGGCCGTGGGTTCGGCGTTTACCGTGGTGCTGGCACGCTCGGGCACCGAACTGGAAGTCGAGGAAGGCATGACCATTTTGCAGGCCATCGAGAAGTCCAAGGCTGCCAAGGTCGAGTGCCTGTGCCGCGAAGGTGTGTGCGGCACCTGCGAGACGGCGATTCTCGAAGGTGAGGCCGAGCACTTCGACCAGTACCTGAGCGATGAGGAGAAGGCGTCGCAGCAGACCATGATGCTGTGCGTGTCGCGCGCACGGTCGGCGCGGCTGGTGCTGGATCTCTGAGGGACAAAGGACACATGGGCTGCACTGCAGCCCCGTTGCCGCTACTTGTTACGAACAGATCGGTAAGCCGCCCCTCGCTCGCGCTTGCCGACTGCCACGACCACCACCACGATGCGCGCGTCTTCGACCCGATGTACCAGGCGATATCCCGAAGCCTTGAGCTTGATCTTGTAGTGGTCGGGCAGCTCGCGCAGTGCATCCGCCTGAACCCGGGGCAGGGTCAGGCGTTCGCGTAGCTTCTTCTTGGCTTGCTCACGCACGGTATGGCCGAGTTTCTCCCACTCTTTCAAGGCAGAGGTAGAAACTCGAGGCTATAGGTCACCCAGGTCTACCGGAACGCTCTTTTCCTCGGCACGTGCCTTGATCAGCGCGACCAGTTCGATGTCTTCCAGTTGCTCCATCATCGCCTCGTAGAGTTCAGCGGGGACCATGTACCCCATCACGCGATTATGGTTGAGAACGGCGACGGCTTGCCCCTGTGCACTTGCCATGACGGCAGTAGGATTCTTCTTTAACTCCGATACGCTCACGGTCACGTCGGCAAAGATGTTCTGCATGGCTGGGCCCTCGATTCAGACCGATATTCTGGTCACGATTCAGGGCTGATTCAAGTTGGCGAGCCAAAACACTGCGGTGCCTGGCACCGGCCTTGCCGGTGTTCGCCAGCAAGGCTGGCTCCTACGAGTTTACCCGCGGCTCAGGCGGCGTGGCCCGAGGCTGTGATAACCGAGCCCCAGCACACAGGCCACCAGCAACAGCAACAGCACCATCAGTTCCCGGCTGTAGCGCGCCACCAGCGCCGGGAAGCCGATCACCTCGCGGTACACCTGGATGTCGGCTGTGCCACCGGCATAACGAATGTTGACGCCGCCGTGGCGAACGAGCGAGTAGTCCGAATCGAAATATACCCAGACCTTGCTCCCACCCAGTGCATCGATGGCGGGAATCTCGACAATGCCGGTCGGCGCCGGGAACAGCCTGTCGTTGCCAGCATCGTCGCGAACCTGCACCAGCCCCTTGGCCGGCAGACGGATCTTCACGGCCTTGACCGGCTCCTTGCGGTGGTTGACCAACTCGATGAGCAACCCGGTGCGATGGTCCACCAGGCCGGCCTCGAACGGCTTGGCGAACAGCTGCAGGTAGGGTGCCTGGGCCAGCTCGACCAAGCGCTCGATCTGCGGATGGCTCAGTGCTCCGTCGCTGACTTCACTGATGCGCGCATGCAAGCGCTCGTACTTGAGCAGTTCGTTGGTCTGGCTGATGCGTTCGCTGAACTGGCCCGGGTAGGTGAGGTAGGCGTAAGTCAGGCGCGCCTCGAGACGGTCGCCATTGCGCAACACCGCGTAGAACACGGCAGCGATCATGGCGACCAGCAGCAAGCCCACGAGAGATTTACCGACTTTTTCCCAGCTCACCTTGGTGTTTCCTTGTTCTGCGGAATTGACGCCCAGCAATGGCTGGCAAAGGGTGCCAAGAAGCCGACGACGGGGCAAGGGCCAGCTCTCACCCCCGCGCCAGCAACCCCGGCACTGCCACCACCAGCATCGCCACTCCCGACAAGGTCAGCAGCCCCAGCACGATACGCCGGAACGCCAGCTCGCTGATGCCCAGGTATACCCGGGTGCCGATCACCGTCGGCAGCACCATCGCCAGCGCCACCACGCCGAACCATGGCAACAGCGCCGTGGTCACCAGCCCGCTACCCAGGTAGGTGAGCATGGTCACCGCCAGCATCGACAGGTTGAAGTTCTGGATCACCGCGCGCTGGGTGTCGCGTTCGAACCCGCGCAGGGTGCACCACAAGGTCGGCACGGTGCCGGTGAAACCGCCGATGCCACCCAGCACGCCACCGACCATGCCTACCGCGCCGTCGGCCAGGCGCCCGCCCTGCAGGCGGGGCAGGCGCGGCGCCAGCAGCATCAGCGGGCACCACAGCACCAACAGGGTACCGAACACTGCCTTGAACCACAGCATGTCAAGGTGCGGCAGCACCCACACACCCAGGGGAATCCCTGCCAGGCCACCGAGCACGAATGGCCACAACAGCTGCCAACTGAAGCCGCGGCGCACACTGAACACGGCGATCAGCTGGCCGGTGAGGCTGCCGAACACGGTCAGCACCGCCGCCACCCGGGGCTCCAGGCCCCAGGCCCAGAACGACATGGCCACCATGCCGAAAGCAAAGCCCGACAGGCCCTGGACGAAACCGGCGACGATGGCCCCGAGGGCGATGAGGTAAAGCGGGTCCATGGGTGCTCCCGGCGGGGTGGTCGTGGGGCAGCATTCCCCACCCAGGAGTGGGTGTCCAGCCCCAGGTTTGTGGGGCAGACCGGATCGGTTCTACTTCGCATCAGCGCAACATCTTGAAACATGTACCTTCCAGCCGTTTTCACCTTGGCATAACCGTTGCTCGGCCCCTTTGAAACAAGGCACATCGCCACCTTCGCCGGTGGCAGCAGATGCCAGGCTGCACAACACGGGGCACACGGCTATGAAGAAACCAGCTGCGACTTCCACACACCTGTTCAGGTTGTCCTCTGTCACGTCGCTTTTGCTCGGCCTGGGAGTGGCCTGCGCGGTCGCCAGCGGGCTTGACGATGTGAGCCAACCACCCCCCACCGATCCGTCGGCCTACAGCGACCCGCCTGCGGACCCACTGGCCACGGCGGCGGCGCTGGAAGCCCTGAAGGCGATGCCCGAAGCAAACGAAGGCTCGCTGGAGCTGAACGACGGCGTGTTCGGCACCCGCGCCACGGTCAGCACCGACAACGCACTGCCTCCTGCGCAGCAGACCTCCAGCCAGTACCCCACAAACGGCAAACCGAGCCCGCTGTTTGGCGCCGAGCCGTTCACCCAGCAGTTGCTGCTGTTCGAAGAGTTCGGCCCGGAGAAACTCGACCCGGCCACCCCGCCCTACAGCCTCACTTTCCCGCTGCCCGTGACTGGCCCGGCACCCGCCCAGGACCCGAACAACGTCGCCCGCAGCAGCCCCAACGGCAACGCCCTGGAAGCCTTCCTCACCCAGCCGGGCCTGACCCCCTTCCCCTCGCAGTATGCCAACGTGCTCGACCGCAACCCGTGGAAAGCGCAGATCGAGGCCTTCCTCAACCGCAACTCGGTCGGCTCCCCCGCCGAAGGGCGGCCCCCAGGAAAGGGCTGGTCGCACCAGCGCTGGAACGAGTTCTACCCCCAGGCCGCGTTCAAGACCGCGCAGGCCGGCGCGCGCATCAACCAGGGCCTGCGCGACCGCAAACAGCTGCACGGCTATAGCAAGGGTGAATTCGGCCCCGGCGGCCTGTACTACCAGACCTCCGACATCCCCACCACCCTGGGCACCACCAAGGGCATCGACACCCGCTTCCACCCGAAAATGCCGCTGCAGGGCCACAAGGCCCTGTGGACCTTCGACGGCACCTTTCCGGTCAAGCTACTGATGGTGCGTTATGGCCAGCCGCTGCTGATGCGCCACTACAACGCCCTGCCCATCGACCCGTCGGCCAACAACGGCTTCGGCCTGCACACCATCTCCACCCACGAGCACAACGGCCACTCCCCGGCCGAAAGCGACGGCTTCGCCAACGCCTACTTTTTCCCCGGCCAGTACTACGACTACCGCTGGCCGATCCAGCTGGCCGGCTACGACACCATCAACACCCGCGCCCAGGATCCACGCGCCGCCTTCCCCTGCTCGCCGGGCGAAACCCTGTTCGTCAACGACGCCTCCCTCGGCCTGAAGACCTGCGAGAACGGCAGCATCAAGATCCGCGGCGACTGGCGCGAAACCATGAGCACCCACTGGTTCCACGACCACATGCTCGATTTCACCGCGCAGAACGTCTACAAGGGCAACGCGGTGATGATGAACTACTACTCGGCATTGGACCGTGGCAACGAGGCGCTGCAGGACGGCGTCAACCTGCGCCTGCCCAGCGGCAGCGCGATGCCCTGGGGCAACCGCGACTACGACGTCAACCTGGTGGTGGCCGACAAGGCCTGGGACGCCAACGGCCAGTTGTGGTTCAACCCGTTCAACAGCGACGGCTTCCTCGGTGACCAGATCCTGGTCAACTGGCAGTACCAACCCAAGCTCAAGGTGCGCGCCCGCAGCTACCGTTTCCGCATCCTCAACGGCTCGGTGTCGCGCTACTTCAAGTTTGCCGTGGTGCGTGAGGTGGCCGGCAACAGTGGCGAATTCAAGGGGCCGTCCGGCTCCAACCTGTCCTACAACCGCGTGCCGTTCCACCTGGTCGCCAACGACGGCAACCTCATGGAACACGCCGTCCCCTTCGACGGCAGCATGGACCTCAACGGCGACGGTGACCGCCAGGACCACAACGCCATCCTGCCCATGCAAGGCATCGCCGAGCGCTACGACATCATCGTCAACTTCGCGAAAAACGGGATCAAGCCCGGCGACAAGCTGTACTTTGTCAACCTCATGGAACACCAGACCGGCAAGGGCCCGAACAAGGCCATCGCCCTGGCCGACGTGCTGTCGGAGAAATACAAGGCAGTGATCAAGCAGACCAGCAAGGGCCCGGAATGGGACAAAGGCGACCCTGCGGTCGGCAAGTTCCTGCAACTGCTGGTGCAACCCTACAGCGGCCAGGACCTGAGCATGGACCCGGCCCTGTACGAACCGGCCAAGCCCGGCAAGGCCGCCGGCCTGGTGATGATCCCCCTGCCCCTGGACCCCGGCAGCACCAGCGACCAGGCCAAGCTCAAGGCGGCGCGCCATCGCGAGTTCGTCTTCGGCCGCTCGGACGGTACCGACAGCGCGCCCTGGACCATCAAGACCGACGGCGGCTTCGGCTACAGCATGGACCCACGGCGCATCAACGCCGCCCCGCAACTGGCCAGCGAGGCCACCGATGGCGGCTTCAGCGGCGACGGCACGCTGGAAGTGTGGAAGATCAAGAACGGCGGCAACGGCTGGAGCCACCCGGTGCATGTGCACTTCGAGGAAGGGGTGATCCTCAGCCGTGGCGGCAAGGCGCCGCCGGAGTGGGAGAAGTGGGCGCGCAAGGACGTCTACCGCATCGGCCCGGACAGCGAGTCGACGTCGGAAGTGGAAATGGCCATTCGCTTCCGCGAGTTCGCCGGCACCTACATGGAGCACTGCCACAACACCCAGCATGAAGACACCTCCATGCTGCTGCGCTGGGACCTGGAACACCCCGGCCAGTTCCAGCTGATGCCCACGCCCCTGCCTGGCTGGGATGGCGTGGAGTACGTCGACTCCGCCGCCCTGCCGACCTTCCGCACGGCCACCAGCAGCGACGACAACAGCGGCAACAAGCCGCCCGTGGCGGTCAACGACAGCGCCGCCACCAGCGCCGGCAAACCGATCGTGCTCAACGTGCTGGCCAACGACAGCGACCCCGACGGCAACCTGCCGCTGAGCGTGAGCAGCCTGGCCCAGCCCGACTCTGGCCAGGGCACGGTCAGCAGCAACGGTACCCAGGTGACCTACACCCCGCCGGCCACCGTGGCCAGCCCGTTCACCGCCAGCTTCACCTACGCCGCGCGCGACGCCAAGGGCCTGGAGTCGCTGACGCCGGCCACGGTGAGCGTCGCCGTGACGCCGGCGGTGGCCATGGACGAGATCCAGGTCAGCAGTGCCACGGTGCAACTGCGCAGCAACAACCGCTGGACCTGGGAGCTGTCCGGCACCACGTCAGTGGCGGCCAACAACAGCATCAGCGTGACCGCCAACACCACCAGCGGCCCGCTGGAGCTGGGTGCCGCGACACTCACCACCAGCGGCACCGGCGCGCGCTGGCGGCTGTCGGTGACCACCGTCGGCAGCGGTCCGGCCTCGCCACCGACGGTGACCGTGCGCTCGGCGCTGGGCCAGAGCGTGACCGCGCCGATCAGTATCAAGTGACGCCCCGGCAAGGCCTGCTCCCTGTAGGAGCCGGCCTTGCCGGCGATGGCCTGCGCAGCAGGCCCAATTGCACGCGACAAAGGACGACCACCATGCCCCGCCACTGGCGCCTGCTACTCCCCCTGCTGGTCCTCCTTACCCTCCCCGGCGCCCTCCCGCCCACCAGCGCCGACCCCAGCCCCTGGGGCGCCGACTACTTCCCCAACATCCTCCTGCTCACCCAGGACGGCCAACACGTGCACTTCTACGACGACCTGATCAAGGGCAAGGTGGTCGCCATCAATTTCATCTTCACTGGCTGCGGCGAAACCTGCCCGGTGGAGACCGCCCGCCTGCGCCAGGTGCAGAAGTTGCTGGGCGAACGCGTCGGCCAGGACATCTTCTTCTACTCGATCAGCATCGACCCCTACAACGACACTCCCACCACCCTGAAACGCTACGCCGAAAAATTCGCCATCGGCCCCGGCTGGACCCTGCTCACCGGCGAAGCCGCCGACATCGAGCAACTGCGTCGCAGCCTCGGCCTGTATATCGAAGGGTTGGAGAACGGCCGCAGCAAGGACCACAACCTCAGCCTGATCATCGGCAACCAGGCCACCGGCCGCTGGATGAAGGCATCGCCGTTCGAAAGCCCGTACATCCTCGCCGACCGCCTGGCCAACAGCCTGCACAACTGGAAGACCGCCAGCGCCCAGCGCCACGACTACACCCAGGCCCCCGAGATCCGCCCACCCAGTGCGGGCGAGCAACTGTTCCGCACCCGCTGTTCGTCCTGCCATACCGTCGGCGAGGCCGAACCCGGCGCCACCCGAGGGATCGGGCCGGATCTGCTCGGTGTCACCCGGCAGCGGGAGCAGGCGTGGCTGAAACGCTGGCTGCTGGCACCGGAGCAAATGCTGGCCGAGCGCGATGCGCTGGCGATGCTGCTATACGGGCAGTACAACCAACTGGCGATGCCCAACCTGCGGTTGGGGGAGACGGAGGTGGCGGCGTTGCTGGCGTATCTGGAAGAGGAGACCGTGCGGGTGCAGGGGCAGTGAGGTGGTAGGGCTATGGTTCACCGTGGCGTTTGAACGTGGGGTCCCATTTTCGGCGTAGGCGAAGAGGGGCGGGGCGCAGACCAGGGAACATCCAGAGGTGGAAGAGGATCATCGGGATGGAGAGCCATACGATCCATGGATGATCCAAGATGACTTCAGGAGGTGGACCAAAGCCACCATACTCCCCAGGGAATACATTGAAGTAGTAAAAAACCGCGAATGCGCTGTTGTAATAAATGCCGATAAGCTCTTTGCCCTCGGTCAGATCAGCTCCCGAAAGCACCAAACTCAAAAGAGGTGAAGAGATAAAACTCCAACCCACGACAAGGACAAACACCATCACACTCATCTTCGCCCCGCCATCACTTAAATCGATCCATGTCTCTTTTCCAGCGAAAGCAATTCACATCATTATTACGATATTTAGCCCAAACGTGCAAAACCATAAACAACCAGGCGAACCAGACCAACCAAGGATGAAGCCCCACCAGATCCGGCCGCACATAAACATAAAAATATTTGTCCTGCGCTATAACTGCCATATGCATAAAAGCAAAAATGAAATTATAAAACATCACCAAGCCATGCCTCAGATGTTCCTCTCCCCTCATCGTAACCAAACAACGAAGAAGGCGGGAGCCAGCCAGCCCAACGACCGAAAAAACCAGATAAATTGCCAGCATACAAACCCCACCTTCTTCAAAAGTTAAATGCACAACCCCCGAACATTCACGCCAACAGGCTCAAAATTTATTGATTATCACTCGCCGCCCCTATTTGCTGCCCAGCACAACCCGTTCGCGATGCTCAACCTACGGTTGGGGGGGGACGGAGGTGGCGGCTTTGCTGGCGTATACGGAGGAGAAGACCGTACGGGTACAGGGGCAGTGAAGTGGCATGGAGCTTCAATTAAATTGACTGCCCCTTCCTTCTCATCCCGGGAAAACACCGAACATTATTTTTCGCCACAATTCCATAAAGGTGAACAAACAGGAACATGAACGCCAACCATGTGATAGCTGGATACCCCTCCGAAATCTCTGGCCAGTGGTAGAGAAACAAATAGGTATCCCGCATAGCGACATCCTCATGTAGCAGCATGAGAACAAAATTTTACATGACGACAAAGAAATTCAGCTCACGCTTTTCGCTTGGCGTGGTCAACAAGCAACGAAGCCCTCTCGAGATTGCAAGCCCCACCACACCCAGAATAATGTATAAAATCATCACCTCTCCTCCTGAGCACCCATCATTCATCTCTGAGGTTACTCATCTTCAGAACTCACCAAACCATCATTGCAACATACAACATGAGCTTCACACCCCATTGAGCACCCGCTAATTATTGGCCTGCCATTTCATCCACAGCCATGCAGACGCCCGTCATTTTTTCCTAAACCATCTTTTGGGTTCCCATTGCACAGGTGTTGCAAAGCTGTGCAGCACCATACCCACCAGGCACCACCAACCTGTAGCAGGGTTCTCATACAAAAAATCAGGCCTATAGCCAATAAATAGTAAGTAAGAACGCTCCATAATCCTCATGTAGTAAGTTATAAAAAACAAATTAAAAATTAGACAAACCCAAAAACTCCACCACCTGAAGTTCTGCCCAGAAAATCTGTACCTGAGTGCATGCGCGGCGACCACACCCATAATTACGCAGACTCCAAACAGCCAGGAGATCATTCCTTTGTCAACTCCACCCAGATCAACTCCCCGTTCATGACATTTACCCCAAGCTCAAACGTTACAAGAGTCGTCCCCATTTTTTTGTAAGCAGGAACCATATCAGCCCTGACATACCTGTAGAGTCGCCATGCAGAACGACTGACCACGAGCGTGGTCAACCCAAACACCGAAAGAGCGATTTCCATAACCCCATACGCAACATTCCCATGTGACGCTTTCCCACCAAGAGCCTTCGCCATTTCTTGATAGCCCGACCGAAGTGGTCCTACCGTATCGGTTCGCCTTTGAATAATATTCCGGCCATTTTCATAAATTCCATTGATTCCGTGCTGTACGAGCGCAATACCACCCGTAGCACATGCAATCCCTGCGGAAAGTTTGCAGACCGCAACGCCTCCAGCAACTTGCAACACTCCAGCCGCCAAACCCGCAACCAACCTTGAATATTGAAGAGCCTGCTGAGTCAATTCGACATGCTCTTTTTTTATAAGATTCAGCCCTTGCTCCGGCGTTTTCTTCCCCGTCCGAACCTCCTCCACAATACCCTTCCCGACATACGCCATCTCCTGCGTGAACTGCAGCCGCAACATCCCGTCATCCAAACACCGCGCGGCCACCTCGCAGGCATATTGGGTCAGCCGGGCCGCCGCATGGCTCACTTCCCAGAAGTCGTCATCCCACGGGACCTCGTGCTCGCTGCGCACCGTCATTCTTCACCCCAGGTCGAATAACCGGTGGTTCCCGCCGCATGGTGCACCCAGGAAATCTCCCGGTAGCGGATCGCCAGGTGCTCCTGCGGCTCCTGCTCGTTGAGCAGGACGGCATGGGGCATGGCCACGTTCTGCTGGACGATCAGCCCGCCGCCAAGCCTTACCGAGTAGTACCGTTCCTGCAGTCCCGCAGCACTGGTGCGGAAAAAGGTGAGGTCACACTCCACCCGCTCCCTCGAATCGAGCGCCTGCGCCAGCAACGGGGTGGACTTGTCGATGAACTTGGTGAGGTAGACCGGCCGGTGCAGCGCCCGGCTGACGTTGTCGAGGTTGGAAAGGCTGTGATCGAAGGCCAGGACCATGATCTGGTCCCGATGACCCGCCTGGCATTTGTTGCCGATGGAATCCTGGGTGGAACACCCCGCCGAAATCAGGCCCTGAAGCGCGCCCGTGATCGTCATGTAGCCGTGATAAGCCATGCTGCGAACTCCCTGTAAAAAGTTCGCACTGTAAAAACGTAAAACCGTGTTGTATGTCAGACGCGTCCGAAATTACGCCATCGAGAAGTTACCAAGTACGACAGACAACACCGCCCCGCTGTGCCACCCCACGCGCTTGACCGCCTTGCACCTCCCACCCCATGCTCAGCCGCTTCCACCCACGCGCAAGGAACGACCGCATGAAGCTGGAAACTCTCGCCATCCACGCGGGCTTCAGCCCCGACCCGACCACCCGGGCCGTGGCCGTACCCATCTATCAGACCACCTCGTTCGCCTTCGACGACACCCAGCATGGCGCCGACCTGTTCGACCTGAAGGTGGCCGGCAACATCTACTCGCGCATCATGAACCCCACCAACGATGTGCTCGAACAGCGCATGGCCGCCCTCGAGGGCGGGGTCGGCGCGCTGGCCGTGGCCTCTGGCATGGCGGCCATCACCTACGCCCTGCAGACCGTCGCCGAGGCCGGCGACAACATCGTCTCGGTGGCCAAGCTGTACGGCGGCACCTACAACCTGCTGGCCCACACCCTGCCGCGCATGGGCATCACCACCCGCTTCGCCGCCCACGACGACATCGCGGCCCTCGAGGCGTTGATCGACGCACGCACCAAGGCGGTGTTCTGTGAGTCCATCGGCAACCCCGCCGGCAACATCGTCGATATCCAGGCCCTGGCCGATGCCGCCCACCGCCATGGCGTGCCACTGATCGTCGACAACACCGTTGCCACGCCGATCCTCTGCCGCCCGTTCGAGCACGGCGCCGATATCGTCGTGCACTCGCTGACCAAGTACATCGGCGGCCACGGCACCAGCATCGGCGGCATCGTCATCGATTCGGGCAAGTTCCCCTGGGCCGATAACAAGGCACGTTTCGCCCTGCTCAACACCCCCGACCCGTCCTACCACGGCGTCACCTACACCGAAGCCTTCGGCCCCGCCGCCTTCATCGGCCGCTGCCGCGTGGTGCCGCTGCGCAACACGGGCGCCGCGCTGTCGCCGTTCAATGCCTTCCTGATCCTGCAAGGCCTGGAGACGCTGGCCCTGCGCATGGAGCGCCATACCGAGAACGCGCTCAAGGTTGCCCGTTACCTGCAACAACACGACCAGGTGGCCTGGGTGAAGTACGCCGGCCTGCCCGAGCACCCCGAGCATGAACTGGCCCAGCGCTACACCGGCGGCAAGCCGGCGTCGATCCTGTCGTTCGGCATCAAGGGCGGCCAGGCGGCCGGGGCGCGCTTCATCGATGCGCTGCAACTGGTGGTGCGCCTGGTGAACATCGGCGACGCCAAGTCGCTGGCCTGCCACCCCGCCTCCACCACCCACCGCCAGCTCAACGATGAAGAGCTGGAAAAGGCTGGCGTGCCACGGGACATGGTGCGGCTGTCGATCGGCATCGAGCACAGCGACGACATCATCGCCGACCTCGCGCAGGCACTGGAGGCCAGCCGCGGTTGAGTCACCCGCGCCCCACCCAATGCCAACGGCGGGCGCGCACCTTGCAGAACCGGAACCCTGTGCAATGACCCTCCTTTACCTGAAACTCATCGTCACCCCGCTGCTGATGTGGGCCATCTCCCTTGCCTCACGGCGTTGGGGTGGCCTGCTGGGCGGGTTACTATCCGGGCTGCCGATCACTTCGGCCCTGGTGATGACTTTCCTGTGCCTGGAGCAAGGCACGGGCTTCGCCCTGGGCGCGGTGCCTGGCGCACTGGGCGGTTTGGCCGCCGTGCAGGCCACCTACACGTTCTACCTGTTCGCCACGCGCAAGGTCGGCATTGCCCCGGCGGTGGCACTGGCAATCCTGTTCTATGGCCTGGCGGCCTCCGCCTTCACCCACTGGGGCAGCCTGTACCTGTCGATTGCCGTGGCGTTGCTACTAATCGCCGTGCTGATCCGCGCCAGTGGCCGCGAGCCCACACCCGATACACTCGCACGCCCCCGACACCGGTACTGGGAGATTCCTCTGCGGATGGTGTCCGCCACTTCGTTGCTGATGATCACCACCAGCTTGGCCAGCTGGCTGGGCCCGGCGACCAGCGGCATGCTCGCGCCGATCCCGGTGATCGCCTGGCCGCTGGTGGTGTTCGCCCATGTGCAGGGCGGGCGGGCCGGGATGGCGGCGATGGTGCGGGGCAATGCCATCGGGGCGGTGGGGGTGATTGCGTTCTACCTGGCGATCGCGGGACTGTTGGAACGGCTGGGCGTGGCCGTGACCATCAGCCTGGCCATGGGGTTGGCAGTGGCGCTGACGGTCGGGCTGGCGGCGCTGTCACGCAAGAAACAGCGCCCTCTGTAGGAGCGGCTTCAGCCGCGATACAGACAATGCGGTGCCTGGCACCCGCTGCGCGGGTGATCGCGGCTGAAGCCGCTCCTACAGGGGTTTTGCCAAATCGATGGGATATGGGCCGCGCCAATAATCGGTGATGGCAAACTGGCATTCCGGCAAACCTCGACAATACTGGCTCGTCACATGGATTTCCTTGCCCACACACAACAAAAGGGAATTTGCGATGAGCCACAACCCCCCCCTGGACGTCGCCATCATCGGCGGCGGTGTCTCCGGTACCTACAGCGCCTGGCGCCTGCAACAGGCCCACGGCACCCACCAACGCATCCAACTCTTCGAATACGGTGATCGCATCGGCGGGCGCCTGTTCAGCATCAACCTGCCCGGCCTGCCCAACGTGGTCGCCGAAGTGGGCGGCATGCGCTACATGCCCGGTGCCGACGGCCATGTGATGGTCGATACCCTGGTACAGCACCTGGGCCTGCCGAGCAAAGACTTCCCCATGGGCAACGAGCAGGACCACATCGGCGCCAAGGACAACCTGTTCTACCTGCGCGGCCAGCGCTTCCGCTTTCGCGACTTCGTCGAGGCGCCGCACAAGATCCCCTACGACCTGGGCTGGACCGAACGCGGCTACAACCCCGAAGACCTCCAGGTCAACGTGATGAACAGCATCTACCCGGGCTTCGACAAGCTGAGCCTGGCCGAGCAGATGCAAGTGCAGGTGTTCGGCAAGCCGATCTGGCGCTACGGTTTCTGGGACCTGCTCTACCGCGTGCTGAGCAACGAGGGTTACCAGTTCATGAAGGACGCCGGTGGCTACGATGCCAACGTCGCCAACGCCAGCGCCGTGACCCAGCTGCCCGCCACCGAGTACAGCGACGCTACTGAGTTCCGTACGTTAAAAGATGGCTTCCAGAGCCTGCCGCTGACCCTGGCCCAGCGCTTCGTCGAGCACGCCGGCGGGCTGGTGCCCGGCGACCAGCGCATCCAGATGAACCGCCGCCTGGCCGCCTTGAGCTACAGCGGCAACAGCGAATACCCCTACCGCCTGCACCTGCGCCACACCGAGACCATCAACGGCAAGACCCACGACCTCGAAGGCGAGGACGTCGTCGAGGCCCGCCAGGTGATCCTCGCCCTGCCGCGCCGCTCGCTGGAGCTGATCGACTCGCCGCTGTTCGACGACCCGTGGCTCAAGGACAACCTGAAGTCGGTGCTGGTGCAGTCGGCGTTCAAGCTGTTCCTGGCCTACGAGCAACCCTGGTGGCGCAACCTCGGCCTGGTGGCCGGGCGCTCGGTCACCGACCTGCCGATCCGCCAGTGCTACTACATGGGCACCGAGTGCGATCAGCCGGGCGGCGAACAGACCTTCAACTCGCTGCTGATGGCCTCCTACAACGACATCGGCACCGTGCCGTTCTGGAAAGGCCTGGAAGACGGCCCCGAGTTCGTCGGCTACACCCCGCGCAGCCTCGAAGGGCGCATCGCCAACGACGCGGTGGTGCCGCGCACGCAGTTCCAGATCAGTGACGAGATGGTCCGCATCGCCCAGCGCCAGGTCACCCAGCTGCATGCACAGGTCGAGCTGCCGGCGCCGTATTCGGCCGTTTACCACGCCTGGGACGCCGACCCCTACGGCGGTGGCTGGCACGAGTGGAAGGCCAACTACCGCGTGGACCTGATCATCCAGAAGATGCGCCACCCGGTGAAGGACCAGCAGGTGTTCATCGTGGGCGAGGCCTACTCCTATGGCCAGGGCTGGGTCGAGGGCGCGCTGACCACCGCCGAGTCCGCCCTGCAGGAATTCTTCGAGCTGCCGCGCCCCAGCTGGTTGCCCGCCAGCTATCAGTTGCTGCCAACCCCGGCGCCGGAGGAGATCGACTACAGCAAGCCGCCCATGCCCACGCATCCCGCGCAGGTGCTCGATGGCATCACCCAGAACATCTGTGCGGGGATCAAGCCATGAGTCCATTCACCGTAGCCGACTACTTGCTCACCCGGCTCGAGCAACTGGGCCTGGACAAGGTGTTCCAGGTGCCGGGGGACTATTGCTCGAACTTCATGAGCGCGCTGGATGCCTTCGAAGGTATCGACGCCGTGGGCGAGATCTACGAGATGGGCGCCGCCTACAGCGCCGATGGCTATGCCCGGGTGCATGGCCTGGGTGCCGTGTCGCTGCAATATGGGGTGGGCACCTTCAGCGCGGTGAACGCCATCGCCGGCGCGTTTGTAGAACGCAACCCGGTGGTGGTGATTTCCGCCAGCCCCTCGACCAAGGACCGTCTCAAGGCCAATAGCCAGAACGTGCTGTTCCACCACTCCACCGGCGACTTCGAGGCCGACCGCAACGTGCTGGAACAGGTGACCGTGGCCTGCGAGATCCTGTCCGACCCGCACCGCGCGCCCTGGCAGATCGACAACGCCCTGATCGCCGCCCTCACCCACCGCCAGCCCATCTACCTGGAGGCCTACCAGGACATATGGGGTGCCGAAGTCAACCGCCCCCATGGCCAGTTGACCCCGGCCCCGCGCCCGTCCAACCCACAGGCCCTGCAGGAACTGGTCGACGCCACCGTCCGGCGCCTGGCCACGGCGCGCCAGCCCCTGGTGCTGCTGGGCGTGGAGGTGATCCGCTACGGCCTGCAGGATGCCGTGCAATGCCTGATCGACAGTTGCGGCCTGCCCTTCTCCACCACTCTCGACGCCAAGACCGTGCTCGACGAAAGCCAGGCGCCGTTCATCGGCACCTACGCCGGCCCCGCCTCGCGCCCGGAAACATCGGCCCGGGTGGACGCCTGCGACTGCATCCTCGCCATCGGCGTGATCTTCACCGACGACTACCTCGACCTGTTGAACGCGCGCTACGGCCAGATCGTCCAGGTGAACTGCGAACTGGCCCGCGCCGGGGACGACAACTACCCCAACGTGCGCCTGCCGGACTACGTCGACGCGCTGCTCAAGGCCTTGAAGGTGGACACCCAGTTCCCCCGCCAGGGCATGGCCCTCGCCGCTGCGCGTCCGCTGCTGGGCAGCGGTGCGGTGCCCAGCGCGCTGAGCTATGCGAGCTTCTTCGACAGCCTGGTGAACTTCGCCCAGGAACACCGCCTGTGGCAGACCAGCACGCTGATCCTGGGGGAAAGCTCGTCGCTGTACGTGGCCAGCAACATCAACGGCATGCCCCGGGGCAGCTTCATCTCCGACGCCATCTGGGGCTCGCTCGGCCACGAGACCGGCTGCGCCCTGGGTGTGGCGCTGGGCAGCGGCCGCCGTCCGGTGGTGGTGGCCGGCGACGGCGGCTTCATGATGGTCAGCCAGTCGCTGGCGGCGCTGGCGCGCAACCAGATCAATGCCGTGGTGTTCGTGATGAGCAACCAGGTGTATGCGATCGAGCAGGCGTTCGTCGACCCCGATGCGTTCACTCCATGCGGTGAGTTCGCGCCGTTCGATACCCTGCCCGCGCTGGATTACACCGCGTTGGCCACAGGCTATGGCGCGTTGGGATATCGGGTGGAGACAGTGGACCAGCTGGAGCAGGTGCTGGCGAAGTTGCTGATGGTCGTGGGCCGGCCGGTGCTGGTGGAGGTGAAGATCGCCGAAAAAGACTTTGCCGAGCAGATCAAGCGCTTGGCTGGGGTGAGCAAAACCTGCTGAAGGTCGGTGAGAAGCCGCTTCCACATCGATGGCAGCGGCTTTTTATCCAGCCCCTGAAGCAACGATCGTCACTCTCCCCAAAATGACCTGCGCGCCAGTACCGGCACCTCGACGCGGCTGCGCTGCCCTGCGCGTTCGATCAGCAACCCATCCGCCTCGATGGCGACCAGGCGCACGCCGCGGGCCAGCTCCTCGCCATTGCGCACCGCACGGGCCGGGCCACCGTCCAGGCTGACGATGGCCACGGCGCCCTGGCTACCCGCCATCACCCCGCTGACCTTGATGTCCACCTGCACAGGAATATCGGCGAACCAGCGGGCGGCGGGCGCATCGCCCATGGCCTGCGTGGCAGTTGGCTCGACCAGGCTCGCCGACGGGGCCGAAGGCAACATCACGCTGGCCCAGGTGAGCACGCCGGCAACCGCGGCCAACGCACCCAGCCCTTGCAGCAGCAGGTTGGGGGAAACGGTGATGCGGGCAATCTGCATGGTCACGGGCTCCTTGTGCACCTGCGCCCGAGCATAGCGGCCAATTCTCACGGTTTTGTTTCACATCGCGATCATCTTCATCGGGCATGCTGCCTTGCAGGACAAGGAGCGACTCTGTGAATGGACAACGCGGTTTCACCCTGATCGAGCTGATGGTGGTGCTGGTGATCGTCGGGATCGCCAGCGCCGCCATCAGCCTGAACATCCGCCCCGACCCCGGCAAGCGCCTGCGTGCCGACGGCGAACGCCTGGCGCAGTTGCTGGAACTGGCGCAAAGCGAGGCCCAGGCCAACGGCCAGCCGCTGCGCTGGCAAAGCGAGCCTGGTGGCTATCGCTTCGTCCAGGCCGATGGCCAGGCCCTTGCCGAGGGCCCGTTGCAACCTCGTCGTTGGCAGGCCGAAGCGGTCAAGGTGCAGGTCGAGCCACGCGGCCCGTTGTGGCTGGAGGGTGAATGGGTCGCGGCACCATTGACGCTGCGTCTGCGCAGTGGCCAGGTCACGGTGCAACTGACGCGCACGGGCGCCGGCCAGGTCCGGGTGAGCCAGCCATGAAGCGCCGCGCCCAAGGCTTCACCCTGATCGAAGTGATGATCGCCATCCTGCTGATGGCAGTGGTCAGCCTGATCGCCTGGCGCGGGCTGGACAGCGTCAGCCGCGCCGACCGCCATGTGCGCCAGGCCAGCGAGGACAGCCAGGCGGTGCTGCGGGTGTTCCAGCAACTGGAGCGCGACCTGGCGCTGCGCGCGACTCTGGAGCTGGCCGAACCACCGCTGCCGGGGCGCGAGCCGCCCGACAAACCGCTGCTGCCTGCCTTGCGTGCC
Organism: Pseudomonas sp. MWU13-3659; assembly: GCF_023757525.1. Lineage (NCBI taxonomy): Bacteria > Pseudomonadati > Pseudomonadota > Gammaproteobacteria > Pseudomonadales > Pseudomonadaceae > Pseudomonas > Pseudomonas sp. MWU13-3659. Next base: position 137,084 of record NZ_JAMSHW010000002.1, on the reverse strand, counting down.
CGCCCCGACCGCCTCGAGCTGATCCGCAACGGCGCCGTGCCGGGCAGCGGCCTGCAGCGTGTGCGCTGGTATGTACGCGGTGGCACCCTGTATCGCGCCGCGGCGCCAGCCAGTGATCGTTACCCGCTGCCGGCGCCAAAAGCGGCGACGGCGGTACTGGCCAATGTGACGGTTTTCAGCCTGCGCGGCTGGCAGGCCAAGGGCGGTTGGCAGGCACCGGGGAGCCAGCCCCAGGACAACCCTGCCGGCCTCGAAGTGCGCCTGGCCTGGCGCGGCCCCCAGGGCGAGGAGCACTACCGCCAGGTGCTGGGGCCCTTCAACTGACCAGCACCACGCCACCGGGCAATTCCAGGCAGCGGGCACCGTAGGCGGCGCGGATCAGCTCGGCGGCCTGGGGCAGCTGCTCGAAGCTCAGGCGTGCCTGTACCCGGCGACGCCCCAGGGACGGGTTGAGCAACAGCAGGCGCCCGGGGCGGTAGCGGTTGATCTCGTCGATCACCTGGGCCAAAGGTGCGTCGTTGAACACCAGCATGCGCTCGCGCCAGGCCATTACCTGGCTGGCATCGAAGGCCTGGGGCTCACCGATCTGCCGGGCGCCAAAACGCAACTGGCGCCCCGCCGGCAACGCTTCGACACGCCCCAACGCCGTGATGCGCAGCTCACCGCTCAGGCAGGTGACACAGACACCGTCGTCGTCTTCGCGAACATTGAACCGCGCCAGCTCGGCACGGATCAGCCCCTCGCCCGCACGCACCTGCACAGCGTGGCGGGCGAACACCTCGATCTCGCCCCCCAGCAGCGCGATGCCGTGTGCCTGGCGGCTGACACGGGTGCGTACATTCATTTCCAGGTCGATCCCCGGTGCCAGCTCGACACGGCGCTGCTCGCCCAACGCCGTCTCGAAGGCCACCGGCGGAGCATCGAAGTTGCCCAACAAGCCAGTGTTCCAGGCAACAACCGCCGCCGAGGCGGCCACCGCGCCTCCGAGCAAGGCTCGCCGACCTAGAAGCGGCAGCACCTGGTTGGCCTGGCGTGCGGCAGGCTCCAGCAGCCGCCACAATCGACGTGCCTGGTAGAAGGCTTCGGCATGCGCCGGGCTGCGCGCGCACCATTGTCGCAGGGCCTGGGCATCAGCCGCGTTGGCCTGGCCGGAGGTCAGCCGCACGAGCCAGTCCTGGGCCTGGCGCTGCAAGTCGGGATCGGGCGAAATCTGGGGCATGGTGCTCACATGAAAGGGTCGACTATTGATCAAGACGGTTTTCCCGCCCCCGGACCGAACCGCTGGAACGCTTTTCTATCCAGACGCATCGCACAATGCCCCAGGGCGGCCTTGAGCTCTTTTTCCACGGTGCGCGTGGAAATGCCGAAACGCTGGGAGATTTCCAGGTGCGAGGCCTCCTCCAGGCGCGCGGCGATGAAGATTCTGCGGCGCCTGGCCGGCAGCTCGTAGAGCGCCCCCAGCAGGTTCTGAATCTCGCGCTGGCCACCGACGATGCGTGCCGGGTCCTGGTCCTCGGCCACGTGCAGCAGGGCTTCGATCTCGGCGCCGGTCAGCAGGCGTGCGTCGGCCTCACGGCGGTCGGCGGCGACGTTCAGGGCCATGCGGTACAGATAGGCGTCCGGCTTCTGCAGGTTGTGCACCGCCTCCATGCGGTCGACCCGCAGGTAGGTTTCCTGGAGCACATCGTGGGCCAGGTCATCGCACCCGAACCGACGCTTCAGGCGCAGCCTGAGGGCATCGTAGGAATTCAGAAACAGCTTGAGCAACGCACTGTCCCGAGGTGTGTTCATGCCGCCGCAGCTCCTTGCGATAAAGGGCAATCCATAGGTACCGGGCGCAACAGCAGGGTGACCGGCTGCGCCAGGGATGTCGGCGGTGCGCGTTGCAGGCGCACCGCGCGCAAACGCTCGACCAGCTCGGCGTCGCGGGTGAAATCGCCGGTCGAGGCCAGCAGCCGGCTCTGCACCAGCTGGCCACCCGTGTCGATCCACACCTGCACGGCCGCCCGGTAGCTGCCGGGGCGGGTCAGTGTGGAGCTGCACAAGGCCTGCTCCACCGCTTGTTGCAATGCCAGGGCATAACTGTTGCCCAGCGTTGTTGTCGTGTTGCCGCGCCCCCCACCCGCCAGCCTTTCCCGGCGCACTGGCTGCAAGGTGAAACCGCCCGCCCCGCTGTAGCGGGCTTGCAAGCCGGTGCCTTGCAGCAGACGCTGCAGGCCTTCCCGTGCGGCGTAACGCCCCTGTACCCGGCTTGAGCGTTGCCCGGCCAGCAGCGCCTGGTCGACCAGCACCGCCAGGCCGCTCTGCCGGGCGAAGCTGTCCAGGGCCAGGTTCAAAGGCTGCGCCGGGATATCCAGGGCCAACAACACCTGGCTGCGCACGGGCAGCGAAACCAGCAGCCAGGCCAGGGCCAACAGGCCGGCCACACGCAATGCTCGCACGGATGAACGGGCCTCCTTGCTGGCCGCCGCTGCCGGGGAAACGTCATCCTGGGGCTTGTGCATGACGCTGTGGTGACAGCGTGCCGCAACCAAAGCTTCACTTGGATTCGACACAGCGCGGACTAGACTTCGCCCAGGAATGGTTCAAGGAGTGTGCCCATGGGCAGATTGTCGCTGGCTACCTTTGCGCTGCTGGCCTGTGCGTTGCCGGCGCTCGCCGAGACGCCCAAGGCCGGCCAAGGCTGCATCGACGTGCAGGTCGGCCAATCACGGGCATTGGCCTATGACTGCTTGAGCCAACAGTTGCAAGGCAGCGATCCGCGGGCGGCCAAAGGGCTGCGGGAACGGATTGACCCGGTGCAGCAGTTGCAGCGCCAGGCGCCGAACCAGATGGGCCTGGCCACGCCGGCGGCGACTTCGACGCGGATGGGCAATGCCTTTGGCAGCTCGGTGATGCCGCAGCGGCCTTGAGAACAAGTGCCGCGCATGTCCTGTAGGAACGGGTTTACCCGCAAATGCAATATTGAACCCGCTGACGTATTCGCGGGTAAACCCGCTCCTACAGGGTACGCACCGTGCCCGATGCTCCTGCGCAGCTGAAATAATTTGAACGAGTGCGTGCTGAAGACTTCAAATGATTGATGACTGCCCCCGTTCATCTGGAGTTCCGCCATGCGCATGTCCTGCCGTGCCCCCTGCGCCTGCCTGGAACTGGACTATGTGCGCGACACCCTGTTCGGCCCGGTGGCGCAGCATGCCGAATGCCAGGTCCAGATCGCCGCCCTCAGCCTCCAGGGCCGCCCGGCCCTGCGCCTGCATATCGAGCCACCGCTGCCAAGCAAGGTCGACCGTGCACATAGTGTGTCGTTCACCTGGGAGGGACGCAGCTATCGGGGCGTGGTTCGTGATCACGTCAAATGCGGGGATGGCGGGCTGAACCTTCTGCTCGAACTGCAGTGAGGCAGCGTCGTGTGTGCCCGACCAACCTGGGTCGGCCGGGCTGACCTGATATTCAGGCGATGGCCTTGAATGCGGATGGATGAGCGTGACGCTGCTCCTTGAGCTGCGCCACCAGCCCCACCAGGTCGCGGCAACTGTTGAGGTTGGCGACCGGTACGCCGGTCAGTGTCAGGCAGTCGTCCAGGTTTTGCCCCTGGCCCAGGCGGATGGTGAGGTTTTCGCCGTCCGGGCAGCTAACCTCGCAGCGGTCCGGCAGGCAGGCCTGCTCGATCATCTGCCGCATCTCAAGCATTGAAACTCCTATCAACGACATGGTTCGACCCTCTCTGTGCTGGATGGCCTGTTATCTAAGTACGCGCTCGCGTGGCCGGGTACCAATTGATATTGCCCATGCCCAAGCGGCGCTCCATGCGCCGCGCCTAATGAAGGCATGCAAGATCCTCTAGCACCTTAGTGGAAGAATCCTGCCAGGCAGCGTTTGTTCGATCATTTGCACGAACGGAGCGACGGGTGGTCACAGGTACGGAGTCGCGCTGTGGTTTCAGCCGGCGCGCGTCTATAACCGTGCCAGTTCTTCCCGGCAGAACTCCACGAACAGTTGTGCCGGTTTGGTCAATTGCACACGTTTCAGATGCGCCGCCGCCAATCCCGACAAGGCCACCGGCTCTGCGATATCCAGCATCACCAGGCGCTGCCCGTCATAGGTGAATTCCGAATGGGGCCGGGTGACCAGCAGCGAGAAGCCAAAGCCCTGCCCCACCATGCCTCGCACCATCTCGATGGAGGGTGAACTGAAGACGATGTTGGGCGTCAGTCCCAGCTCGTTGAACAGGCTGACGAAGTAGGTACGGCTGGGCGCCACATCGAGCAGGATCATCGGCTCCGGGCACAGGTCACGCAGCGACACTTGGGCCTGCCCGGCGAAACGGTGCTTCTCCGGCAGCAGGACATAGGGCTTCTGGGGTGGCATCAACGGCTCGGTCTCGATGGTGCCGTCAAGGTCGTGGTCATAGAGGAAGGCCAGGTCGAAGGTGCCAGCGGTCAGCCCCTGGATCAGGTCCTGCTGCTCGCCGTCACGCAGGCGAATGTCCACCCCCGGATAGCGCTCGCGAAAGCCCGCGATCAACCGGGGCAGGTACAGTGGCGCCACGGTCTCGAAGCAGCCGATATCGATCTGGCCGGCCACGGTGTCGTTGTCGGCCAGGGCGTTCTGCTCGAATTCATGGGCCATCTGCAGCAGCGACTTGGTCTTGGCGTAGAAGCGCTTGCCACTGGGGGTCAGTGACACGCCCTGGGCATGGTGGCGGATGAACAGCTGCACGCCGAAGCTTTCTTCGAGGCTCTTGATGGCCGTGGAGATGGACGGCTGGGCGATGTACAACTGGCGGGAGGCTTCGGCGACACTGCCGGCCTCGACCGTGGTGACGAAGTATTTGAGTTGACGCAAGGTGTAGGAAGCCACAAGCACCTCTCTGGCGCCGATCACAGCACCGTGGGATTTTCCTGTCACTTTACCTGGGTGCCGGGGCGTACGGATGACTGTGTGATCGAGGATTTACCTATGGCTTGAGCATACTTTTCGTGCGGCCTGTCAGGGCCTCTTCGCCGGCAAGCCGGCTCCTACAGAGTTACGCGATCGTCTGCAGGAACCGGCTTGCCGGCGAAACGGAACGACGCTTAGTCGAAGTCGAAATCAGGCTGGCACCCGCCCGTCTCTGTCATGTAGTAACCTTCCGCGCATTTTTCGAGAAACTCGGGGTACGACGCATGAGCAACCTGAAACATGCCAGCAGTTGCCAACAGTGCGATCATTGCGAACTTCTTCATATCTGTTTCCTTAAGCGAATCTTCTGGTTTTAACTGCAGCAAGGGAAGTGTCTTACTTCCATATCGGCAGTCCGACAGACTTTATCCTTCTCCCGAACGACCGGATTTAGCCAAAGTCCTACACGTCACACCGAAGACCGCTCTCTGGCTTGTAGGAAACATTGAAGAATGCTGAGTCACCCACCACCGTTCACTCGACTTCCTACTCGCGCCCGCCGCGTGTCTGGTCACTCAAAATCAATGTTCACCAGTACACAATCGTCGCCCACCAACTTGTATCCAGGCGCACATGGCATCCCCACGACAGGCCCGACGCCTCTGCTCAGTTGTTCCGACACCTCTGGCGCGGCAAACCCCGCCCCCGTTGCCTGGCCTGCCAGCGCAAAGCCCATGACCAGCAGCAATGCTGCCGTTGACCGCATGTTCATTTTCAAACTCCCAGTATCCGTTGATCCATTCTTGCGAACTTGAAGCAGCGACAGGCCGCCGCTGCAGCCAGCTCATCCACCACGCACCGTAGCGCTGCCCGTGTCATGCAGGCAGCGGGTAATTTCTCCAGTGCCGTGACGCGCTCGTCAGCCCCTGACGCCCAGCATTCCCCGCTCGACGATGAAATCGATCACCGCTTGCAGCCCCTCGCCTTTCTTCAGATTGCTGAACGTCCATGGCCGCTCCGGGCGCATGCGTCGGGTATCGCGCTCCATCACTTCCAACGAGGCTCCTACATACGGCGCCAGGTCGGTCTTGTTGATCACCAGGAAATCCGACTTGGTGATGCCCGGCCCACCCTTGCGCGGAATTTTCTCGCCCTCGGCGACGTCGATCACATAGATGGTCAGGTCAGCGAGCTCCGGGCTGAAGGTGGCACTGAGGTTGTCGCCGCCACTCTCGACGAAGATCACCTCAAGGTTGCCGAACTTGCGCGCCAATGCCTCGACTGCCGCCAGGTTCATCGAGGCATCTTCGCGGATCGCCGTATGCGGGCAGCCACCGGTTTCGACACCGACGATGCGCTCAGGCTCAAGGGCGCCGGCCTCGGTGAGGATGCGCTGGTCTTCCTTGGTGTAGATGTCGTTGGTCACCACGGCGATCTCGTAACGATCGCGCATGGCCTTGCACAGCGCTTCAAGCAGCGCGGTCTTGCCGGAGCCCACTGGGCCGCCAACACCGACACGCAGGGGTTGCTGGTAGTTTTGCATCGTGGCAGTCCTCAGGAACGGAACAAACGGGTGTATTGGGTTTCGTGGCGCGATGAGGCGATGGCCAGCAACGGCAGGCCGCCGCCGAGTTGGTCATCCTCGAGCGCCAGTGCATGACCGAGCACGGCGGGCAGTTCCTCACTCAGGTCGCGCAGCAGTGTCTGGGCAGCTTGTTGACCGAACGGCACCAACTTGACACCCGCCATCACCGCCCCCTCCAGCCAGGCAAAGCCATGGCCCAGGGCGAGGTCGCGCACTGGAATGGACCAGTGCGCGCCTAGCCAGGCCATGCCACCGAGCTGGCTGAGTTCGAGGCTGCTGCGCCAGGCCGAATCCTGGCCCAGCTGCCAGCCATCCAGCAGGCGGGCCAAAGCGCTGCCACGCTGGGTTTCTTCGAGACGCAGTTCAGCCGTCTCGCGGTTGGCCAGCAGGAAACGGCTCCAGCGGGCAAACGCCTCGGCGTCGTCGGCCTGGCAGGCATGGTATAGGCGTGCCAGTACCGGCCAGTCGAGGCAGCCGAGGGTGTCGTGCAATTGCTCGCGCTGCCAGGCGGCGAAGCCTGAGACAGAGTTCACCCAACCGGCTTCTACAGCCCACTCCAAGCCTTGCGAGTAGGTGAAGCCACCCACTGGCAGACCCGGGCTGGCCAGCTGCAGCAAGCGCAGCAACGCCAGGTCAGTGTTCATCAGCCAGCCAGCACCAGCGCGGCGCCGGCCAGCAGGCCACCGCCGAAGGCCTTTTGCAGGCCGGCATGGCGACGCAGCAGGCAGCCCACAGCGAAACCGACCACCAGCAACAGGCCACTTACCGTGACGAAGCCGGCGCTGAACAGCCAGAACGCACTGGGCGTGGCCTCGACGCCATGGGCCCAGCCATGGAACAGGGCGAACACCGGCATGATCAGCGACAGTAGCAGCTGACGGCTCGGCAGCAGCATGGCGGCGGCAGCCACCAGCAGTGACGCGACGATCATCTGCTCCATGCCCACCACATCGCCGAACAGATGGCCGCACACGGCACCGCCGAACATCGCCGCCAGGGTGGTCAACGGCAGAGTAAGGCTGCGCCGGGTCAAGGCCGCGAGCACGCCGGTGCCGATCAGCATCAGCAAGTGATCGAGCCCCGTCAGCGGATGCAGCAGGCCGTCCTGCAGCGGGTTGGTGTCATGGCCTGGGTGGGCGAAGGCTGGCAAGGCCACCAGCAACAACATCAGGGCGAAAGTCTTTTTCATCGCAAGCTCCAAAGGTGGTTCAGGAATGGGCAGGCAGGCGCACGAACGGGTGATCGTGGCCATGACCGTGGCTGTGGGGGGCACTCTGGTAGGCGCCAGACTCGGGCTCGAACGGCGCCAGTTCGGCGTCGACGGTCAGGCCCAGGCCACGCACCATGTCGTCGAGCACATGGTCGTGTTGGTAACGCAACAGGCCTGGTTCGATCTGCAACGGCACATGGCGGTTACCCAGGTGATAAGCAGCGCGGGCCAGCAAGTGCGGGTCGTCGCAGCGCACCGTCGACACGGCTTCAGGCGCCGCCAGCACGCGGATCACCTGGCGGCCATCGGCGTCAGCGAGCAGCTCGCCACCGCGCAACAGATGGCCGCGTTCAAGCATCAGCCCGGCCTCGCGACCATCATCCAGGGTGACCCGCAGCCGGCTCTTGATCCGGCTGTCGACATCGAGCGTGAGGGTGCCAGTAGCCGTTACGGTTTCAGGGACCCGCCGGGTGAGTAGGATCATGTTCGCTCCTTCAGAACAGGAAATAACGCTGGGCCAGCGGCAATTCGCGGGCCGGCTCGCAGACCAGCAGCTCGCCATCGGCACGCACCTGGTAGGTCTGCGCATCGACTTCGATCAGCGGCTGCAAGGTGTTGTGGACCATGTTGGCCTTGCGTACCCGGCGACAGCCGTGGGCCACGCCGATCAGGCTGCGCAGGTTCAATTCCTCGGCCAGGCCTCGATCCATGGCCGCCTGGGGCAGGAAGGTCATGCGCGTGGCATGCCGGGCCGCGCCCAGGGCGCCGAACATCGGCCGGTAGTGCACCGGTTGTGGCGTCGGGATCGAGCCATTGATATCACCCATGGGCGCGGTGACGATCATCCCGCCCTTGAGCACCAGCGCTGGCTTGACCGCGAAAAACGCAGGCGCCCATAACACCAGGTCGGCGAGTTTGCCCACCTCAACCGAGCCCACTTCGTGGGCGATGCCGTGGGTCAGCGCCGGGTTGATCGTGTATTTGGCGATGTAGCGTTTGACCCGGAAGTTGTCGCTGTAGCCGCTGTCCGGCGCCAACGGCCCACGACGTAGTTTCATCTGGTGGGCCACCTGCCAGGTGCGCAACACCACTTCGCCAACCCGGCCCATGGCCTGGGAGTCGGACGAGGTCATGGCGAATGCGCCCATGTCGTGGAGAATGTCCTCGGCGGCAATGGTTTCGCGGCGGATGCGTGATTCGGCGAAGGCCACATCTTCGGCGATGCTCGGGTCCAGGTGATGGCAGACCATGAGCATGTCCAGGTGTTCGTCGACGGTGTTGACGGTGTACGGCAGGGTCGGGTTGGTCGATGACGGCAGCACGTTGGCCTGGCCGGCCGCGCGGATGATGTCCGGTGCATGACCTCCGCCCGCGCCTTCGGTGTGGAAGGTGTGGATGGTGCGCTCGCCGATCGCGGCGAGGGTGTCCTCGATGCAGCCCGACTCGTTGAGGGTGTCGGTGTGGATCGCAACCTGGATGTCCATTTCTTCGGCCACGCCCAGGCAGCAGTCGATGGCCGCGGGCGTCGAACCCCAGTCCTCGTGCAGCTTGAGGCCCACGGCGCCGGCGGCGATCTGCTCGCGTAACGCCTCGGGGCGCGAGGCATTGCCCTTGCCCAGCAGGCCGATGTTGATCGGCAGGCTGTCGGCGGCCTGGAGCATGCGCGCCAGGTACCAGGGGCCTGGGGTGCACGTGGTGGCGTTGGTGCCGGTGGCCGGCCCCGTGCCACCGCCGATGAAGGTGGTGACGCCGCTGGTCAGCGCCTCTTCCACCTGCTGCGGACAGATGAAGTGGATGTGCGAATCGATGCCACCGGCAGTGACGATCTTGCCTTCGGCGGCGATCACCTCGGTGCCCGGTCCGACCGGTACGGTGATGCCGGGTTGCACGTCAGGATTGCCGGCCTTGCCGATGGCGGCGATACGCCCGTGCTTGACGCCGATGTCGGCCTTGACGATGCCCCAGTGGTCGATGACCAGGGCATTGGTCAGTACCAGGTCCATGGCCTCGGCTGCCAGCATCTGGCCCTGGCCCATGCCGTCGCGAATCACCTTGCCGCCGCCGAACTTGACCTCCTCGCCATAGACCGTGAAGTCTTTCTCCACTTCCACCCACAGCGCGGTGTCGGCCAGGCGCACACGGTCGCCGACGGTGGGGCCGAACATGTCGGCGTAGGCCTGCCGGGAAATGCGGCTCATGCCCTGCCCTCCAGCGCGCCCATCACTTTGCCCTGGAAGCCATAGACCTCACGCTTGCCGGCGTAGGCCACCAGTTGCACGGTGCGCGCCTGGCCCGGCTCGAAGCGCACCGCGGTGCCGGCCGGGATATCCAGCCGAAAGCCACGGGTTGGCGCGCGATCGAACACCAGGGCGTCGTTGACTTCGAAAAAATGGTAGTGCGAACCGACTTGCACAGGGCGGTCGCCGTGATTGGCCACACTGACGCTGAGCGTTTCTCGGCCGACGTTGAGCTCGATGTCGCCTGCGGCGACCTGGACTTCTCCGGGGATCATACGGGGCTCCTCAGACAATGGGGTCATGCACGGTCACCAGCTTGGTGCCGTCGGGGAAGGTCGCCTCGACCTGGACGTCGTGGAGCATTTCCGGCACACCGTCCATGACCTGTTCGCGCACCAGCACCTCGCGCCCGAGGCTCATCAGCTCGGCCACCGTGCGGCCGTCGCGGGCACCCTCCAGCACCGCGGCGCTGATCAGTGCCACCGCTTCCGGATAATTCAGCCGCAGGCCACGGGCCAGGCGTCGTTCGGCCAGCAGCGCGGCGGTGAACAGCAGCAGTTTGTCTTTCTCTCTCGGGGTCAGCTCCATGGCGGCTCTCTCAGGTGGCCCAGATGCGCGGCGGGCACGGCGCCAGGCCGAGCACGGCCGGACGCAGCAGGTGCCAGAGGCGCTGCAGGTTGCGTTGCAGGTGTTGGTTGTCGTGATCAAGCAGGCGGATCACCAGCAGCGGGCCGAGCAACGTCGCGCCGGCCGGGGTGTCGAGCGCCTCGAGCTGTTGCCGGACCTGCTCCAGCACGGCTTGGTCGGCCGGTGTTGCGCAGAACGTCGCGATCAGCGGGTATCTGCCCACTTTGTCCAGGCGCCCGCCTTCGATGCGCAGGCGCTCATGCAAGCCGGGATAACCGGGCAGTTCGATGCACAGGCGGCTGTCCAGGGCGCCCTGGGCAAAGCACTCGCCCATCACCGGCCGGCCCAGGCACAAGGTTTCCCAGGCCAGCATGCGGGCGCCGGGTTCAAGGCTGAAGCGGCTGTCGAGGCTGGCCCGGGCGCCATTGAAGAAAATGCTGTCCTGGGGCAGCCACTCCAGGGTGCTGCCAGCGGCGAGGTGAAAGCGCTGGGTCAGGCGCGCGGTCGGGCCGATGCTGCGGTAGAACTTGCTGGCGCCGGGCATGGTCAGCAGTGCGTGGCTGCCGCTTTCAAGGTGAACATCCAGCTCCAGGCGGTCACCAGCGACGATGCCCCCAGGCGGATGCAGCACATAGACATGGCACGGCGCGCCCTCCGGATGGAATGGCCGCTGCACCAAAAGAGGTCCGACATGGCGCCGCGCACCAAGGCGAGTCACACCATCGCGCTGGATGAAGCGCAACTGCAGGTGGGCGCTCCAACCCGGGTCTGCCTGCGGTGGTTCGATCTGCTGCGCCAACGACATCCTGGAACCCCTGGAATCCGTGGCCTTGCGGCCGTCCGGAGGGCCATGCGCTGGGTGCTTGCAGGCGCGCCAGGCTGACCACTCGATCAATATTCGCTGGCTGGATATAGCAGGTAGCGGGCCAAGTCCGCAGGTGAACGAAGATGAAACTTCCGGACCGTCGGTCAGCCCGCCCGGCCTTGGGCCAGAGCGGCCGGCGCATTGACGCGCGATTTACGTGCCTTCCCGTGTCCGCAGGTGCGTTAAAGTGGCGCTCCGGCCCCATTTCGAGACAAGGATGTGCCCATGACATTTGCCCCCGCCATTCCGATCCTGCGCATCTTCTCGGTCGACAAGGCCAGGGAGTTCTACCTCGACTTTCTTGGATTCGAGCTGGACTGGGAACACCGCTTCGCCCCGGACTTGCCGCTGTACATGCAGATTCATCGCGACGGGCTGATCCTGCACCTGTCCGAGCACCACGGTGACGCCACGCCGGGTTCGGCGGTATTCGCCCGGGTAGAAGACCTCAAGGCCCTGGAGTGCGAACTGCTGGACAAGCGGTATGGCTACGCCCGCCCTCATGCCGAAACGGTCGACTGGGGCTTGGAGATGCAGGTCGTCGACCCGTTCGGCAACCGCCTGCGCTTCTGCCAGCAGATCGACAACGCCTGATGGCCAGCGACAAGCGGGCCCTGGCACGACTCGAGCGAGAGATGGTCGCCTGCCTGACCGAGGCCTGCACCACGGCACAGGCCGAGATTGTCGGCTTCGCCTGGCTTACACACCAGGTCGATCTCGACGATTTCCCCGCCAGCCTGCGCATTACCTGGGTGTTCACCGACGACACCGACAAAGCCAGGGCGCTGGCGGGCGAGGACAAGGCGCGGATGCTTGCGTTGACGGCCCAGGCGCTTACTGAAGCCGGCGTCCGGCTGGACAATGTCGCCTGGCATGTGCGCTTCGACAGCGAGGAAGCGTGCTGGAGGGATCATGGCGGTGACTGGAATCGGCGTTTGCGCTGAGCCGTGAGGCCTGTTCGCCTGTAGGAGCGGCTTTAGCCGCGATCACCCGCAAAGCGGGAGCCAGGCACCGCGTGGCCTGAATCGCGGCTAAAGCCGCTCCTACAGAGGCCCTGCGCCCCAAAGGGTTGTGTGATCACCCACGGTTCCCGATCCGCGCCGGATGTATTAAGGTGGCGGGGTGCGCATATAAAAGCAGCCCGCCGTGTTCGGGCGTTGAGCTATGAGGGTGTCATGAGTAACGAAAGCATTAACTGGGACAAGCTGGGTTTCGACTACATCAAGACCGACAAACGTTACCTGTCCGTATGGCGTAACGGCGAGTGGGACAAAGGCACCCTGACCGAAGACAACGTGCTGCACATCAGTGAAGGCTCCACCGCCCTGCACTATGGCCAGCAGTGCTTCGAAGGCCTGAAGGCCTACCGTTGCAAGGACGGCTCGATCAACCTGTTCCGCCCGGACCAGAACGCCGCACGCATGCAGCGCAGCTGCGACCGCCTGCTGATGCCACGCGTACCGACCGAGCAGTTCATCGAAGCCTGCAAGCAGGTGGTCAAGGCCAACGAAAAATTCGTCCCACCGCACGGCAAAGGTGCGCTGTACCTGCGCCCCTTCGTGATCGGCACCGGTGACAACATCGGCGTGCGCACCGCCCCCGAGTTCATCTTCTCGGTCTTCGCCATCCCGGTCGGCTCGTACTTCAAGGGCGGCATGACCCCGCACAAGTTCCTGATCTCCGACTACGACCGCGCGGCCCCGCAAGGCACCGGCGCGGCAAAAGTCGGCGGCAACTACGCGGCCAGCCTGCAACCCGGTTACGAAGCCAAGAAAGCCGGTTTCGCCGACTGCATCTACCTCGACCCGTTGACCCACAAGAAAATCGAGGAAGTCGGCTCGGCCAACTTCTTCGGCATCACCGCCAACAACGAATTCGTCACGCCGAAGTCGATCTCGGTACTGCCGGGCATCACCCGCCTGTCGCTGATGGAACTGGCCGAATCGCGCCTGGGCCTGAAAGTCATCGAGGGCGACGTGGAAATCGACAAGCTTGACCGTTTCGTTGAAGCCGGTGCTTGCGGCACCGCCGCCGTGATCACCCCGATCGGCGGTATCCAGTACAATGGCAAGCTGCATGTGTTCCACAGCGAAACCGAAGTCGGCCCGGTCACGCAAAAGCTCTACAACGAGCTGACCGGTATCCAGAGCGGTGATGTCGAAGCGCCGGCGGGCTGGATCGTCAAGGTCGCCTGAGGCGTTCGCCTGCTGTGAAAACGGGGCATGCCAGCGATGGCATGCCCCGTTTTCGTTACGGGTGTGGCGAAGCGCTGTTCGCCAGCAAGGCTGGCTCCTACAGGATGCGGTGTGCCGATGCGGGTTCCTTTGACGCAGATGAATTTTTCTTAAATCGCCGTTTGTCTATTCTTTGGCACAATCAAGCCTCCATTCGCCGCCCAGGAACCAGCATGCCACGCGTACTGACCATCGAAGACGATGCCGTCACCGGCCAGGAAATCGTCGCCGAACTCACCAGCCATGGCCTGGAGGTCGATTGGGCCGACAACGGTCGCGAAGGCCTGTCCAAAGCCATCGCCGGTGGCTATGACCTGATCACCGTGGACCGTATGCTGCCCGAGGTCGATGGCCTGACCATCGTCACCACCCTGCGCAGCCTGAAGATCGCCACCCCGATCCTGATGATCAGCGCCCTCTCCGATGTCGACGAGCGGGTGCGCGGCCTGCGTGCCGGAGGGGACGACTACCTGACCAAGCCATTCGCTTCGGATGAGATGGCCGCAAGGGTCGAGGTGTTGCTGCGCCGCAACAGCACGCCCATGACCCAGACCCGCCTGCAGGTCGCCGACCTGGAGCTGGACCTGATCAGCCACGAAGCACGCCGCGGCGAGCAGTCGCTGAACCTGCTGCCCACCGAGTACAAGCTGCTGGAATACCTGATGCGCCATTCCGGCCAGGTGATCACCCGGATGATGATCTTCGAGGAGGTCTGGGGTTATCACTTCGACCCTGGCACCAACCTGATCGACGTGCACATCGGGCGCCTGCGCAAGAAGATCGACTCGCCCGGCCAGACTCCCCTGATCCGTACCGTGCGGGGCTCCGGCTATGCTATTGCCGAACCCGTCTAAGGGCTGGAGCTCCTCCACCAGCCGCCTGCTGGCGCTGTACAGTTTCCTCTTCGTGGCCTGGAGCAGCATCCTCATGGGGGTGCTGTACTTCGAAGTGTCCAGCTACCTGAACAAGCTCACCCGCCACTCCATGCTGCAACGCCAGCACCTGTTCGCCCACATGAGCGGCAAGCAACTGGACGACGCCCTGATCGCCAGCCAGGCCTTCGAGGAGCGCAGCTTCGACGCCTACGGCCTGTTCGACCCGCAGCTCAACCCCATTGGCGGACGCATCCGCGCCATCCCCTCCGACCTGGGCCTGGATGGCAAGATCCACGAGCTCGAACGCTGCCTGGACGCCGATGACCCGCGCCTGCCCCCCGACAGCTGCGACGCCGTGGCGATCAAGATCCAGGACGGTCGCTGGCTGGTGCTGGTGCGGGACAACGGCTCGCTGTTCGTGGTCACCCGGATCATCCTCCACGCCCTGCTCTGGGGCATCTCCCTCACCTTGATCCCAGGTTTTGCCGGCTGGTACCTGCTGCGCCGCCGACCGCTCAAGCGCATCCGCGCCATCCAGGCCCAAGCCGAGCTGATTGTTGCCGGCGACCTCACCCACCGGCTGCCGCTGTCGGCCCGGCGTGACGAGCTGGACATGCTCGCCGCCATCGTCAACGCCATGCTCGACCGTATCGAGCGGCTGATGCACGAGGTCAAGGGGGTGTGCGACAACATCGCCCATGACCTGCGCACGCCACTGACCCGCCTGCGCGCCCAGCTTTATCGCATTCGCCAGCAGAACGGCATCGACTCGGCGCAGGGCGAGGCACTGGACCAGGCGATCGGCGAGACCGACACACTGATGGCGCGCTTCCGCGGCCTGCTGCGCATCAGCGAACTGGAAGATCGCCAGCGGCGTGCCGGTTTCGTGCAGCTTGACCCCCATGCGTTGCTGATGGAGCTGCATGATTTCTACCTGCCACTGGCCGAGGATGGCGGCATCCGCCTGCGCCTGGCACAGCCCGGGCAATTGCCTGCGCTGCATGGCGACCGCGAATTGCTGTTCGAGGCGCTGGCCAACCTGGTGGGCAATGCAATCAAGTTCACCCCGGAGGGTGGGCAGGTCTGGATCGAGGCGATGCAGGACGACGATGGCGTGCGTATCGCCGTCGAAGACAGCGGGCCGGGTATCCCAGCGCAGGAGCGCGAGGCGGTGCTGAAGCGCTTCTATCGCAGTGATGAAGGCCATCGTCACCCGGGGTTCGGGCTGGGCCTGTCGATCGTCGCGGCGATCGTCGACCTGCATGGCTTCGGCTTGGAGGTGGGGGCCAGCGAGCTGGGCGGGGCGAAGCTGGTGCTGCATTGCCCGTTGGCGGGCCTGGCCAAGTAACGACTGGGGCCGCTTTGCGGCCCTTTCGCCGGCAAGCCGGCTCCTACAGGGATAGTGTAGGAGCCGGCTTGCCGGCGAACGGGCTGCAAAGCAGCCCCTATTGCGCAGATCAGTCAGCCAGACGCCAGGTGGTGCCACCCTTGCCATCTTCCAGCACCACACCCATGGCGGTGATCTGGTCACGGATACGGTCGGACTCGGCCCAGTTCTTGTCCGCACGCGCCTGCAGACGCGCCTGGATCAAGGCCTCCACTTCAGCGGCATCGACCTTGCCTTCGGCACCGGCACGCAGGAACTCGTCGGCATCCAGTTGCAGCACACCCAGCACATCACCCAACTCACGCAGGCGACCTGCCAGACCGGCAGCGGCCTCGACATCGCTTTCGCGCAGGCGGTTGATCTCGCGCACCAGGTCGAACAGCACGGCGCAGGCTTCCGGTGTGCCGAAGTCGTCGTTCATCGCCACGGTGAAGCGCTCGACGAACGCCTCGCCACCCTTCGCGGCAACACGCGGCAGGCCGCGCAGGGCGTGGTAGAAGCGCTCCAGCGCCCCTTTCGAATCACGCAGGCTGTCTTCGGAGTAGTTGATGGCGCTGCGGTAGTGGCTGGCCACCAGCAGATAGCGCACCACTTCCGGGTGGTACTTGTCGAGCACGTCGCGGATGGTGAAGAAGTTGTTCAACGACTTGGACATCTTCTCGCCATTGATGCGGATCATGCCGCAGTGCATCCAGGCGTTCGCATACTGCTTGCCGGTGGCCGCCTCGCTCTGGGCGATCTCGTTCTCGTGGTGCGGGAACTCCAGGTCACTGCCGCCACCGTGGATGTCGAAGCTCTCGCCCAGGCAGCAGGTGGACATGACCGAGCACTCGATGTGCCAGCCCGGACGGCCCGGGCCCCACGGCGAATCCCAGAACGGCTCGCCCGGCTTGGCGCCCTTCCACAGCACGAAGTCCAGCGGGTCCTGTTTCGACTCGCCCACCTCGATCCGCGCGCCGATGCGCAGGTCTTCGATCTTCTTGCGCGACAGCTTGCCGTAGCCGACGAACTTGCCGACCCGGTAGTACACGTCGCCGTTGCCCGGCGCGTAGGCGTAGCCCTTGTCGATCAACGTCTGGATCATCGCGTGCATGCCGGGGATGTGATCGGTGGCACGGGGCTCCAGGTCAGGCTTGAGGATGCTCAGGCGCCGCTCATCCTCGTGCATCGCGTCGATCATGCGGGCGGTCAGCGCATCGAACGACTCGCCGTTCTCGTTGGCCCGATTGATGATCTTGTCGTCGATGTCGGTGATGTTGCGCACATAAGTGAGCGCGTAGCCGCTCTTGCGCAGCCAGCGGGTGATCAGGTCGAAGGCGACCATGCTGCGGCCGTGGCCCAGGTGGCAGTAGTCGTACACGGTCATGCCGCACACGTACATGCGCACGTTGTTGCCATCGAGCGGCTTGAAGGTTTCCTTCGTCTTGCTCAGCGTGTTGTAGATCGTAAGCACGGCGGTTCCTCAGCTGCCCCAGGAGTCACGCAGGGTGACGGTGCGGTTGAACACCGGGCGGCCCGGCTGGCTGTCCTTCAGGTCGGCACAGAAGTAGCCCTCGCGCTCGAACTGGAAGCGGTCCTCCGGCTGGGCCTGGGCCAGCGATGGCTCGGCGCGGCAACCGCTGAGCACCTGCAGCGACTCGGGGTTGATGTTGTCGAGGAAGCTGCCACCCTCTTCGGTCTTCTCCGGGTTGGCGGAGCGGAACAGGCGGTCGTACAGGCGCACTTCGCACTCGACGCTGCCTGCGGCCGGCACCCAGTGAATCACGCCTTTTACCTTGCGGCCTTCGGGATTCTTGCCAAGCGTTTCCGGATCGTACGAGCAGCGCAGCTCGACGATGTTGCCGTCGGCATCCTTGATGGCCTCGTCGGCGCGGATCACGTAGCTGCCGCGCAGGCGCACTTCACCGGCCGGCTCAAGGCGCTTGTAGCCCTTGGGCGGCTCTTCCATGAAGTCGTCGCGGTCGATGTACAGCTCGCGGGCGAATGGCAGCACGCGCACGCCCATGTCTTCCTTCGGGTGGCGCGGCAGTTCGAGCTGCTCGACCTGGCCTTCCGGATAGTTGGTGATGACCACCTTCAACGGGCGCAGTACACACATCGCGCGCGGCGCGGTGCGGTCCAGGTCGTCGCGGATGCTGAATTCGAGCATCGCCATGTCGACCACGCCGTCGGAACGGTTGGTGCCGATCATCTCGCAGAAGTTACGGATCGAGGCCGGCGTGTAGCCGCGACGGCGGTAGCCCGACAGCGTCGACATGCGCGGGTCGTCCCAGGCTTCGACATGGCCTTCGTCCACCAGTTGCTTGAGCTTGCGCTTGCTGGTGATGGTGTAGTTCAGGTTCAGGCGGCTGAACTCGTACTGGCGCGGGTGCGCGGGTACCGGCAACTTGTCGAGGAACCACTCGTACAGCGGACGGTGGCTTTCGAACTCCAGGGTGCAGATCGAGTGGGTGATGCCTTCGATGGCGTCCGACTGACCGTGGGTGAAGTCGTAGTTCGGGTAGATGCACCACTTGTCACCGGTCTGGTGGTGGTGGGCATGGCGGATGCGGTACAGGATCGGGTCGCGCAGGTTCATGTTCGGCGAAGCCATGTCGATCTTGGCGCGTAGCACGCGCTCGCCGTCCTTGAACTCGCCGGCCTTCATGCGCGCGAACAGGTCGAGGTTCTCTTCGACGCTGCGCTCGCGGAACGGGCTGTTCTTGCCGGCCTCGACCAGGCTGCCACGGTATTCCTTGGCCTGCTCGGGGCTGAGGTCGCAGACGTAGGCGTTGCCCGACTTGATCAGGTCCACGGCCCAGTCGTGCAACTGGTCGAAGTAATCCGAGGCATAGCGCACCGGGCCTGCCCACTCGAAGCCCAGCCACTTGACGTCACGCTGGATGGAGTCGATGTACTCCTGGTCTTCCTTGGCCGGGTTGGTGTCGTCGAAACGCAGGTGACAAACGCCGCCGAATTCCTGGGCCAGGCCGAAGTTCACGCAAATCGACTTGGCGTGGCCGATGTGCAGGTAACCGTTCGGCTCCGGCGGGAAGCGGGTGACGATGCTGCTGTGCTTGCCCGCGTCCAGGTCGGCCTGGACGATCGGCCGCAGGAAGTTCGCAGGGACGGCGGGGGCGCCTTTTGCGGCGGCGTTGGGCGCGTTGTCGGCAGTGGGCTTGCTCATAGTGTCCTTGAATACAGGTAGCCGGCCCGGGTAGGCCGATTGAATCAAAGGGCCTATCATAGCCGAAGCAGTCAAGCTGCCGACAGCCAGGCACCGACAAACTGGCGCGAATTATCGCGATCCGTGCAAAAATGGCTACCGCGCGCCTTGTGCCGGGTAATCGGCACAACCTGGGCGCCCCCTATTCCCGATGCCTTGAGAGCGAACTTAAGCATGTCCAAAGTCAAACTGAGCACCAACCACGGCGACATCGTCCTGCAACTGGACGCCGAAAAAGCCCCGCTGACCACCGAGAACTTCGTCCAGTACGTCAAGGAAGGCCACTACGATGGCACCGTCTTCCACCGCGTGATCAAGGGCTTCATGATCCAGGGCGGCGGCTTCGAGCCAGGCATGAGCCAGAAGAAGACCCGCGCCAGCATCCAGAACGAAGCTGACAACGGCCTGAAGAACGCCAAGTACACCATCGCCATGGCGCGTACCATGGAGCCGCACTCGGCCTCCGCGCAGTTCTTCATCAACGCCAGCAACAACGACTTCCTCAACCACAGCGGCAAGAACGTGCAGGGCTGGGGCTACGCGGTATTCGGCGAAGTGATCGAAGGCCGTGAAGTCGTCGATGCCATCGAAGGCGTGTCCACCGGTTCCAAGGCCGGCCACCAGGACGTACCGAAGGACGACGTGATCATCGAGAAAGCCGAGATCATTGAGTGATACTGCTGATCTCCGATCTGCACCTGCAAGAAGAACGCCCGGACATCACCCGGGCGTTTCTTGATCTGCTCGACGGCCGTGCGCGGTACGCCAAGGCGCTGTACATCCTCGGCGACTTCTTCGAGGCCTGGATCGGCGACGATGCCATGACGCCGTTCCAGCAGTCGATCTGCCAGGCCTTGCGCCAGCTGAGCGACAGCGGCACGACGATCTACCTGATGCACGGCAACCGCGACTTCCTCATCGGCCAGGCGTTCTGCCGGGCCGCTGGTTGCACCCTGCTGGACGACCCGAGCGTGATCGAACTGGGCGGCGAAGCCGTATTGCTGATGCATGGCGATACGCTGTGTACCCGCGATGTCGGCTACATGAAGCTGCGCCGCTACCTGCGCAACCCGCTGAGCCTGTGGATCCTGCGGCACCTGCCGTTGGCCACGCGCCAGAAGCTGGCACGCAAGCTGCGCAGCGAGAGCAAGTCGCAGACCCGCATGAAGAACACCGAAATCGTCGATGTCACCCCGGACGAAGTACCGAAGGTGATGGCGGCACACGGCGTTCGCACCTTGGTGCATGGTCACACCCACCGCCCGGCGATTCACAAGCTGGTGGTCGATGGTCAACCGGCGCGGCGCATCGTGCTGGGGGACTGGGACAGGCGCGGTTGGGCACTGCAGGTGGATGAACAAGGCTTCCAGTTGGCGCCGTTCGAGTTTTCCTGAGCCCGAGCGGTGCCAGTTGTTCGCCAGCAAGGCTGGCTCCTACAACGATACCCGTAGGAGCCAGCCTTGCTGGCGATGCCCGGCATAGCCCGGCCAATACCATGATGACTATTGAACGCTGCTCGCCACCGCCGCCTTGTCACGCTCACTGATCACATACTGACGGAACTGCGGATCCGCCTTGATCTGCGCCTCGGTAAACGGAATCGGTGCCAGTTGCTTGGCCGCAAATGCGCGCGTCTGATCGCCTGCATGCTGCGAAGCCGCTTCACTCGACAGCGAAAACGCCAGCAACCCCTGGGCCAGCGGCCCCTGCTCGGTGAAACTGACCACCTGCAGATAGCTTGAACCACTCACCACCAGGCGCTTGCCCGGCCCCACCGGCACGCTGACCATCGCGTTGTACACACCCAAGGCCTGCGGGCCACCCGGCACTGGCGTGCCATCCGCCGCCTGCTGGATCTGGCCCCAGCGCTGCTCGGCACTGATACCCGATTTGCCGACCTGCTCCAGCGAAGCCAAAGCCGCCTCGCGCAGCAGCTTGCCGACCGCCGCCTGCTCCACCGCCAAACCACGGGGGGTGTGCTGCGGATCCGCTGGGTCGAACGGCACACGCCAGCTTTCCGGGTGCTGCGACAGCGTGTTGAGGATGTTGGTGAAGTGGACCAGACCGACACCGCTGTCCAGGTCCGCCTTGCCGTTCCAGGCCTGAAGGCTGGCACACACCGATTGCAGATCGGCCTGTGCCCCCTTGCACCATTGCAGCAGATCCGGCAGCAGCAGGCTGGCCAGGTAAACCTCGTCATCGAACACCATGCGCTGCAGGTCAGCGACACCCAGCTTGCCGGCGCTCTGCAAGCGCTGCAGGGCAAAGCGGCTACGCATGCCCAACGGCTGGTCGGCACGGCTGACCAAGGGCGAGAAGCCGGTCAGCGGCTGCGCCGGGTTGGCCATCCAGGCAGAATCATTGGAGTTCTGCACAAAATCGCCACGTTCCAGGCTCGGCAGCAGCCGTGCCGGGAAGATGCCAGGCTGGGCGGCTTGCGCATCGATCTTCCATTGGCAGGCAGTTCGCGAGCCATCCAGTACCACCAGCGGGCCGGAAGCCTGGGGATTGCCGCACTGCGCCAGCAACGCATGGTCCACGTAAGGCACCACCGACTGGTTCAGGTACAGCGCCCGCCCGGCACTGTCCACCGCCAGGGTGTTGACCCAGGGAATGCCCTGCAAGTGCCCGATGCTGCCCTTCAAGGCATCCAGGCTGTCGGTGCGGTTGATCCGGTACCACTGTTCAAGCACCCGGGTGTTGTCCAGGTTGGCGTCACGCAGGCTGTAGGCGGCCTGGCGATCCCAGTCCAGCCGACCAGGCCATTGCACCACCGGGCCGAACTTCGACAGGTAGACCGGCCGCTCGACCTGGCTCAACGCGCCATCTTCGCCCTTGACCGTGACGCTCAGCATCTGCCGTTCGAGCGGCAGCGACTGGCCGTCCAGCAGGTAGCGCGCCGCATCCTTCGGGTCAAGCTGCAGACGATAGAGCGTGAAATGCTTGGACGTGTCGACCGTGTGGGTCCAGGCCAGGTGCCGGTTGAAACCGATATTGACCACCGGCAGCCCGGGCAATGCCGCCCCCATCACGTCCAGCTGGCCGGGAATGGTCAATTGCATCTGGTAGAAGCGCAGCCCGCCCACCCATGGGAAATGTGGGTTGGCCAGCAACAGGCCGCGCCCGTTCGCCGAACGCTCGGCACCGACGGCAACCGCGTTGCTGCCGCGCTCCGCGGCAAACGCCGCCTGTCGCGCCAAGGCCACGCTGTAATCGACCGTCGGGCGTTGCGCCGCCAGCTTTGGCGGCGTGGCAGCCACCACCGCTTCAGCGAACTGCCCTACCCCGCCCTCTGCAAGCAAGCGACGGGTCAGCTTGACCAGATCGAGGCTGGTGATCGGCCTTACCCAATCGCCTTTTCCGCATTCGGCGGGCAGGCCCTGCGCGCGCCGCTCACCCAAGGCACGGTTGTAGCCAAGCGCATAGCCTTCGAGCAGGTCGCGCACGGCACTGGGCTGCGCCTGAAGGAAGCCATTGACCGCCTGCGGGTTGTTCAACCAGGTAAAGAACAGATCGCTGGCGAGGTTTTCACGCAGCTCAACGGTCTTTGCCTGCGCGCCGAAGTAACGCGAACGCTCACCGTTGACCGTCAACACTTCATTGGCCAGCAGGCACAGATTGTCCTGGGCATAGGCATAGCCGATGCCGTAGCCCAGGCCACGTTCATCCTTGGCGAGGATATGCGGCACGCCGAAGCTGGTCCGACGAATCTGCGCGGAGGCTTCACCGGCAGCCTCCCGCGCCTGGCCGGCCAGGCTGGTGCCGACCAGCAGGGTGGCCAGCCCAAGGTGGAACAGGGGACGCGAAAGAGAGATCACAAGCACTCCTCGTGCAATCGGGGTTATCCCGATCAGACGAAAAGCCGGATGAAAATTTTACGCCCCGTGGCGGGTTGCAACGTCTTGAACAAGGCGTGTCAGATTTTTTTTCCACGGGGATTGCAGTTTTCCCGTTCTCATTCGTCTTAAGTAGTGAGGCACTCATGATTTCGGGACAGTCCACGAAAAGGAGCATTCACATGTACAACCCGCAACCTTCCCTGCACACGCTGCCAGGCCCGGCACGGGCACCTGGCGGGCAGGACGAGCGCGTCGGCAACGAGCAGATCCGCGAGCTGCTGCGCACCTACGGCCTGCGCACCAGCCTGATCCGCCTCAAGGTCATTGACGCCCTGCACAGCGCGGCCCGTGATGGCCGCAGCATTGGCGTGCGAGGCGTGCACGCGCAGCTTGAGCAGCTGGATATTCCCCTGTCGTTCCTGAGCGTGCGCGAAGTGCTCAAGCGTTTGTGTGCCGAAGGTGTCATCAGCCTGGGCAGCGACAAGTGCTACAGCCTGGAAGCCCAGGCCCGGGCCGTACTCGAGCTGCCGGCCACACGCTGAGCGCCTGGCCGGCCAGGACAGCCGGCCCGTCCGCCTCAGGGCTTGACCTTGCGCCGCAGGATCCCGTTGATCACCACCACCACGACCGCAATGGCGATGGCGATGTACTGGAACATCTGCTCGCTGATAGTGCCCTGCTTCTGCAGGTAACTCAGGCCGAGCATGATGCCCAGGACCACCAGGATGATCAGGATCGAATATTTCAGGCGCTGCACATGTGTCATCGGAGTTTCCTTGCGACATCGGGGACATGGGGCTCCCACGGAGCCAGCGCCATGATACCGCGACCATTTTTCCTACGCTGACATTCCTGCCGCGAGCCACTTTCCTTACGTGCCAACGAACGCAGCACCTGCGAGCCCGTTAGGCAAGCCGTGCATTGGCAAGATTACCCCTAGACATCAGCACCCAGAATGCCACCACGGAAGGCCTTCTCTAGGAGTTTTGGGGCCTGTAGCGCAAGGGTGAAGGAATTTCCTACATCGAATTGGGCGACTGCCCGCGAATGACAATGTGCGCAGGCTACAACTCCCGTTCCGCTTCGCGCCTAGCGGCGCTTTCTGGAGCTACCTGAGAATCGAGCCAAGCCACTCAGTGGCAGCCTCGACACTTGCCATCGACGGTCAAGCGTCATGACAACCAGATTCAGCAGAAGGAATGCCTGCATGGAAATGCCAGACCTCAACAACATCGAAGTAAGCCAGTTGCCTCACTCCCTGCAATCGCTGATCGAATGCATCGGCATCGAAAATGCCTACCACCTGACCTGCGCTTTCGGCGGCCGCCCCAAGTACATCCCCAAGCACCGCGAGCGCACCAAGCTGGCCGACGTCCTGCCAGCCGACGCACTTGATGCGTTGATCGAACGCTTCGCTGGCATCGCCCTGGAGATCCCCAAGGCCGACCACTTCCAGCGCCAGTTGCGCAATCAGCAGATCCAGAGGGAAAGCGCCGACGGTCTGTCGCGCAGCCTGCTGGCTGACAAGTACGGATTGAGCCTGCGGCAGATCGGCAACATTCGTCGTCTGGAGCACCATGCTCGCTGAGCATCCGGTTGCGCAGGAGGATCCATGGAAAGGATCAAGGCATGAATAGAGAGGATGGCCGAAGGAGAATATGGCCAGAAGCACTCTCACCGCCCGCCAAGGGCGGTGAGAGTGCTGGCGCGCAGTCAGAAGTCGCGCTTGTAGAAGATATCCAGCGAGCTGGCCAGGCCGCTGGCGGCCTCCAGGTAGACCTTCTTGCTCAGTTTGTAGCGCAAGGCAATGGTATTGGCTGGCTCGAACACCCCCACGCCGTAACGCAGGCTCAGGCGTTCGGTCAGGTTGCCGCTGGCGACCACGCTGGTGGTGTTGCCCGCGCCCTGGGTGTCCAGCTGGAAGTCATCGATACCCAGGTTCGACGCCAGGCCCGCCGTCAGCCCTTCGGCCCCCACCAGCCCCAACCCCAGTGCCGCCTCGGCCATCCTGTTGCTGTCCTCGCCCGTGCTGTTCAGCGGCCTGCCCAGCACCAGGTACGACAAGGCCTGCTCCTGACTCATCGCAGGCTCGGAGAACACCTTCGTGGTGGGTTGTTCGGCGCTGCCGCTCAGGCGGATGCCGGCGATCACATCGTCCACCTTGCGAATGGCTTCGATATCCAGGTACGGCTGGTCGATCGGGCCGGCGAACAGCAACCGCGCCCTGCGAATGGTGAGGTTCTGGCCATAGGAGCGGTAGCGTCCATCGGCCAGGCTCAGCTCACCGCGCGTGTCGAGGTTGTCGCCGATATGCACATGGCCGAGCACGTTGGCGGTCAGGCCGAAACCGCTGAACGCCAGTTTGTCACTGCCAACCTCGACGTCGATATCCATGGCCATCGCCATGGGCGGCTTGCCCTCTTCGGTCTGGTGCCCGACGATCACGGTGTCGTCCGAGACCTTGACCGTCGAAGGTGGCAATTCGCGCACGGTGATCTTGCCCTTGGGCACCCGCACCTTGCCGGTGATTGCGAGTTTGTCGTCAACCAGGCGAATGGTCAGGTCCGGAGCAACTTCCAGCGCCGCGTAGGGCTCGACACTGACCGGCAGTTGCTGCCCTTGCAGGCGCAGGTCCATGGCCAGCACCTGCCCCCAGGTCATCTGCCCAGCCAGTTGCCCGCGACCGGCATCACCACTGCGCCAGTCACCATTGAGCTGGACCTGTTCGCCCGCGATCAACGCCCGCAATGAAAGATCTTGCAAGCTGATGGGCAACTCGGCGCCACTCACTTCGCCGCCGGTCAGGGCCAGGGTGCCGTTGACCTGTGGCGCCAGCAGGCTGCCCGAGAGTCGCCCACTGCCGTTGAGCTGGCCGGCCAGGCGTTCGACCATCGGCAGGAACGGCCGGGCTATCGCCAGGTCGAGGCCGGCCAGGCGGAACTCACCGGACAACGGTTTGTTACGCCCCAGGGGGTCGAGCCGGGTATCGAGGGTCAACTCGCCCAGCCGCTCGCCACGGAAGTCCAGGCGGGTGTCGACCCGGCGCGGCGCAAGGTTGCTGTCCAGGCGCAGCACTTGATACGGGAAGTCGATCCAACGCCCCTTGTCACGCACGCGCAAGGTGCCCGCGCTGGCGTCGACACGGACGCTGCCCTTGGGCCCGCTGGCGGGCATGTCGAGGTTGATGTCGGCGTTGAGCAGCCCCTGCCAGGCGAAGTCCTTGGGCAGCCACTGTGCCAGGCTGTCCAGCGGGAACTGCTTGAGGTGGTAGCGCAGGCGCGGCTCCGGGGCCAGGCGCTGATCCTCGCCGCACAGGCTGGCCTGGCCCGAGCGCCAGCAGTGCGCGCCAAAGTCCAGCTGGCCGCTGGCCAGGCGCTGCAGGCGGGCGGGTGCCTGCAATTGCCAATCCTGGCCGCCGGCCTGGATACGACCGCTGGCCAGACGACCGCGCCAGTCGCCTTTGCTCAAGGCGCCATCCAGGGCCAGGTCGAGCTTGAGTTGCGGGCCGTCCAGGGCCAGTGTCGCGGCCTGCTGGCGGGCATCGCCCTTGCCTTGCACATCGAGGGTGCCCAAGGCGGTGTCGCCCAGGCGGATGTTGCCGGCCTTGAGCGTGACCAGCCCGCGCTGGGCGCTGTCCAACCGTGCATCCAGGTCGAGCCGCTGCACGCGGTTGTCGGCCTGCGCCAACTGTTGCCCCTGCAACACCAGGGTGCCCTGTGGTGCGGCCAGGGTGCCACTGACGTCCAGGCGTCCCTTGGCCTGCCCCTGCAACTGCGGCCAGAGCTGACCAAGGCGCGGCAGGTCAAGGTCGACCCGACCCGTCAGGCGCTGCTGCAGGCTACCGCTGCCGTTGATGCGGTTGTCACCCAACTGCACGGCCAGGCTGCCCAATGTCCAGTTGTCGCCCGCGCCATCGGCATCGACCTTTAGCAGCGCTGGTTGACCGCGCAGTCGGCCCTTGAGGTCGAGTTGCGCCTTGAGCTTGAGCTGTTCGTTCTTCAATTCGCCCTGGCTGCGCAGCGGACCCGCCAGGGTGCCGGGCAGTTCCGCCAGCCAGTAGGCCGGATCGAGCGCCGACAGTTGCAGGTCGACATCCCAGGCCAATGTGTCAGCAAAGCGCAATGCGACGCTGCCGCCCGCCTTGCCTTGCCCCGCGCTCAGGGCCAGCTGCGGCAAGCGAACCTGGGCGAGATCGCCCTCGAACGGGCTGGCCAGCTCGAATGCGCCGGCCGGGCCATCGAGATCACCGCTGAAGGCACCCTTGTAGTTGCCGTCGCTGTACTGCACCTGGGCATTGAACCGTTTCAGTGTGACCTGAGGTGGCTGCTCCAGGGGGTAGAGACGCAACCAGGGGAAGTCCAGCCAGTCGAGGGTGGCGTCGGCGCTCAGGCCTTTCTGCCAGTCGGCACTGGCCTGCAGCTTCAATCGTTGGGTGTCGCTGGCGTTGAGGTCCAGGGCATCGAGACGGGCACCCTTGGCATCGACCTTGCCGCCCAGCGCCAGGCCGATCGGCCCCTGCTCGGCGGGCAGGCTGGCTGCCCCGGATAACTGATAGCCCTTGAGCAGGTCACCCTGGGCGTCCAGCCGAAGATGATTCAACTGCAGGGTGTCGGGCAACGTGCCAGCCGGTTTGAAGCCATCGGCGCGAATACTGACGCTGGCGGGCAGATGCTCGGCCAGGGCTTGCAGCTCCCCCGTGAGGTGGGCGTCAAGGTAACCGCGGCTGGTAGCGTCCAGGGTCAGGGTCTTCTGTAATTCACCCTTGGCATTCAGGTCCAGCTGCCAGGCCTTGCCGTCGACGGCAGGCAACTGCAAAGTGCCTTGCAACTGTACAGGCCAGTCTTCTTCTGGTTGCAACTGACCTTTGAGCGCCAGGTGCAGGTCGTCGCGGCGCACTTGCAGGCTGTCGACCTGAAGCCCCGCGCGGGTCCAGTGCGCAACAAGCAGCAGATCACCGAGCAGCGTGTCACCGTCCAGGCGCAACTGCCCCACCTTGACCTCACCCACTTCGATAGCCAGCGGCAGGCGCAAGGCCGGCAGTTTCAGCGGACCGCTATCGGCCTGCGCCTCGCTCGGGGCGAAGGCCATGTCGACGCGTTCGGACTGCAAGCGCTCGACGCAGAGGGTTGCCCGCAGCAGGCACGCAGGCGACCAGCTCAATTGCGGCGCCTGCAGTTCCACACGGTTGTCGCCTTCGACCCAGCGTAGTTGGCTGGCTTGCCATGCGCCCCCCAGGCGACCGTCGAAGTCGTCGACCTGCAACCCAGGGACCAGCCCCAACACCCAGCGGCTGCCGGCCTGGGTGCCCAGTACCAGGCCCAGCGCCAGGGCAAGCAGCAGCAACAGCGCCAATACGCCCAGGAGAATGGATTTGAGCACGCGCGTCACAATTCAGGCCCCATGGAGAAGTGCAAACGGAAGCCGCCATCGTCGTCCAGCGCATGGGCCAGGTCCAGGCGCAACGGCCCGACCGGCGAGACCCAGCGTACACCGACCCCGACGCCCGTCTTGAGGCTGGGCAGTTCCAGCGAGTTGAACGAGTTGCCCTGGTCGATGAACGTCGCCAGGCGCCATTTCTCGGCGATCGAATACTGGTACTCGGCGCTGCCCGCCACCAGGTAGCGGCCACCGATCTTGTCACCCTTGTTGTTGGTCGGCGACAGCGACTGGTAGTCATAGCCGCGCACGCTTTGGTCGCCACCGGCGAAGAAGCGCAACGATGGCGGGATGTTCTGCTGGTAACCATTGGTGGCACTGCCACCGAACTGCACGCGCCCCAGGAAGCGGTGGTTCTGCCCTAGGGTGGTCAGGCCCTTGAGCAGCACGTTGCCGTGCACCAGGTTGGTGTCCGAGCCCAGGCCTTCCTTGGCGGCCTGCAGGTCGAACTGCAGACGATAGCCGTTGTGTGGGTCGATACGGTTGTCGCTGCGCAGGTAGGAGAAACTGACGCCGGGCATCAACAGGTTGCTAAGCCCCGAATCATCGCCCAGGCGATACTCTTCACGCTGGTACTTCAACGAAATCACCCGCTGCCAGCCGCTGGCCAGCTTGCTATGCCACTCGGGGCCGACGGTGAGCAGCTTGCTCAGGGTGTCGGTGCCGGCGAGTTCTTCGTTCTGGTAGCCGCCGGCGAAACGCAGCTTGTCGGTCAGGGGTGGATCCAGGGGGATGTCGTACCACAACCCAACGTTCTGCCGGGGGGCGGACAGTTCGGTTTCCCAGCCATAGCTGTGGCCTTGCGGGTTGACCCAGTGGCGGGTCCAGTTGGCCTTGCCGCGCGGGCCGACGTCTGTCGAGAAGCCCAGGCCGAGCCCCATGGTGCGTGGTTTGCGAATATCGAGCTGGACAGCCACCGGGATGTCCTCGCCTACGGCGGCAGTCGGCGCCGCGTCGACACGAACCCCTTCGAAGTAGCCGCTCGATTGCAGGTCGTTGTTGAGTTCGGCGATCAGTTCGGAGTCGTAGGGCGTGCCTGGTTTGAACGACACCATGCGCTGCAACAGGTCGTTGTCCAGCGGCGCATCGCCGCCGAAGGTCACTGCCCCCAGGCGATAGCGCGGGCCGCTCTGGTAGATGAGCTCGATATCGGCCACGCCGGCCTGCGGATCGACCGCCAGGCGCTGGCGCTCGAAGCGGCCGGCAAAGAAACCATAGCGCGATGCCTGGTTCTGGATCAGCCGCTTGGCGTCCTCGTAGTGACCATGATTGAGCTGTTCGCCTGGGCGCAGCGCCTTGCTGTCGGGAATACGGAACGCCTTGAGCTCGCTGGCCGGCCCTTCGATGCGCACGGTCACGTTGCGCAGGCGCACCGGTTCACCTGGGTCCACGCGCAGGATCAGTTGCGGCGGCTTGTCTTTGTCGGGTGGTGGCTTGACCTCGGCGTCGATGTGCGCCTGGTAGTAGCCCAGCGCCTGGGCCGCCTTGCGCGCCTGCTCCTCGGCACCGCGGCTGAAGCGCAGCAGCGCCTCTTCATCGCGGTCCCCGAGGTTGCCGATATAACCTTCGATATTGGCCTTGAGCGCCTTGTTGGCGGGTTTGACCCGCACCAGCAATTCGCTCTGGGCCCATGCCATGGAGCTGGCGGCCAACAACAGCAGGCCCCAGCCAAGTCTTCCTGAATACGTCATGCGGCGCATGCTACCAGAGCGGGACAGTCAACGGAGCCGTCAGTAAATACCTGTCACAGGTTTGATACCTTGGATGACACAGGATTCGGGTGAAAGAAAACCCGTTCTCGGATTGGCCCTACAGCAATCTCCCCGATCTCCTCATACCCCTGGCGCTGAGAGAACGCCAGGTAGTGGGCGTTGCCGGTATCCAGCACCACGCCATCGGTGGCCGGGTCCTCGGCGCACCAGTCATGCACCGCCTGCAAGAGCTGTTCGCCATAGTGCTGGCCCTGGAACTGCGGATGCACCCCGAGCAAGGGCAGCACATGCACCTGTTCGCCAGGCAGGCAACCGGCGAGCGCGGCCTGGTAGTCCAGGTAGCGCCGGGTGCAACGCAAGCCGGTGCCCAGGATCATGCGCAGGCGCCAGGCCCAACTGTCGGCCACGCCCAGGCGCCGGTGCGGCGGCACGATCAAGGCCAGCCCCACCAGGCGGTCCTCCACCAGCAGGCCGATTGCCGGCAGTTCCAGGTAGAAGTGCTGGCGCACCCACTCGCGCACCATCACCCTCAGGCGCCGTTCATAGCCCGGCCGCTGGCCCTCGAACAGCCAGGCGAAGGTCGGTTCGTGGCGGTAGGCGTGGTAAAGCAGCGAGCGTGCTTCACGGGCGAACCCCGCATCGAGCAGGGTGATCTGGGCCGGGGCGGCAGTGGCGTCGGGCATCGCGGGCAGTCCTCCTGGAATGGGCGTACAGTGCCTTGGAGGTGCTCCACCGCGTAACGTTCACCTCACCCCAGCACGTTAGCAGCGCCAATCGAAGGGCGCCACGCTGGCCGTGGCGGGCGATGTCGGCTAGCATCCGAAGCTTTTACCAGGATCGTCTTTCCATGAAGATCGTCTCGTTCAACATCAACGGCCTGCGCGCCCGCCCGCACCAGCTGGCAGCGCTGATCGACAAGCACCAGCCGGACGTGATCGGCCTGCAGGAAACCAAGGTCAGCGACGATCAGTTCCCGCTCAAGGACGTCGAGGCGCTCGGCTATCACGTGCACTACCACGGCCAGAAAGGCCACTACGGCGTCGCCCT
This sequence comes from Pseudomonas sp. MWU13-3659, assembly GCF_023757525.1. Taxonomy (NCBI): domain Bacteria; kingdom Pseudomonadati; phylum Pseudomonadota; class Gammaproteobacteria; order Pseudomonadales; family Pseudomonadaceae; genus Pseudomonas; species Pseudomonas sp. MWU13-3659. The sequence continues at coordinate 105,941 of NZ_JAMSHW010000002.1, read as the reverse complement.
GCTCTCGCGGGAAAAACCCCTGTCGCTGTCCAAGGGTTTCGCCAGCGATGAAGAAGACGCCCAGCGCCGCTTCATCTGGGGTACCTTCGCCGACCGCGACGGCACGCCGATCACCGTGATGAACGGCTACTTCCCCCAAGGTGAAAGCCGCGACCACCCCACCAAGTTCCCGGCCAAGCAGCGCTTCTACAGCGACCTGCAGGCCCTGCTCGAAAGCCAGTTCCAGAACGGCCAGCCGGTGCTGGTGATGGGCGACATGAACATCTCGCCCCAGGACTGCGATATCGGCATCGGCCCGGACAACGCCAAGCGCTGGCTGAAGACCGGCAAGTGCAGCTTCCTGCCCGAGGAGCGCGAGTGGATGGAGCGCCTGAAGGGCTGGGGCCTGGTCGACAGCTTCCGCCACCTGCACCCGGAGGTGGCCGACCGGTTCAGCTGGTTCGACTATCGCAGCCGTGGGTTCGAGGACGAACCCAAGCGTGGGCTGCGCATCGACCTGATCATGGCTTCGCATGGGTTGCTGCCACGGCTGAAGGCGGCCGGGGTCGACTATGAGCTGCGGGGGATGGAGAAGCCTTCGGACCATGCGCCGATCTGGCTGGAGCTCAGCTGACACTGCGTAGGAGCCGGCTTTGCCGGCGAACCAGGCGACGCGAGGGATAGCACCGGCCTTGCCGGTGTTCGCCAGCAAGGCTGGCTCCTACGGGCTGCGGTGAAGCGCTGGTTCGCGCACATTGTGTAGGAGCCGGCTTGCCGGCGAACCAGGCGACGCGGTGAATGGCACCGGCCTTGCCGGTGTTCGCCAGCAAGGCTGGCTCCTACGGGATTGCGGTGAGGCCCCTTGTCAGCTGGCATCCATCACCATCATCTCGCCCCAACGCCCCACCAGTTCTTCCCCCGACCTCGCTGCCACGCCACGCAGGTCACGCGGATATTCCACGTCGGGCCCTTCTTCGAATCGCGTGGCACGAAACTGCCCATTGCTCGCCCGCAACACATACCCGCTGATCTTGCAGGCAGCCGAGGCCAGGAACACGAACCCCGGCGCCACCCACTCAGGCCTGAGGTCTTCCGGCTCGCCCTGTTCGCCCCACATCCGCGTGCGCGCCACCGGCGACAGCGCGTTGACCAGAATGCCGTGGGGGGCTCCCTCGGCGGCCAGCGCATTCATCAGCCCCAGTTGTGCCATCTTCCCTGCCGAGTAGGCCGCCAGCCCTGGCCGAGCATGACATCGATACATGGCACGGTCAGAGGTGCCCAGCACGATCCGCGGCGCAGGCGACTGCTTGAGGTACGGCCAGGCATGCTTGCACAGCCACAGCGGTGCCTGCACATTGATGCCTAATGCACGCCCGAGGAAATCTTCGGTGGTCTGCTCGACCATCTGGTAATCCACCCACCCGGCGTTGTGGATCAGCACATCCAGGCCACCAAAGCATGCCACGCAGGCCTCAATCAGATCTCGACACTGGGCTTCGTCGGTCAGGTCGCGGCACAAGCCTTCGACCTGAAGGCCCAGGGCGCGTAGCTCCGCCGCCGCAGCGGCCACCACCAGCGGGTCGCTACCACGCCCCTGGTTGTCGGTACCCAGATCGGTGATCATCACCCGCGCCCCGCTTTCGGCCAGCGCACGCGCGGCGGCCAGGCCCAGGCCACGGGCACCACCGGTGATCAGAACGGTCTTTGCTTGCTGCATCAGGCTCTCCTTGTCCAGCCACGAGCCTATCCAGCGAGTGAGGCAAAGTTGAATACTATTGGCCATGGTCATTGATATCGCGCCGATATCGCCGCTTGCCAAGGACGCCTGCCGTGATCGAAACCCGCCTGCTGCGCCAGTTCGTCGCCGTTGCCGAAGAGCTGCATTTCCACCGCGCCGCCGAACGCCTGCACATGGCCCAACCACCGCTGAGCCAGGCGATCGCCCGGCTCGAACAGCGCCTGGGGTTCATCCTGTTCCAGCGCCACTCGCGCGGGGTCAGGCTGACCCCGGCGGGCACGCAATTGCTGGACACCGCCCGCGCTACCCTGCAAGGGCTGGAACTGGGGGTACAGCAAGCACGTCGTATCGCTCAAGGCCAGGCGGGCGCCCTGCGCATCGGCAGCCTGGCCTTGGCCGGCCACCCGCAGTTGCTCGACGGCCTGAAACGCTTTCGCCAGCAATGGCCGGACGTCGAGCTGAACCTGCAACAGGCGAGTTCGGCACAGCTGGCGCGGATGCTGCTCGATGAGCGACTGGACCTGGCCGTGCTGCGCGATGTCCCGGAGCTCGACGAACGCCTGCAACGCAGTCTGTGGCACGAAGAGGCGTTGCTGCTGGCCTTGCCGGACGACCATCCGCGTGCCAATGAATCCCGCGTTGCTTTGGCCGACTTCGCCGAAGAGCCTTTCGTGTTCACCCCCAGAAGCCTCGGCAGCCGCTATCACCAGCACCTGCTCGACCTGTGCCTCGACGCAGGCTTCAGGCCTCGGATCGTGCAGGAGGCCGCGCAATTGCAAACGGTCGCCAGCCTGGTCGCCTGCGGCTTTGGCGTGGCCCTGTTGCCAGAGTCGGCAGCCCTGGCCAATGCCCAACCGGGCGTGTGCTTTCGACCGCTACGAGATGTCGCAGCGCCCTTGCCCCTGTACTTGGCCTGGCGCGCCGGCGACGGCTTGTTGGCCCGCCAGCGCCTGCTCGAACTACTTACAGGCTGACGCCCAGCGCCTGGCGCACCGGCTCGCCACGGGCATCGTCGGCGGCGCTGACCAAGGCAAAGTTGTAGTCGCCATGGGACCAGTAGCGCGCCTGGAGCTGCCCCTCGGTGCGCTGGCCCGTGGGCATACGCTCGAAGTGCTCGCCCGGCGAGCGCAGGAACAGGCTGATGCGTTGCCCGTCGCGGTCCTGGAACACCAGCAACGCCGCCGGCCCCGCTTCGTTGCTCAACAGGCGCGCGCCGACCGGCTGGAAGCCATACCCGGCCAGGTTCGGCAGTTGGCCGACACGGTTGAAATGGCGGCCCAGCCAGGCTTGCATTTGAACCGGGTCGCTGGCCTGGATATCCAGCGCGGTGGCGTCGACGAACATCCGGTGGGCCTGGACCGCGTCGGCCATCGGCAGGCTACCCGCCAACAACGTCACCTCCCGCGCCTGCCAGCCGCCCAGCCCGCCCAGGCCGACGGCGATCAGCAGGACCGCCGCCGAGGCCAACTGCCGCCGCCGACGCTGACGCAGGCGTTGGCGCAACGGGCCCAGGTCGAGGGCCGGATCGCTGGGGCGCTCGCCAAAACCGGCCAATGCCGCACGCAGGCGCCGGGCATCCTCGCGCCAGGCTTCGATGCGTGCCGCCTCCTGCGGATTGGCCGCCAGCCAGGCCTGCACTTCGGCCCGTCGCTGCGGGTCCAGGCGCTCGTCGACATAGGCGTGCAGTTCGTGCTCGGTGGGGATCAGGTGGGTCATTTGAGTCTCCGCAAGGCCGGGGGCGTGGGCTTGCCCTCGGTCAATTCACGCAGGGCGGCCCGCGCCCGCGACAGGCGCGACATCACCGTGCCGATGGGAATGCCGAGCGCTTCGGCGGCCTCCTTGTAACTCAGGCCTTCGACGCTGACCAGCAGCAGCAATGCACGTTGCTCGGCCGACAGCCTGGCGAAGGTCTGCAGGTCGGCCTGGGCCAGCACGATGCTCTCGGTGTCTGCCCCCAGCGGCTCGTCCGCCTGGCCACGGCCGAACCAGGCCAGCCAACGGGCATGCAGGCGCTCGCGACGCTTACCGTCGAGAAACAACCGATAGAGGATGGTGAACAGCCAGGGGCGCAGGCTGTCCACTGCGCGCTGTTGGCTGCCGCGGCTCAGGGCGCGTTCAACGGTGGCCTGGACCAGGTCGTCGGCGCTGCCGGGCTCGCGGGTCAGCCACAGGGCGAAGCGGCGCAGGCGTTGCAGCAGCTCGCGCCACTGTTGATCGTCCAGTTCGTGCATGGTCAGGTTCCGGGCCCCGCTGGGCAGTCAGTGTAAGAGGCAGACGGCGCAAGACGAAATTTATTCCCTGTGTCCTTTGAAGGTTTGTGCGAGGCCATCGCGGATAAATCCGCTCCTACAGACACCCCGCCTGACAAGCTCTGTAGGAGCGGATTCATCCGCGATGCGCCGCGTGAGCGGTGCTCGATCCCGCCGGCGCAGCAAAATTACCGTCGAACACCTCGAACGGGCGAACGCCTATACCGGAATAAATCTCCAGCTCCCACGTCGTACCGTTTCATTCCCCAGCAGCGGACACTCCAACATGCAGACCCCCGTCAACGGCCGGGCCAAGGCCCTGCGCCTGGCCGCCATCGGCGCTACCCTGGCAGCGCTCGGTGCGGGCTTCGCCTATGCCGCCGGCTGGATCGGCGCACCAAGGCTTACCCCCCAGCGCATCATCGACACCTTCGAGGCCCAGGCCGGCCACCACCCAGGCTATCGGAAGAACCACGCCAAGGGCCTGTGCGTCAGTGGCTATTTCCAAGGCAGCGGCCAGGCCGCACAGCTTTCCACCGCGAGGGTCTTCAGCCAGCAGAAGGTCCCGGTGATCGGGCGCTTCGCCATTGGTGGCGCCAACCCGTTCGCGCCCGACACCGCCGTGCCGGTACGCAGCCTGGCGATCCAGCTGAACAGCGACGACGGGCAGGTCTGGCGCACCGGCATGAACAACCCGCCGGTGCTGGCGGTGAGCACGCCCGAAGGCTTCTACGAACAGGTGCTGGCTGCCACGCCGGACCCGGCCACCGGCAAACCCGACCCCGCCAGGCTGCAAGCATTCTTCGCCGCCCACCCGGAAAGCGCGGCGTTCCGCCAGTGGGCGGCCAGCTACCGGGCGAGTGACAGTTTCGCCAGCACCGCCTACAACAGCATCAATGCGTTTCGCCTGATCGACGCCCACGGCCAGCCCCACCCGGTACGCTGGTCACTGCAACCCGAAACGCCCTTCACCGCCCTGCCCGCCCAGGTCGACGACAAGCAATTCCTCCAGCACGACCTGCAACAACGCCTGGCCCAGGGGCCATTGCGCTGGACACTGCGCCTGACCCTCGCCGAGCCTGGTGACCCGGTGGACGACCCGGCAAGTCCATGGCCTGCCGAACGTCGCAGTGTCGATGCCGGCACCTTGGTCCTGGAGCAGGTCGATGGCCCGGAACAAGGCGCCTGCCGTGACCTCAACTTCGACCCGCTGATCCTGCCCCGAGGGATCGAACCCTCCGACGACCCGATCCTCGCCGCTCGCTCGGCCGCCTATTCGGTGTCGTTCAACCGCCGTAGCCACGAAACGCTGAACGAAGGAGCCCGCCCATGACCCCTGTTGCCTTCCACCCCCTGGCCCGGCTGCTGCACTGGCTGATGGCCGCACTGATCCTGGCCATGCTGTTCATTGGCGTGGCCATGGTCGGCGACCTGTCACCCCGGCATCCCTTGTTGGTCGAGCTGCACAAGGCTACCGGCCTGGCCTTGCTGACATTGGTGATGCTGCGTATCGCCTTGCGCCTGGCCCTGCCCCATCCGCCGCTGCCCCACGAGCTGCCCCGGGCGCAGCGCCTGGCCGCCGGGGCTTCGCACCTGCTGCTGTACACCTTGATGCTGGCCATGCCGCTGCTGGGCTGGGCGATGCTGTCGGCTGGCGGCTATCCTCGCCCCCTGCAGCTACCGGCCATCGCGCCCCACGACCTGCGGCTGTATGCCGTATTGCGCCAGGCCCATGGCTGGGCCGGCTACCTGCTGTTCGCCACGATACTGCTGCACCTGGGTGCGGCGCTGATGCATGCGCTGGTGCGCCGTGACGGCGTGTTGCGTAGCATGTGGCCAGGCCCGTTGCGCCGGAGCGAATGAGCACCGGCATGTCCTCGGGGTCGACACATGTAAATAATTATTAATACCATCGGCATCTTTTTTGCCGAACTGCCCCTGGACTGCCCGATGAACGTCGCAAAGGACCCTGCTTCACTCACCCCCGCCAGCACCCTCGACCTGCGCCCGCTGATGCTGGTCAACATGGCCTGCACCATGTCGATGATGGCCTTCGTCGCCCTGATCGGTCCCATTGCCCGCCTGCTGGGCATGGCCACCTGGCAAGCCGGCGCGGCGGTGACCGTGGCCGGCGTGGTCTGGGTGATCCTGGCGCGGCCCTGGGGGCGCCTGGCCGACCGCTATGGCCGGCGCCGGGTACTGCTGCTGGGCAGCGGCGGCTTCACCCTGGCCTACTGGGTGCTGTGCCTGTTCATCGACGGTGCGCTGCGCTGGCTGCCGGGCGCGACCCTGGCGTTCTTCGGCCTGATGCTGGCCCGCGGCATGATCGGCGCCTTCTATGCCGCGCTGCCGGTGGGCGGCAACGCGCTGATCGCCGACCATGTCCAGCCCCAGCACCGGGCGCGGGCAATGGCCTCGCTGGGCGCGGCCAATGCGGTCGGCCTGGTGGTGGGCCCGGCGTTGGCCGCGCTGCTGTCGCGCTACAGCCTGAGCCTGCCGTTTTATGCAATGTCGCTGCTGCCGGCCACGGCGTTCGTGGTGCTGCTGTTCAAGCTCAAGCCCCAACCACTGCCCCAGGCCCATGCGCCCAATCCGGTGCGGCTGTCCGACCCACGCCTGCGCCGTCCATTGCTGGTGGCCTTCAGCGCCATGCTCAGCATCACCGTGTCGCAGATCGCCGTCGGTTTCTTCGCCCTCGACCGCCTGCAACTGGAGGCCGGGGATGCCGCCCAGGCCGCAGGTGTCGCCTTGACCTGCGTGGGCGTGGCCCTGATGTTGGCCCAGGTGTTCCTGCGTCGGCTCGAATGGCCGCCGGCGAAGATGATCCGCATCGGCGCGAGCATTTCCGGGCTGGGCTTTGCCGCCGCAGCGCTGGCCACCCAGGCGCCCTGGTTGTGGGCCGCGTTCTTCGTCGCCGCGTTCGGCATGGGCTTCGTCTTCCCGGCGTTCTCCGCGCTGGCGGCCAACGCCATGCAGGCCGGCGAACAAGGCGCTACCGCAGGCTCCATCGGTGCCGCCCAGGGCATGGGCGCGGTGATCGGCCCCCTGGCCGGCACCCTGGTCTATGCCCTCGATGCGCGGTTGCCGTTCCTGGCCATCGGCCTGCTGTTGCTGGTGGTCGGCCTGTGGCCCGCGCCTGCCGACCAGCGCCACTGACACGCACAGCGCGCAAGCCTGCAGAGTGTGTTTTAATGCGTCGCCCATTATTTTTGACACCTCTGCAAACAAGGCGGCTATGGACACGGGGACACGACTCAAGCTGGTGCGTGAACGCAACAACCTCTCCCAACGGGAGCTGGCCCGCCGCAGCGGCCTGACCAACTCGACGATCTCGCAGATCGAGCAGAACCGCGTCAGCCCTTCGGTCAGTTCCCTGAAAAAGCTGCTCGAGGGCATCCCCATGTCCCTGGCGGAGTTCTTCAGCTTCGACGAGCCGGTGCGCGAGGAGCGCTTCGTGTTCCGTGGCGGCGAACAGCCTGACCTGGGCCGCAACGGCCTGCGCATGCTGCTGGTCGGCGCCAGTGTCGAAGGCCGGCAGATGCGCATGCTGCGCGAGCTGTATGCCCCCGGCGCCGACTCCGGCGAGCCGATCGTGCATTCGGAAGGCGAGGAATGCGGCCTGGTTACCCGGGGCACCATGGAGCTGTGGGTCGACGGCCAGGTCAGCGTGCTCAACGCCGGCGATGGCTACTACATCCCCACCACGCTGCCGCACAGTTTCAAGAACATCGGCCCGGACGAAGCGGAAATCATCAGCGCCAACACCCCGGCTAACTTCTGACAGCGCGATGCCCAGCGTCAGCAGCCGGGAAGCCTGGCAATGCCTGCGTGATGCCGCCCTGGGCAGCATGGCGCTGGACATTGTTGCCCGCCTGCCCGATGGGCAAATCGAAGTGCGTATCGACGGCTGGTCGCTGAGCCTGATACTGGACGGCGAAGGCCTGGCCTGCTGCACCGGGTGCCAGAGCCCCGACGGCCGCCAGGCTGGTCTTGAGCAGTGGCACCGCTATGGCACCAACCCGGTCGATCACCTGAGCATCTGGGAGCGTGGCCGGCTCGAGCAATTGCTCGACCCCGTCCCCATTGATTCGGCAAGGCCTCTGTAGGAGCGGCTTCAGCCGCGATCACCCGCGAAGCGGGTGCCAGGCACCATGTTGCCTGCATCGTGGCTGAAGCCGCGCCTACCCGATCAACGCCTCCTCGACGAAATCCAGCCGGTCCTGGCCAAAGAACATCTGCTCACCGACAAAGCAGGTCGGCGCCCCGAATACGCCCCGGCCCACCGCCTTCTCTGTCGCCTGCTTGAGTGCCTCCTTGACCTCAGGCTGTCCAGCCAGTGCCAAGAAAGCCTCTGCATCGAACCCACCCTGCGCCAGGGTGCCAGCCAGCACGACCGGATCCGACAGGTTGCGCCTGTGCACCCACAACCCCTCGAACAACGTTTTCAGCAACGCCTCGAACCGCGCCGGCGCCTGCAACTGGGTGCCGATCACCCCCCTCATCAGGGTCAGCGTGTTCACCGGAAACCCCGGTGGCAGGCCGAACGGCACGCCATAACGGTCGGCGAAACGCTGGAGGTCGGTGAACATGTACTTACCCTTGGCCGGCACCATCACCGGCGAGGCATTACCGGTAGCCTGGAACACCCCACCCAGCAGCATCGGCCGGTACACCAGTTGCGCATCCTGGCGGGCGCAGAGGGCGGGCAACTGGGTCCAGCCGAGGTAGGTGGCCGGGCTGCCCAGGTCAAAATAGAACTCGACGGTCTTGCTCATACGGCGATCCTTGTGTGAGTGAGGGGTTACCAGCGTTCCATCCAGGGGCGCAGGTCCAACTCGAAGGTCCAGGCGTCCCGCGGCTGAGTGTGCAGGAACCAGTAGCTGTCGGCGATATGCGCCGGGGCGAGGATGCCGTCCTGGTCCTTGAGGGCGTAGCGTTCGGGGAAGGTGTCACGGATAAAGGCGGTGTCGATGGCGCCATCGACCACCACATGGGCGACATGGACATTCCGCGGCCCCAGCTCACGGGCCATGCTCTGGGCCAGGGCGCGCAAGGCGTGCTTGGCCCCGGCGAAAGCGGCAAAACCGGCCGCGCCACGGGTGCCGGCGGTGGCGCCGGTGAAGAGGATGGTGCCGCGCTCGCGGGTCACCATGCGTCGAGCCACTGCCTGGGCGGTGAGGAAGCCCGCGAAACAGGCCATCTCCCAGATCTTGAAGTACTTGCGCGGTGTCTCTTCAAGGACGCTACAGGGCACATTGGCGCCGATATTGAAGACGAACGCTTCGATCGGGCCGATATCGCGTTCGATGGTCTCGACCAGCTCGGCCACCTCCTCTTCCTTGCGCGCATCGGAACCAAAGCCATGGGCCTGCCCGCCTGCGGCGCGGATCTCGTCCACCAACGGCTGCAGCTTCTCGGCCTGGCGCCGGGTGACGCAGGCGATATAGCCCTCGCGGGCGAAGCGCTTGGCGATCTCGCCCCCGGTGGCATCGCCCGCCCCGATCACCAGCACGACTTTTTGTTGTTCTGCCATGGACCTCTCCATTGATGAATGATCGTTTAGTAAACGAACGCTATGCTACGATCAGCCGAACGTCAAGCCAGCGCCATGAGGTTTCCGGATGCGCTACTCCCTCGAACACAAGCAACAGACCCGCGAGAAACTGCTGGCCAGCAGTGGCGCGCTGGCCAAGCGCGGCGGTTTCGCCAGCACCGGGGTGGCCGGGCTGATGAAGGCCATCGGCCTGACCGGCGGCGCGTTCTACAACCACTTCCCGTCCAAGGATGACCTGTTCACCGAGGTGGTTCGCCGTGAGCTGTCCAACAGCCCGTTCGGGCGGCAAGCCATTCACGGGACCGATCACGGGCGCCTGAAGCGTTGCCTCGACCAGTACCTGAGCCTCGCCCACCTGCACAATGCCGAAGGCGGCTGCCCACTGCCGCCCCTGGGCGTGGAGATCGCCCGCGCCGAACGGCCGGTGCGTGAAGAGGCCGAACACTGGCTGGTGGCGCTGCACGATGCGTGGAGCAGCACACTGCAAGACCCGCAACTGGCCTGGGCCTTGATCAGCCAGTGCGTTGGCGCGCTGGTGGTCGGGCGCATGCTGGCCAGTGAAGATGTCCAGGAGCAGGTACTGCAATCCAGCCGCACATTGGTCGACAAGGTGCTCGATGAGGATTGCTAGTGCCCTGCTCGGCTTGTTGCTGGCCCTGCCGGCGTTCGCCGAGAACAGCTGCCCCGTCGGGCAATACCAGGTGTGCCTGGTGGTGTGCTTCTGCGCGCCGATCGACCCCGGCCAGGGTGGCCAGGTGTTGCAGGACATCGAGCGCGTGGCCGCCACCAGCCTGGCCTTCGCCCTGCGCCAGGCGCGGGATGAAGCCACGGCCAATGGCACCCAACCCATCCCCTTGCACATTCGCGCCCAGCTCGAACCCTGGTACGACTTCGCCGTGCTCGACGCCGCGCGCTACCGGGTCGGCGACGAACAGCAGATCAGCGCGGCCAATGCATTGCTGCAGAACCCCGATGTGAACGCGGTGACCCTGATCGACACGGTCATCTTCCGTCGCCCCGGCGACGCCGAGGACAACGTGGCGCTGTGGGCCCATGAGCTCAAGCATGTGCAGCAGTACCAGGAACTGGGGGTCGAGACCTTCGCCCAGCGCTACACCCATAATTCGCAGGAGCTGGAGGGGCCGGCCTACACAATCGAGGCCGAGGTGGCGAAGGCCCTGCGCGCACGCGGCACAGGCGGCCCCCGGTAACCTCAGCCCGCCGCCAGCAGGCTGCGGTCGAACACGAAGGCGCCTGCCCCTTGCGGCGTATGCCGGTACAACTGCTGCGGGCGCCCCAGCCTGGGCTGGTGCTTCTCGCCAGTGTCCTCCACCCAGCCTGCGGCTTTCATGCGCTCGAGGCGCTTGCGCAACGAGGTGTTGTTGATCGACTGACCCAGGCACGCCTGCGCCGCTGCCAGGGCATCGACCACGGTGAAGCATTCTGCGACAAGGTACAGCGGCAAGCTGGTGTACACCGACTTGCTCGCCAGGCGCTCGCAGGCCCGCTCGACCAGCAGCCGGTGATCGAATGGCAGCAGCACCTTGCGCGTCAGCAGGCTGTCCAGGTCGAAGAACGCCAGCGCCCCCTCCTCCACCTCGACAGCCGGATCGAGCAACGCGAGGTAATAGGTGCTCAGCGACCAACCCCGCGGGTCACGGAAGGCATTGCCCTCGGTCCCCACCTGCTCAAGGTGGCGCGGCACCACCCGTGCCTTTTCGGCCAAGGCCCGCTCGGCGGCCGCGTCGAGGCTGTTGTCCGGCGTGCGCCCGTTGACGATCACCCCCGGCAAGGCCCACTGCCCGGCATGGGGCTCGCGCTCGCGCTGATGAAGCAGCACCTGCAGGCGCTGGGTGTGCGGTGACAGGCGCAGCGCGACGATATCCACGCTGGCCAGGACTTCTGCTGTGCTCACGGCAAGGCTCCCCTCCAAGATCGCCATATATTCCACCAGAGCGAATAAATCGTTCAAGTACCAATCAGTCGGTATTTCCTACTTGACACACTTAATACACCAGGTGAATTATATCGGCATTCCAGCAGAGGAGACGCCTTCGATGAAAATCGCCAGTTTCGATGTCGACGCGCAGAACGGCTTTACCGCCAACGCCCCGCAGGAACTGCCGGTGCCTGGCGGCGAGCAGATCGCCCCCGCGCTCAACCTCATGGCCCGCCGCGCCACCTTGCGCCTGGGCAGCAAGGACGCCCACCCGGCCAACGCCGCCTGGGTCGTGGCCGAGCCGGAGCAGATGCTGCAACCGCTGGCGCTGACCAATGCCGACCTGACCTGGGTGAGCCACTGCGTGCCCGGCACCCCAGGCTTCGAGCTGCTGCCCGGCCTGCCCGCGCCCATCGACTACGACTATTTCGTCTGGAAAGGCGTCGAGCCCGACCTGCACCCCTACGGCGCCTGCTACCACGACCTGGCCGAGCGCCGCTCCACCGGCGTGATCGAATACCTCAAGGTGCAACAGGTGCAGGCGATCATCGTCGGCGGCCTGGCCCTGGACTACTGCGTGCGCACCACCGCCCTGCAACTGCGCCGGGCCGGCTTCGAGGTGCTGCTGTACCTTCCGGCCTGCCGTGCCCTGAGCGCCGAGGGCGCCAACGCCGCCTGCGCAGCGATGGGCGCCGCCGGCATCCACCTCTGCGCCGACGAAGCCGCACTCGACACCCGACTCACCCTGCTGCAGGAAGCCCGCCCATGACCGACAGCGTATTTGGCCCACGGATCGTCCAGAACCTGCTGGACACCGACTTCTACAAGATCACCATGATGCAGGCGGTGCTGCACAACTACCCCAACGCCGAGGTGGAGTGGGAGTTCCGCTGCCGCAACGACGAGGACCTGGCGCCCTACCTCGCCGAGATCCGCTACCAGGTCGAGCAACTGGCCGATGTCTCGGTGACCCTCGACCAGCTGGCGTACCTGGAGAAGATCCCGTTCATCAAGCCTGACTTCATCCGCTTCCTCAGCCTGTTCCGCTTCAACCTGCGCTATGTCCAGGTCGGCCTCGACGACGCCGGGCAACTGGCGATCCGCATACGCGGGCCTTGGTTGCACGTGATCCTGTTCGAGATCCCGCTGCTGGCGATCATCTCCGAGGTGCGCAACCGCTACCGCTATCGCGACGTGGTGATCGAGCAGGTGGGCGAGCGCCTGTACCAGAAGCTCGACTGGCTCAAAGCCGAAGCCAGCACGGATGAGCTGGCCGGCCTGCAACTGGCCGACTTCGGCACCCGCCGGCGCTTCTCCTACCGGGTGCAGGAAGAAGTGGTGCACATCCTCAAGCGCGACTTCCCGGGGCGTTTCGTCGGCACCAGCAACGTGCACCTGGCCCGCGAGTACCAGCTCAAGCCTATCGGCACCATGGCCCACGAATGGTTCATGGCGCACCAGCAGCTAGGCCCACGGCTGGTCGACAGCCAGGTTGCCGCGCTGGAGTGCTGGGTGCGTGAGTATCGGGGGCAGTTGGGCATCGCCCTGACCGACTGTATTGGCATGGATGCATTCATGCGCGATTTCGACCTGTACTTTGGCAAGCTGTTTGACGGATTGCGCCATGATTCGGGCGATCCGTTGGCCTGGGCCGAGAAGGCCATCGCCCACTACGAGCGGTTGGGGATCGACCCGAAGGGCAAGACGCTGGTCTTCTCCGATGGGTTGGACTTCCAGAAGATGCTTGAGTTGTACCGGGCGTTGAACGGCAGGATCCATGTCAGCTTCGGTATCGGTACCAACCTCACCTGCGATATCTCTGGGGTGAAGCCGATGAACATGGTGATCAAGATGACCGCCTGTAACGGCGCGCCGGTGGCGAAGATTTCCGACAGCCCGGGGAAGACTCAGTGTCGGGATGAGAATTTTGTGGCGTATCTGCGGCATGTGTTTCAGGTTGGCTGATTCGAGGCTGGATGGCGCATTCAATCTGCAGCGACGGCCCGTCTCTCGATAATCAACTGCTCAATGCACCGGATTTTCTTAGAAATCCACCTTACCCCGCCCCGCCTTGACAGTACTCCGCCTGGCCTTTCCTTCAAGCCGGCGGGTCTTCGAGCCAAGGGTCGGCTTGGTGGGGCGGCGTTTCTTCTCGGTCTTGCCGGCCGTGATGATCAACTCGGCAAGACGCGCCAGTGCGTCAGCACGGTTCTGCTCCTGGGTGCGGTACTGCTGGGCCTTGATGATCAACACGCCGTCGCCGGTGATGCGGCTGTCACGCAGCGCCAGCAGCCGCGCCTTGTAGAACTCGGGCAGCGACGAGGCCGGGATGTCGAAGCGCAGGTGCACGGCGCTGGACACCTTGTTGACATTCTGCCCACCCGCGCCTTGGGCGCGGATGTAGGTGAGTTCTATTTCGGCATCCGGTAGATGCACGTTGTTGGAGATGGTCAGCATGACAGGGCCCTTGTGGTTGCCCATTATCATACCCTCCGCCGCTCTCCCATATATGGAGCGGCGTATCGAGCTTTGAGCGGGGCTGAAGGGCAGTTACGTGCGAGTGGCGATCAAGATGACCGCCTGCAATGGCGCGCCGGTGGCGAAGATTTCCGATAGCCCGGGCAAGATCCAGTGCCGGGACGAGCATTTCGTGGGGTACCTGCGGCATGTATTCGAGATCGACCTGCACAAGCCTAGGTCGGTGTAGGAGCGGCCTTGTGCCGCGAAAGGGTCGCAGCGCGACCCCCCGGATATCGGCGGCGCTGCAATGATTGTTGGGGCTGCCCTGCAGCCCTTTCGCGGCACAAGGCCGCTCCTACAGGTGCCCCACCAACTGCCGGGTTTTCACAAGCCCCCCTCGTTGCCACGCACATTTGCTTGTATGGTGTTGTCCAAGAAGGATGTTTTACCCGCACAGGAAAGACTTACATGCCCCAACGCAATGTCATCAACGCCTCCGTCAGCCCCAAGGGCAGCCTGGAGACGCTGTCGCAACGTGAAGTCCAGCAACTGAGCGAAGTCGGTACCGGCAGCCTCTACACCCTGTTCCGCCAGTGCGCCCTGGCCATCCTCAACACCGGCGCCCATGTCGACAACGCCAAGACCATCCTCGAGGCCTACAAGGACTTCGAGGTGCGCATCCACCAACAGGATCGCGGCGTGCGCCTCGAGCTGCTCAACGCGCCGGCCGACGCCTTCGTCGATGGCGAGATGATCGCCAGCACCCGGGAAATGCTGTTCAGCGCCCTGCGCGACATCGTCTACACCGAAAGTGAGCTGGCCAGCCAGCGCATCGACCTGGAAAGTTCCCAGGGCCTCACCGACTACGTCTTCCACCTGCTGCGCAACGCCCGCACCCTGCGCCCGGGCGTGGAGCCGAAGATGGTGGTGTGCTGGGGCGGGCACTCGATCAGCAGCGAGGAATACCAGTACACCAAGAAGGTCGGCCACGAGCTGGGCCTGCGCAAGCTGGATGTCTGCACCGGTTGCGGCCCGGGCGTGATGAAAGGCCCGATGAAGGGCGCCACCATCGCCCACGCCAAGCAGCGCATGCACGGCAGCCGCTACCTCGGCTTGACCGAGCCGGGCATCATCGCCGCCGAGGCGCCCAACCCGATCGTCAACGAGCTGGTGATCCTGCCGGACATCGAGAAGCGCCTGGAGGCCTTCGTCCGTGTCGGCCACGGCATCATCATCTTCCCTGGCGGCGCCGGCACCGCCGAGGAATTCCTCTACCTGCTCGGCATCCTCATGCACCCGGACAACCACGACCTGCCGTTCCCGGTCGTCCTCACCGGCCCGCGCAGCGCCGAGCCGTTCCTGCAGCAACTGCACGCCTTCGTCGGCGCCACCCTGGGCGAAGCCGCCCAGCGTCACTACCAGATCATCATCGACGACCCGGCCGAAGTGGCCCGGCAGATGGTCGAGGGGCTGAAGGAGGTCAAGCAGTTCCGCCGCGAGCGCAACGATGCCTTCCACTTCAACTGGCTGCTGAAGATCGCCGAAGGCTTCCAGCATCCGTTCGACCCGACCCACGAGAACATGGCCGCACTGGCCCTGCGCCGCGACCTGCCACCCCACGAGCTGGCGGCCAACCTGCGCCGGGCGTTCTCCGGCATCGTCGCCGGCAACGTCAAGGACAAGGGCATCCGCCTGATCGAAGAGCACGGCCCCTACCAGATCCGCGGCGACGCGGCGATCCTCGACCCGCTGGGGCGCCTGCTGCAGGCGTTCGTCGACCAGCATCGAATGAAGCTGCCGGGTGGCGCGGCCTATGTGCCGTGCTACCAGGTCGTGACCTGAGACACCCCGGGGCCGCATCGCGGCCCCTTCTCCATCCCCTCGCGCTTCAGTCACATGCTGTGACAACCCGCCAACGTTTGCGCAAAAATCACCGCAATAAAAATGACCAGCGGGTCACTTTAATGCCCGTTCGTCTCCTACACTCCAGTTTCGGCCCGCGAATTGCTCGGAAAAAGTGACGTAAAAAAGTCGAACTTTCCGAAATACGGGCAGGTCAGGAACTAAGTAGGCCAACGCAAAGGGACTTCCTCACGCCAGGCCAACCCACCCCAGCCAGTCCACGCGCCTTTCGGCCGGAATGCCGCACGTGCCGCGCTTGCGCGCACCGCTTTGGGGCAAGGATCGCACTACGAAGATGCAGTGACCAACACCAGAGAGAACCAGAACGAGCCAACGCCACGCACCTGAAATGCACATGGGACGGAGAGAAGTATGATCAGTGCCGCTGTCGAACCTCACGTAGACGCATTCAACCCGGACAACCGCGAACCGCTCACCCCGGATTTCGCCACGACAGCCAAGGCACCTGGCGCCCAGCGCCAGCACAACCCGAACAAGCGCAAGGTCCTGTTCGTCACCTCGGAAATCGCCGACCTGGTCAAGACCGGCGGCCTGGGCGATGTCTCCGCAGCCCTGCCCCGGGCCCTGGCGCACCTGCACGACGTGCGCGTGCTGATCCCCGGCTACCGCCAGGTGGTCGAGAGCGACAACCCCATCCATATCGTCGGCGAGCTGGGCGGCCATGCCGCGCTGCCACCGTGCAAGATCGGGCGCATGGACCTGGCCGACGGCCTGGTGATCTACGTGCTGATCTGCCCCGAACTGTACCAGCGCGACGGCACCCCCTACGGCGCCAACAATGGCCGCGACTGGCCGGACAACCATATCCGCTTCGCCCGCCTGGGCCTGGCCGCGGCCGAGATCGCCGCCGGCGAAGGCATGGCCCACTGGCGCCCGGACCTGGTGCACGCCCACGACTGGCCGGCTGGCCTGGCTCCGGCCTACATGCACTGGCGCGGGCTGAGCACGCCGACCCTGTTCACCATCCACAACCTCGCCTACCAGGGTGTGTACAGCCGTGGTTGCAGCCCGGAGCTGGCGATCCCGGACCACGCCATGCAGCAGGAAGGCATGGAGTTCTACGGCAAGCTGTCGTTCCTCAAGGCGGGGCTGGCCTACTCCAGCCACATCACCACGGTCAGCGCCACCTACGCCCGGGAGATCACCACGCCCGAATTCGGCTGCGGGCTGGACGGTTTCCTCGCCAGCAAGGCCCAGCAAGGCCTGCTCGGCGGCATCCCCAACGGTATCGACGAGAGCTGGGACTCGGCCACCGACCAGCACCTGCACCACAACTTCAGCATCAATGACTGGGCCGGCAAGGCGCGCAACGCCCAGCAGGTGCGCGAGCTGTTCGAACTGGAACCGTCCGAGGGGCCGCTGTTCGCGGTGGTGTCGCGGCTGGTCTACCAGAAAGGCCTGGACCTGACCCTGGGCGTGGCCGACTACATCGTCGAGCAAGGCGGCCAACTGGCGATCATCGGCCGCGGCGAGCCGGAAGAAGAACAGGCCATGCGCGAACTCGCCCTGCGCCACCCGGGCCGCATCGGCGTGCGCATCGGTTTCAACGAAACCGACGCCCGGCGCATGTTCGCCGGCTCCGACTTCCTGCTGATGCCCTCGCGCTACGAGCCCTGCGGCCTGAGCCAGATGTACGCCCAGCGCTTCGGTTCGCTGCCGGTGGCGCGCAACACCGGCGGGCTGGCCGACACCATCGAGAACGGCGTGACCGGCTTCCTGTTCGACGACTCCACCGTCGACAGCTACCGCGAGGCCCTGGGCCGCGCCTTCTATGTCTACGGCAAGAAGCACCTGCTCAACGCCATGCGCTGCCTGTCGATGACCCAGCCGTTCAACTGGTGCCAGGCGGTGGAACCCTACGCCCGTTTATACGAGGACCTGGTCAAGCAGGCGCATTTCGCCCACTACTGAGACAGGGAGCGCACGATGCACAGGCATGGCGCACAGTTGCTGGACGCCACGTCGGCGCGCTTCGCCCTCTGGGCACCGGATGCGCGCAGCGTGAGCGTGATGATCGGGCAGCAGCCGCCCGTCGAGCTGCTGGCCGAGGGCGATGGCTGGCACAGCGTGGTCACCGCCTGCCAGGTGGGGGATCGTTATCACTTTCAGATCGACGATGAGCTGCGGGTGGCCGACCCCGCCTCGCGCTACCAGCCTGAAGGTGTGCAGGGCCCCAGCGCGCTGGTGAACCTGGGCAGCTACGCCTGGCAGCACCCATGGCAGGGGCGGCCCTGGCACGAGGCGGTGATCCAGGAGCTGCACGTCGGCCTGCTCGGCGGTTATCCCGGTGTCGCCGAGGTATTGCCACGCCTGGCCGCGCTCGGCATCAGCGCCATCGAGCTGATGCCCCTGGGGCAGTTCCCGGGCGAGCGCAACTGGGGCTATGACGGCGTGCTGCCCTTCGCGCCTCAACACAGCTACGGCACGCCACTGGAATTCTGCGCGCTGGTCGACGCCGCCCATGGCCACGGCCTGATGGTGCTGGTGGACGTGGTCTACAACCACTTCGGGCCCGACGGCAACTACCTGCACCGCTATGCCCGCCCGTTCTTTCGCGAAGACCGGCAAACGCCCTGGGGCGCGGCCATCGATTTCCGCCGGCCCGAGGTGCGCGAATACTTCATCCAGAATGCGCTGATGTGGCTGTGCGACTACCGCTGCGACGGGCTGCGCCTGGACGCCGTGCACGCCATCGACCAGCCGGATTTCCTGGTCGAGCTGGCACAGCGGGTGCGCGGTGCCGTCGAGCCGGGGCGCCAGGTCTGGCTGGTGCTGGAAAACGAGCACAACCAGGCCTCGCTGCTGCAGCAAGGCTTCGACGCCCAGTGGAACGACGACGGCCACAATGCCCTGCACGTGCTGCTGACCGGCGAAATCGAAGGCTACTACGCCGACTACGCGAAACGCCCCATCGAGCAACTGGCCCGCAGCCTCACCGAAGGCTTCGCATTCCAGGGCCAGCCCGATCGCCATGGTGTGCCACGGGGCGAGCCCAGCGGGCACCTGGCGCCCAGTGCGTTCGTGCTGTTCCTGCAGAACCACGACCAGGTCGGCAACCGCGCAATGGGCGAGCGCCTGACCCGCCTCTGCCCGCCCCAAGCCTTGCGTGCCGCCACTGCATTGTTACTGCTGGCGCCGATGATCCCATTGCTGTTCATGGGCGACGACGACGGCAGCCGCGAGCCGTTCCTGTTCTTCACCGACTTCCACGATGAACTGGCCGACGCCGTGCGCGAAGGCCGGCGCGGTGAGTTCGCCCATTTCAGCGCCTTCACCGACCTGCGGCAGCGCGAACGAATCCCCGACCCCAATGCCGAAACCACCTTCGAAACCTCCCGGCTGCACCACAAGGAAGTGCTGGCCGGCTGGCACGGCCTGTATCAGCAACTGCTCGACCTGCGCAGGCGCCACATCATCCCGCACCTGCCCGGCACCCGCGCCCTGGGCACCGAGGTGCTGGGCGACAAGGCACTGACCGCGCGCTGGCGCCTGGGTGATGGCCACGTGCTGCGCATCGACCTCAACCTCGACACGCTGCCACAACCGGTGCAACTGCCGCCCCTGGAGCGGCGCCTGTACGACAGCAGCGACAACGCCCATCCCGACTCGACGCTGGCCGCACACAGTTGCGTGGTCAGCCTGCTGCCCCCCGACCAGGAGACGCCATGAGCGAACAGCCCCTCCATCGCCTGGCCGCCCGTGTTGGCCTGGCCCGAGACTGGATCGACGCCAACAACCGCCCGCAGCAGGTCAGCGACGATGCGTTGCGCCAGGTGCTACAAGGCCTGGGTCACCCGGCCCACGACCGCGCAGCCATCGATGCCAGCCTGCGCGCCGTCGAGCAGGCCGAAGATAGCGAACACCTGCCACCGCTGCTCACCGTCGACAGCGGCCAGCCGCTCGACCTGCAACGCTACTTCAGTGCTGGCAGCACGGTGCGATGCACCCTGGAGGACGGCAGCCAGCAAACACTGCAACTGGACGCCCAGGCTCGCCTGCCGGGTGAACTGCCGCTGGGTTACCACCAACTGGACATCGACGGTCGAACCTTCATCGTGGCGGTGGCGCCTTCGCGCTGCCATGCCCTGCAAGACCGCGTGGAGCAAGCGCCACCCCGCTGCTGGGGCCTGGCGGTGCAGCTGTACAGCCTGCGCCGCCCCGGTGATGGCGGCTACGGCGACTGCCTGGCCCTGGAGCAACTGGCCCGCAGCGCCGCCGAACGCGGCGCCGATGCCCTGGCGATCAGCCCGACCCACGCGTTGTCGGTCGTCGACCAGCAGCACTACAGCCCCTACTCGCCCTCCAGCCGCCTGTTGCTCAACACCCTGTACGCCAGCCCCGCCGCCCTGCTGGGCGAGCGCGCCGTGCGCATGGCGATCGAAGCCTGCGGCCTGGAGCAGACACTCGAAGACCTGGAGCAACGTCCGCTGGTCGACTGGCCACGGGCCGCCGATGCCCGCCTGCGCCTGCTCGAAGCGCTTTACCACGACTTCAGCCAGGGCAACCACCCGCTGCGCGAAGACTTCGACCGTTTCCGCGCCAACGGCGGTGAACAGCTCGAACATCACTGCCGCTTCGAAGTGCTGCAGGCCCACGCCGTGGAGCACGGCCTGGGCGCCGACTGGCGCAGCTGGCCGGCGGCCTGGCACGACCCCTACCACCCGGAAGTCGAGGCCTTCGCCGACGCCTACCCCGCCCGCGTGGAGTTCCATGCCTTCTGCCAGTGGCTGACCGAACGCAGCCTGCAACGGGCCCAGGACGCCGCGCGCGGCAATGGCATGGCCATCGGCCTGATCGCCGACCTGGCGGTGGGCGCCGACGGCGCCGGCAGCCAGGCCTGGAGCCGTCAGGACGAACTGCTCGCCGGCCTCAAGGTCGGTGCGCCCCCGGATATCCTCAACCGCGCCGGGCAGGACTGGGGCATCTGCGCGTTCTCGCCCGAGGGCCTCAGGCGCAACGGCTACCGCGCCTTCATCGAGATGCTGCGGGCCAACCTGGCCCATGCCGGCGGCCTGCGCATCGACCATGTGATGGGGCTGCGCCGGTTGTGGCTGGTCCCGCGTGGCGCCACACCCCGCGAAGGTGCCTACCTGAACTACCCGCTGGACGACCTGCTGCGCCTGCTGGCCCTGGAGTCGGTGCGCCACCAGGCGATCATCCTCGGCGAAGACCTCGGCACCGTGCCCGAAGGCCTGCGTGAACGCCTGGCCGACAAGGCCGTGCTGGGCATGCGCGTGCTGCCCTTCGAGCAGGCCGCGCCCGGGCACTTCACCCCCATCCTCGACTGGCCCGACAACGCCCTGGGCACCACCGGCACCCACGACCTCGCGCCCCTGGCCGGTTGGCTGGCGGGCCGCGATATCGACTGGAGCCACCGCCTGAAGCTGATCGAGGCCGCCGCAGAACTGCACTGGCGCCATACCCGAGCGCTGGAGCGCGACGGCCTGCGCCGCACCCTGGAGCAGAACTACGGCCCACAGGCGGACGACAGCGCGCTGATCGACGCTGCTATTCGCTACGTCGGCCATACCCGCGCCCCGCTGGTGCTGGTGCCCCTGGAAGACCTGCTGGGCTGCGATGAGCAACCCAACCTGCCCGGCACCACCGAGGGCCACCCCAACTGGCGGCGACGCTTC
This sequence comes from Pseudomonas sp. MWU13-3659, assembly GCF_023757525.1. Lineage (NCBI taxonomy): Bacteria > Pseudomonadati > Pseudomonadota > Gammaproteobacteria > Pseudomonadales > Pseudomonadaceae > Pseudomonas > Pseudomonas sp. MWU13-3659. The sequence continues at coordinate 84,463 of NZ_JAMSHW010000002.1, read as the reverse complement.
AGGACACCGGTGCGCGACCTGCTCGACGACGAGGACGCCGCCCGCCGCCTGGAGCTGCTGGCCCAGGCCCGCGAGCAAGCCTGGGAGCGTGACCGGTGAAGGCGCTGACCGCGACCCTGCGCCTGCAACTGCACAGCGACTTCACCCTCGATGACGCGGTGCCGCTGGTGCCCTATTTCGCCCGGCTCGGCATCAGCCATGTCTATGCCTCGCCGATCCTCACCGCCCGCGCAGGCTCGCGCCACGGCTATGACGTGGTCGACCCGACCCGGGTCAACCCCGAACTGGGAGGCGAGGCGGCGCTGGAGCGCCTGGTGGCCGCCCTGCGCCAGCATGGCATGGGGCTGATCCTCGACACGGTGTCCAACCACATGGCCGTGGGCGGCGCCGACAACCCCTGGTGGCAGAGCCTGCTGGCCTGGGGACGGCGCAGCCCGTACGCGACGTTCTTCGATATCCAGTGGCACTCCAGCGACCCGCTGCTGGCCGGGCAACTGTTGCTGCCCTTCCTCGGCAGCGACTACGGCGTGGCCTTGCGTGATGGCGAGATCCCGCTGACGTTCGACACGGACCAGGGCCTGTTCGAGGTCGCCCACCATCAACACCGCTTCCCGATCTGCCCGCTGGACTACGGGCGCATCCTCGGCCAGGCCGAGGACCCTCGCCTGCACGCCCTGGCCCAACGTTTCAGCGCCCTGCACGAAGCCGCCGAGCCGCTGTTCGACGCCCAGCCCCTGCACCGTGAGCTGGCGCGCCTGGCTGCTGCCGGAGCACGCCTCGACGGCGCTCTCGCCGCCTTCGACAGCCGCGATGCGGCGGGCTTCCAGCGCCTGCACCGGCTGCTCGAACGCCAGGTCTATCGCCTGGCCAGCTGGCGCACCGCCGCCGACGACATCAACTGGCGACGCTTCTTCGACATCAATGAACTGGGCGGCCTGCGGGTGGAACGCCCGGAAGTGTTCGAGGCGACCCACGCCAAGTTGTTCGCGCTGATCGAACAGGGGTTGGTGGATGGCCTGCGCATCGACCATATCGACGGCCTCGCCGACCCACGCCGCTACTGCCGCAACCTGCGACGGCGCGTCGAGCGGTTGCTGGCCAAGCGGCCCATGCCGGCCGCCGTCGAGCATTTCCCGATCTACGTGGAGAAGATCCTCGGGCCGGGCGAACACCTGCACCGTGACTGGCTCACAGATGGCACCACCGGCTACGAATTCATGAACCAGGTATCGCTGTTGCAGCACGACCCCGCCGGCGAAGCCCCCTTGAGCGACCTGTGGCGCGATATCAGCGAACGCCCCGACTTCCCGGACGAAGTGCGCCAAGCCCGTCACCTGGTGCTCAACGCCAGCTTGGCCGGCGACTGCGAGTCGGTGGCCCAGGCCCTGCTGCAGGTGGCCCGCGACGACCTGATGACCCGCGACCTCACCCTGGGGGCCATCCGCCGCGCATTGCAAGCCCTGGTCGAGCACTATCCGGTGTACCGCACCTACGTCCATGCCGGTGGCCGGCCAACCGAGGACGAAGCGTTCTTCCAGCAAGCGCTGGCCGGGGCGCGATTGTCACTGGGTGAAGCCGACTGGCCGTTGCTCGACCACCTGGAGCAATGGCTCGGTGGCCAGCCCTGGCGCCAGCTACCACCCGGCCAACCACGCAAGCACCGGCGCCACGCCTGCGTGCGCTTTCAGCAGTTGACCGCGCCCAGCGCCGCCAAGGCAGTGGAGGACACCGCGTTCTACCGCTCTGGCCGCCTGCTGTCGCGCAACGATGTCGGCTTCGACGCCGAACGCTTCAGCGCCGATCCCGCCTGGTTCCACAACGAGGCACAACGCCGCCTGCGCGACTTCCCCGACAACCTTTTGGCCACCGCCACCCACGACCACAAGCGTGGCGAAGACTGCCGCGCCCGCCTGGCGGTGCTCAGCGAGCGCGGGCCCTGGCTGGCCAGCCGCTGCGAACACTGGCGCGAGCTGGCAACGCCCTTGCGCGCCATGCTGGACGATGGCGTCGCGCCCAGCCCGGGCGATGAGCTGATGCTGTACCAGACCCTGCTCGGCAGTTGGCCACTGGACCTAGACCTGCACGATGCCGTTGCCCTGCGCGCCTTTGCCGAACGCATTCGCCAGTGGCAACGCAAGGCGCTGCGCGAAGCCAAGTTGCGCAGCAGTTGGGCGGCGCCCAACGAAGCCTATGAACAGGCCTGCGCCGAGTATGTCGACGGCCTGTTGCTGGACGACGAGAACCAGCAACTGCGCCAGTCCCTGCACGACGCCGCGCGCCGTCTCGACTGCCCCGGCGCCCTCAATGGCCTGGCCCAGTGCCTGTTGCGCATGACCACGCCCGGCGTGCCCGACCTGTACCAGGGCAACGAGTACTGGGACCAGTCGCTGGTCGACCCGGACAACCGCCGCCCGGTGGACTACGCGGCAAGGCGGGCCAGCCTGGACGACAGCGCGCCAGCGGCCGAGCTGCTCGCCCACTGGCGCGACGGTCGCATCAAGCAGGCGTTGCTCGCACGGGTACTGGATTGCCGCCAGGCCCACCCCGAGCTGTTCCAGCGTGGCGCCTACCTGCCGCTCACCGTACGCGGGCGCCATGCTGACAAGGTGCTCGCCTTCGCCCGCCTGGGCGAGGGCGAGCGCGCTGTCATCGTCGTACCGAGGCTGGCCAGCGCCCTGCTGGGCAACACCTCGACACCCTTGATCCCGGCGCAGAACTGGGACGATACCCGGCTGACCTTGCCGTTCGCCTTGTCGCCTGCCAACTGTTCGGGACTTTTCGCCGGTGCCGCGGTCACCCCTTCAAGGGAGCTGTTGTTGAGCACCGTACTGGCGGAGTTTCCGGTCAATGTGTTGATTGATCATGCCTAACTGCATTCAGGAGTGTCGTGATGAGTGTCGATGAAAAACGTATTCGCGAATTCGCTTATCAGATCTGGGAGTCGGAGGGTAAGCCGGCCGGCCAGGAGGTCCGCCATTGGGACATGGCGCGCAAGCTCGCCGAGGCCGAGTCGTTGGCGCCTAAAGCCGCGCCGCGCAAGAAGGCGGTGGCCAAGCCCAAGGTGACGCCCGTGGAGAAACCCACTGTTGCCAAGAAACCACGGGCGGTGAAAAAGCCCGCGGCGGGCTGAAAGCTGCACCGGCCTCTTCGCGGGTAAACCCGCGAAGAGGCCAGCATTGCCACCCAAGCATTCCCCCGCACCATGAGGACTGCCATGAGCCCCCGCGCCCCGAAGAAAACCCGCTCCGTCGCCCCGTCGCGCATCCGCGAAGGCCTGCCCTTCCCGCTCGGCGCCACCTGGGATGGCCTGGGGGTCAACTTCGCCCTGTTCTCGGCCAACGCCAGCAAGGTCGAACTGTGCCTGTTCGACTCGACCGGCGAGCACGAGCTCGAGCGCATCGAGCTGCCCGAGTACACCGACGAGATCTACCACGGCTACCTGCCGGACGCCCACCCCGGCCTGGTCTACGGCTACCGCGTGCACGGCCCGTACGACCCGGCCAACGGCCATCGCTTCAACCCCAACAAGCTGCTGATCGACCCCTACGCCAAGCAGCTGGTGGGCACGCTGAAATGGTCCGAGGCGCTGTTCGGCTACACCATCGGCCACCCCCACGGCGACCTGTCGTTCGACGAGCGCGACAGTGCGCCCTTCGTGCCCAAGTGCAAGGTGATCGACCCGGCCTTCACCTGGGGCCGCGACCAGCTCGTACAGATCCCCTGGGAGCGCACGATCCTCTACGAGGCCCACGCCCGCGGCATCAGCATGCGCCACCCCGCGGTACCGGAGGACTTGCGCGGCACCTTCGCCGGCCTTGCCAACGACGAGCTGCTCGGGCACATCAAGGCGCTTGGCGTGTCGAGCATCGAGCTGCTGCCGATCCACGCCTTCGTCAACGACCAGCACCTGCTGGACAAGGGCCTGAACAACTACTGGGGCTACAACAGCATCGCCTTTTTCGCCCCCCACCCGCGCTACCTGGCCAGCGGCAAGATCGCCGAGTTCAAGGAGATGGTCGCGCACCTGCACGACGCTGGGCTCGAGGTGATCCTCGACGTGGTCTACAACCACACCGCCGAAGGCAACGAGCGCGGCCCGACGCTGTCGATGCGCGGCATCGACAACGCTTCGTACTACCGCCTGATGCCCGACGACAAACGCTTCTACATCAACGACTCCGGCACCGGCAACACCCTCGACCTGAGCCACCCCTGCGTGCTGCAACTGGTCACCGACTCGCTGCGCTACTGGGCCGGCGAAATGCACGTGGACGGCTTCCGCTTCGACCTGGCGACCATTCTCGGGCGTTACCACGACGGCTACAGCGAGCGCCATGGTTTCCTCGTTGCCTGCCGCCAGGACCCGATGCTCAGCCAGGTCAAGCTGATCGCCGAGCCCTGGGACTGCGGCCCTGGCGGCTACCAGGTGGGCAACTTCGCCCCCGGCTGGGCGGAGTGGAACGACCGCTTCCGCGACACCGTGCGCAGTTTCTGGAAGGGCGACGAAGGCATGCTCGCCGACTTCGCCGCACGCATGACCGCCTCGGGCGACCTGTTCAACAACCGCGGCCGGCGCCCCTACGCCTCGGTCAACTTCGTCACCGCCCACGACGGTTTCACCCTGCGCGACCTGGTCTCGTACAACGAGAAACACAACGAGGACAACGACGAGAACAACCAGGACGGCACCAACAACAACCTGTCGTGGAACTGCGGCGTGGAAGGCCCCACCGACGACCCGCAGGTCAACGCCCTGCGCATGCGCCAGATGCGCAACTTCTTCGCCACCCTTCTGCTGGCCCAGGGCACGCCGATGATCGTCGCCGGCGACGAATTCAGCCGTACCCAGCACGGCAACAACAACGCCTACTGCCAGGACAGCGAGATCGGCTGGGTGAACTGGGACCTGGACCAGGACGGCAAGGACCTGCTGGCCTTCGTCAAGCGCCTGACCCGGCTGCGCCTGGCCTACCCGATCCTGCGCCGCTCGCGCTTCCTGGTCGGCGACTACAACGAGGCGATCGGCGTCAAGGACGTGACCTGGCTCGCCCCCGACGGCGAGGAGATGACCGTCGAGCAGTGGGAAGACCCGCACGGGCGCTGCCTGGGCATGCTGATGGACGGCCGCGCCCAGGTCAGCGGCATCGCCCGGCCCGGCGCCGAGGCGACGTTGCTGCTGATCGTCAATGCCTACCACGACGTGGTGCCGTTCACGCTGCCGACGGTGCCGGAGGGCGACTACTGGAGCTGCCTGGTGGACACCGACCGACCGGAGATGCGCAAGCCGCAGCACCTGCAGTTCGAGACGGTGTTCGAGGTCAAGGGGCGGTCGTTGCTGCTGATGGCGTTGCAACGTGAAGAGGAATGAGTGGTGGCGGCCAGGTGCCTGGGGATGGCCTTGCAGCGCCCCGGAGATCGAGCGCCGCTTTCGCGGCGCATCGCGGATGAATCCGCTCCTACATCTGTTGCAACGTGCCGCACCTTTCAGGCCATGGTTGCCTGCCTTGGCGCAAGGCTTGAGGCCGATGGGGGTTCTGTAGGAGCGGATTCATCCGCGATGCGCCGCGAAGGCGGTGCTCGATCCCATAGACGCTACAACTCTACCGTTGAACACCCAGAAAACACCGACGCTAGCAACGATTCGGCATAGCGCGGGAACGGTAAATCACCATTATCGATATACCAACTTCAAACATTCCAAAAATCAAACAGTTGCATTGATAAACGAGCCTTTACCACGCCATTCACGTTTTCTTGACGCAAGCCCCGTCCTCTCCTTAGCTGAACAGTAATCAGCAGACGTAAAAACGCGTGCCGGGCCTCTAGCTCGCGCCTTCGTGCGCGCCCTTCGAGGTTGGCGCGCTGGCTTGGGTCGCCCTGTTTCTGACGTACAGCACGTGACATGAGGCCTGTTCTGCGGTTGCCCCACGCGCTGTCCCTCAACCCTCAACAGGAGATCCGCCATGAAAAGCACCTCGAATCCGTCGCGTTTCGATGTCTTTTTCTACGCGGTTTCCACGTCGCTGCTTCTGGCAACCCCGGTGGAAACCTTCGCTTTCGAAGCGCAGGAAGGCGAGCCCTTCGCCCGCTTCCTGGAACAGCCCGAGGTGCCGCGACTATCGCTGGACCCGGTGAGTGCCAGCGGCCTCAACCAGGGCTTGCTCAACGCCTTCTCCGAGCGCATGGGCGAGCGCCACGGCCAGGCCATGCCGGACACCATCGCCAGCCAGTGGGCGCAGTTCTTCCCCGGTGCCCCGCGCATCGGCGCCCAGGCGCCGGCGCAACTGGAAGCCCCCAGCCAGCAACTGATGATCGGCCCGGACCTGTTCGTGCGCGAGGCCAGCGACGGCAGCGTGCACCGCGCGGGGATCTTCATGGGGCACAACAACCTGCAGAGCAGCTTCAACGGCATGCGCCCGCTGCTGGGTGACAAGCAGCGCGACGCGGTCAACCTCAGTGGTGAGAGCCTGGGCGTGTACTGGAGCATGACCCACGAGCAGGGCTGGCACGTGGACGCGGTGGCCATGGGCACGCGCATCGACGTCAACGGCCGCTCCCAGGCCGGCGCACGGGTCGATGACAGCGGCCATGCGATGACCTTCTCGGTGGAAGGCGGCTACCCCATCGGTCTGGGCGGCGGCTGGGTGATCGAACCCCAGGCGCAGTTGATCAACCAGCAGTTCTTCCCCGGCAGCCAGGCCCAGGAAGAAACCCTGCAGGCCTTCGACAGCCAGCCCACCTGGAGCGGCCGGGTCGGTGCCAAGCTGTCGGCGCGCTACGAAGTCAGCGGCATGCCCATCGAACCCTACGTGCGTACCAACGTCTGGCATGACTTCAGCAACACCGACACGGTGAAGCTGGACCAGGTGGACAAGATCTCCAGCTCGCGCAGCGCCACCACGGTGGAGTTGGGGTTGGGGCTGGTGGCACGGGTCACGCCCAATGTGGCGCTGTTCGTCAGCGCCGACTACAGCAGCGATGTGGATGACAATGACCTGAATGGGTTGATTGGCAGCCTGGGGGTGCGGATGCGCTGGTAGCGCTGTTCGCCGGCAAGCCGGCTCCTACGCATGCACGATCCCCGTAGGAGCCGGCTTGCCGGCGAATAGCAGCGGCCCGGCCTATGCCGGCTTCATCACCAACACCCCCAACGGCGGCAGGTTCAGCGCAAGCGACAACGGTTGCCCATGGCTGGCAACTTCATCAGCCACCACCGCCCCAAGATTGCCCACGTTCGACCCCGCATACAGCTCGGCATCGCTGTTGAGCAACTCCTGCCAACGCTCGCCGAACGGCACGCCAATCCGGTACCCCTCCCGCGGCACCGGGGTGAAGTTGGCCACCACCAGCAGCGGCTCGCCCTGGCTGCTCCAGCGCAACCAGGCATACACGCTGTTGTGTGCGTCGTCACCGATCAGCCACTGGAAACCCTGGGGCTGGCAGTCCTGCTCGTGCAGCGCCGGCAGCTCGCGGTACAGCCGGTTGAGGTCGGTCACCAGCTTCTGCACGCCCTGGTGCTCGGAGTACTGCAACAAGTACCAGTCCAGTTGCTGGTCATGGTTCCACTCGCGCCACTGGCCGAACTCGCAGCCCATGAACAGCAGCTTCTTGCCCGGGTGGGTCCACATGAACGTCAGGTAGGCGCGCAGGTTGGCGAACTTCTGCCAGCGGTCGCCGGGCATCTTGTCGATCAACGAGTGCTTGCCGTGTACCACCTCGTCGTGGGAGATGGGCAGGATGAAGTGCTCGGAGTAGGCGTAGATCAGCCCGAAGCTCATCTCGTTGTGGTGGTAGGTGCGGTGGATCGGGTCGTTCTGGATGTAGTGCAAGGTGTCGTGCATCCAGCCCATGTTCCACTTGTAGGCGAACCCCAGCCCGCCCTGCTGCACCGGCTGGCTGACGCCGGGCCAGGCGGTGGACTCTTCGGCGATGATCAGCGCGCCCGGTGCTTCATGGGCGGCCACGCTGTTGAGGTGGCGGATGAAGTCGATGGCCTCGAGGTTTTCGCGCCCGCCGTGACGGTTGGGCACCCACTCGCCGGCCTTGCGCGAGTAGTCGCGGTAGAGCATCGAAGCCACCGCGTCCACGCGCAGGCCGTCGATGTGGAAGTGCTTGAGCCAGTGCAGCGCCGAGGCCAGCATGAAGCCGCGCACCTCGTTGCGGCCGAGGTTGTAGATCAGCGTGTTCCAGTCCTGGTGGAAGCCCTCCAGCGGATTTTCGTATTCGTACAGCGCAGTGCCGTCGAAACGCGCCAGGCCATGCTCGTCGGTGGGGAAATGCGCCGGCACCCAGTCGAGAATCACACCGATGCCACCCCGGTGGCAGGCGTCGACGAAGGCGGCGAAATCCTCGGCGCTGCCATAGCGGGACGTAGGTGCGAACAGCGACAACGGCTGGTAGCCCCAGGAGCCGCCAAACGGGTGCTCCATGATCGGCATCAGCTCGATGTGGGTGAAGCCCAGCGCCTGGACATAGGGGACAAGACGGTCAACCAGTTCGCGCCAGTTGTAGAAGCGCGCGACCTCGCCGGCATCATCCAGCTCGCAACGCCAGGAGCCGGCATGCAGCTCGTAGATCGACAGCGGTGCGCTGTAGGCGTGGCGCTGGGCCCGCTGTTCCATCCAGTAGTGATCGCGCCAATCGTGGGCCAGCGCCCCGGCCACCTTCGACGCGGTGCTCGGCGGCAGCTCGGTGGCGCGGGCCAGAGGGTCGGCCTTGAGCGGCAGCACACCGTCCTGGCCGAGCACTTCGAACTTGTAGGTTTCCCCCACCCCGAGCCGGGGCACGAACAGCTCCCACACCCCGGCGCTGTGGCGCAGGCGCATGGGGTGGCGGCGGCCATCCCAGTTGTTGAAATCGCCGACCACCGACACCCGCCGGGCATTGGGTGCCCACACCGAGAAGCACACGCCGTCGATGCCATCGACCTGGATCGGCTGTGCGCCGAAGCGCCCGGACAGGTCGCGGTGGTTGCCCTCGGAGAACAGGTACATGTCCATGTCGCCCAACTGCGGGCCGAAGCTGTAGGGGTCCTCGGTGACCTGCTCGCCACCGGCCCAGACGATCTGCAAGCGATACGGATGCACTTCGCCCAGGTGCGCGGTGAACAGCCCTGGCAGGCTGGCTGGCTGCATGTCAGCGAGCACTCGCTCGTCGTGGCGCGCCAGCACGCGCACGCCCAGGGCGTTAGGCAGGAAGGCACGGATCAATTGGCCGCCCGCACCATCGGAGTGCGGGCCGAGTACGGCGAACGGGTCGGCGTGCTCGGCGCGGGCCAGGGCATCCAGGTCCCGTTGCCGAAGGCCGCCGTTGTCACGCGTGGTTGCATTCATCTCACTGCCCCTTCTCATAGGTTCTTAATAATGCCCCGCCCTACCCCCTGTAGGAGCGGCTTCAGCCGCGATCACCCGCAAAGCGGGTGCCAGCCACCGCGCTGCCTTCATCGCGGCTGAAGCCGCTCCTACAGAGGTATTGCGCATGGCCTTGGGGAACTCAGCTCTCCCCCCAGGTACAGATCAGCCCATGCAGCCCATGCAAAGGCACGGCCAGCCAGCCCGGCCGGTTCTCGGCTTCATAGGTGATTTCGTAAGCGGCCTTCTCCAGGCAGAACAGTTCCAGTGCCGCGCGCTCCCCTTCCGCCTGCTGCCAGGCATGGGGCATGGCCGTGGTGGCCAAGCCATAGGCTTCGACGAAGGCATGGCGCGACTGGTGCAGGTACTGCCGGGCGACCCGCTGACGGGCCTGGCGCGCTGCGTCGGAAAGATCGACCGCCGAGGCGCTGCGCAGGATCATCGCAGCAGCATAGTCGAAGGAACGCAGCACGCCGCTGACATCCTTGTACGGGCTGTGCCGGGCGCGGCGCTCATCCAACGGACGCGACGGCTCGCCCTCGAAATCGATCAGGTAGGCATCACCCTGCACCACCAGCACCTGGCCCAGGTGCAGGTCGCCATGCACACGCATCAGCAAACCGCCCTGGGCTTGCCGGGCAAGGTTGTCGATGTGCTGGGCAAGGCTTTCGCGCTGTTGCAGCAGTTCATCGACCAGGGCCTGGCTGTCGCCGTCCAGCGCGGCGCGGTGCTCGGCCAGCAGGTCGAGGGCATGGCTGAGCTCGGCGCCGATCTGGCGGCTCCAGCGCTGGCTGTCCTGTTCATCGCTTGCCCGTGGCTGGAAGGCCGGTTCCTCGGTCGGCGCGGCCAGCAACAGGTGCATCTCGCCCAGGCGCTGGCCGAGCAAGGCGGCGAAACCGGTGAGCTCGGCCAGGGCATCGGTGTGCGCGTCCACCTCGCCAGTGGCGGGTTCCATCTGGTCGCGGATCGCCCGCTCCAGGGTGTTCTGGGTCCAGCTCCAGGCATCGCCCTGGTTGCTCAGGTAACCCTGGGCGATCATCAGCAGGTGCGGCTCGCCCGCCGCGTCCACGCGGCTGACCCAGGCCAGCAATGGCGAGATATTGGCAAAGCCCGCAGCGGTGAGGTAGGCGCTCATTTCCAGCTCCGGGTGAATGCCCGGATTGACCCGGCGGATCAACTTGAGCACCAGGCTGCCGCCCACCACCACCGAACTGTTGGACTGCTCGGCGCTGAGGTAGCGCACTTCGCTTTCGTCATCGATGCCCAGTGCGGCCAGTTGTGCCGTGCAGGTGAAACGCAGCTCGCCCAGGCCATCACCACAGGGCAGCCGGGTGTTGCCCTGGCAGGCCTGCAGCACCGCACGGACAAAGGGCTCCAGCACGAAGGCATCGGTGATCAAGCCCACCTGCCGCCCGCGCCGCACCCGGGACAGCGCCAGCTGCTGGGGTGGCGCGGCACTGATCTGCTCTTCCGGCAGCAGGCCAAACGGCAGCTGGTAACGGCTGACCACGCCCTCGCTGTGCACCTCGAGTTCGGCAAGCAACGTCGGCAAGGTGGCCGTGGCGAAGCGCACACCGTAGTGCAAGCGCACCTGGTCGACCGGCCCTTCCTTGCCGGCGAACCAGCGCCGTTTGGGCAGGTACTGCGGCAGTATCGAGTGCTCCAGGATGTCGCGCGAAGGCGCTTCGAGCAGTTCCTCCAGGCGCTTGCGCAGCACCAGGGTGGTCAGTTCGGGCAACCCTTCGCTGGGCTGGATATGCCAGCTGGGCATGCGGTCATGGGCCGCCAGCAGGAACCAGTAGAAACCGTAGGGTGGCAAGGTGAGCAGGAACGGCAACTGGCCGATAGGCGGGAAGGCACTGCCGCCGAGCATCTCCACCGGGACCTTGTCGGCGTACTGCGACAACTCCAGCTCCGCGGCCTGGGCAGTGCGCGAGACATTGGCCACGCACAGCACGATATCGTTATTGCCGTTTGCGTCGGTGTACTCACGCAGGTAGGCAAGGATGCGCCGGTTGCTTGGGCTGAGCATCTTCATGCTGCCCCGGCCGAAGGCCTTCTGCTGGCTGCGCACCGCCAGCAGGCGACGGTTCCAGTTGAGCAGCGAATGCGGGTCGTGGGCCTGGGCCTCGACGTTGATGGTCTGGTAGCCGTACAGCGGGTCCATGATCGGCGGCAGCACCAGGCGCTGCGGGTCGGCCCGGGAGAACCCGCCGTTGCGGTCCGGCGACCACTGCATGGGGGTGCGCACGCCATCGCGGTCGCCCAGGTAGATGTTGTCGCCCATGCCCAGCTCGTCGCCGTAGTACAGGGTCGGGGTGCCGGGCATCGACAGCAGCAGGCTGGTGAGCAGTTCGATGCGCCGACGGTCGCGTTGCAGCAGTGGCGCCAGGCGCCGGCGGATGCCGAGGTTGATGCGTGCGCGACGGTCTTCGGCGTAGTAGTTCCACAGGTAGTCGCGCTCGCGGTCGGTGACCATCTCCAGGGTGAGTTCATCGTGATTGCGCAGGAAGATCGCCCACTGGCAGTTGGCCGGGATCTCCGGGGTCTGGCGCAGGATGTCGGTGATCGGGAAGCGGTCCTCCATGGCCAGGGCCATGTACATGCGCGGCATCAGCGGGAAGTGGAAGGCCATGTGGCATTCGTCACCGTCGCCCTCGCCGAAGTACGGCCGGGTGTCCTCCGGCCACTGGTTGGCCTCGGCCAGCAGCATGCGGTCAGGGTAGTTGGCGTCGATCTCGGCACGAATCGCCTTGAGCACCCCATGAGTCTCGGGGAGGTTCTCGTTGTTGGTGCCGTCACGTTCGATCAGGTAGGGAATGGCATCCAGGCGCAGGCCGTCGACACCGATGTCGAGCCAGAAACGCATCACGTCGATCACCGCCTTCATCACGTGCGGGTTGTCGAAGTTGAGGTCTGGTTGGTGCGAGTAGAAGCGGTGCCAGAAGTACTGGCCGGCGACCGGGTCCCAGGTCCAGTTGGACTTCTCGGTGTCGAGGAAGATGATCCGCGTGCCGTCGTATTTCTGGTCGTCGTCGGACCATACGTAGAAGTCCCGGGCCTTGCTGCCGCGCTTGGCGTGGCGGGCCTTCTGGAACCAGGGGTGCTGGTCGGAGGTGTGGTTGATGACCAGCTCGGTGATCACCCGCAGGCCACGCTTGTGGGCCTCGGCGATGAAGCGCTTGGCGTCGGCCATGCTGCCGTAGTCCGGGTGCACGGCCTTGTACTCGGCGATATCGTAGCCGTCGTCGCGCCGGGGCGAGGGGTAGAACGGCAGCAGCCAGAGGGTGTTGACGCCCAGCTCGGCGATGTAGTCGAGCTTGCCGATCAGCCCCGCGAAGTCGCCGATGCCGTCGTTGTTCGAGTCGAAGAACGATTTGACGTGCAGCTGGTAGATCACCGCGTCCTTGTACCACAGCGGATCGTCGATGAAGGCTGCCGGGCGGGAACGCTTGGCCATGTGCGACTCCTTGCTTCTACTGGTTCAGCACGCCCCTGTAGGAGCGGCCTTGTGCCGCGAAAGGGCTGCGCAGCAGCCCCAGCGATATCTGCAGCGCCGCTGCAATCCTGGGGCCGCTTCGCGCCCCTTTCGCGGCACGAGGCCGCTCCTACAGGGCTTTTTCGATACGCCAGATGCCGAACGGCTGCTGCCAGGGCTCGATGCGCATCCACTGGGTCTTGCCGTGCCAGGTCCAGCGGTGGCCGTTCATCAGGTCCTCGCCCAGGGTGTCGGCGTTGTCGTCCAGCCCCAGCTCCCACAACGGCAGTTCGAAACTGGCCTCCTGGGCGTTGTAGGGGTCGAGGCTGATGGCGACGAGGATGACGTTGTCGCGCGCGGGGGTGCGCTTGGCGAAGTAGAGGATGTTGTCGTTCCAGCAGTTGAGGAACACAACCCCCAGGTGCGTCTGCAGCGCGCGGTTCTGCCGGCGGATGCGATTGAGCTGGGCGATCTCGGCGACGATATTGCCCGGCTGGTTGAAGTCACGCGGGCGAATCTCGTACTTCTCCGAATCCAGGTACTCCTCCTTGCCTGGCAGCGGTGTGCCCTCGCACAGCTCGAAGCCCGAATACATGCCCCACAACCCCGAGCCCATGGTCGCCAGGGCGGCGCGGATGAGAAAGCCCGGGCGGCCGGCGGTCTGCAGGAAGAAGGGGTTGATGTCCGGCGTGTTGACGAAGAAGTTAGGCCGGTAGCACTGGCTCCAGGGCGGCTGGTTCAGTTGCTCGAAGTACTCGCGCAGCTCCTGCTTGCTGTTGCGCCAGGTGAAGTAGGTGTAGCTCTGGGCGTAGCCGACCTTGCCCAGGCGCGCCATCATCGCCGGGCGGGTGAAGGCTTCGGCGAGGAAGATGACGTCGGGGTACTGGCTACGCACATTGGCGATCAACCATTGCCAGAACGGCAGCGGCTTGGTGTGCGGGTTGTCGACGCGGAACGTCCTGACCCCCTCCTCCACCCAGCCGACCACCACGTCGCGCAGGGCCAGCCACAGTGACGGCACCGCTTCGGGGGCATAGAAGTCGACATTGACGATGTCCTGGTATTTCTTCGGTGGGTTCTCGGCGTAACGGATGCTGCCGTCGGGGCGCCAGCTGAACCAGCCCGGGTGCTCGGTCAGCCAGGGATGGTCCTGGGAGCACTGGATGGCGAAGTCCAGGGCGATTTCCAGGCCGAGTTCGGCAGCCGCGGCCACCAGCCGGCGGAAGTCGTCGCGGCTGCCCAACTGCGGGTGGATGGCGTCGTGGCCACCTTCGGGGCTGCCAATGGCGTAGGGGCTGCCGGGGTCGCCAGGCTCGGCCTGGAGCGCATTGTTGCGGCCCTTGCGGTGCTTCATGCCGATGGGGTGGATGGGCGGGAAGTACAGCACGTCGAAACCCATGTCGCGGATCATCGGCAGGCGCTGGTGCACATCGTCGAAGGTGCCGTGGCGCTGCGGATCATCGGTGACCGAACGCGGGAACAGCTCGTACCAACTGGCGAACAGCGCCGCCTCGCGGTCGACATCCACCGGGTACTCGGGGCTGCGGGTCAGGTAACAGCGGTGCTCGGCCTCGCCCATCAGCCGTGCGGCGTCGGGGTGCAGCAGCAGTGCCACCTGGTCGTCCACCGGCAGCTCGGGCAGGCGTTCGCACAGTTGCCCGAGCTGCTCGCGCAAGGCACCGTCACTGCGCTCGATACCCTTGCCCAGCAACAGGCGCCCCTCTTCGAGCTCCAGGCGCACGTCCACGCCTGCAGCGTATTTCTTCTCCAGGTCATGGCAATAGGTGGCGAACGGGTCGATCCAGGCCTGGATACTGAACAGGTGCAGCCCGAGGTCGTTGGGGGTGAACTCAGCCAGCCACAAGTCGTTGCCCGGCGAGTGCATGGCCACGCAATGCCAGCGCCGGCTGTGGGCCTGGCGCCAGTGCAGTGTCACCGCCAGGCGATCGTGGCCGTCGCTGTAGACCTTTGCGCTCACGTCGACCTTCTGCCCGCGCACCGCCTTGGCCGCGAAGGCACCGGCATCGAGCACCGGGCTTGCGTCCTCGATCACGATGCGGGGCGCCAGCAACGCTTGCGACAGGCTGATGGCCTGGTCCGGGTGATCGTTGGCCGTGGGCCCGCTTTCGAAGGGCTCGTTACCTGACATCGCACTCGCTCCGTTTGGCTGGTGGCGGTAAGGGTTCAGAGCCGTGCTGGCGCGCGGGGGTTCAAAAAAAATGAGCGAATGACGGTGGCCAGGGTCGAAGCCTGCACTACCTCTTCATTCACCCCGCGAGGTCAGGCCATGAACATTCCCATTCCACCGGAGACACCCGATCCCAACATCGACGACCCGACGTTGCCACCGCCGGTGCCTGAACACGACCCGGACGAGCTGCCGATCAGACCGACCGTGCCGCCGACCGTGGGCGATCCGCCCAGCGAGGAGCCTCCGGTGAAAGGGCAAGGATAGCCAAAGCTGGCCGGATGAGTGGGCGCTGCGGGCAGCCTGCCGATCGATCTCCTACACTGGTCGTGATTGCTTCTGGCTTGAGGAGCCACTCATGGACGATCATGATTCCGGCAAGGCGCCCGGGTTCTGGCAGATGCTGCAAAGTGTGCTGGCGGCGGCGTTTGGCGTGCAGAGCGGCAAGAACCGGGCGCGGGATTTCACCTATGGCAAGGCCAGTCATTTCATCGTGATGGGGACGGTGTTCACCCTGGTGTTCATTTTCGTATTGATTGGGCTGGTGCAGTTGGCGATGCATCTGACCGCGCGGTGATTGGGGCGGCCAGGGGCGGTGGTCTTGCGGCGTGCTTGAGATCGAGCGCCACCCGCGCGGCGCATCGCGGATAAATCCGTTCCTACATTCGCCGTCGCCCCACCTGCCTGTGTAGGAGCGGATTCATCCGCGATGCGCCGCAGGGCGGCGCTCGGTCTTGAGGGCACTGCAAATCACCAGCAGATCAAACCTCCACCACCGGAATATCCCCGCCCTTCCCGTCCCGCCGCTCGCTCATCCAGTCATTGACCTTCTGCCCGAACTCCGCCGGCGCCTTGCGCCCGAACCGCCGCGCCAGGTCGAGAATGGTCTGCTGCGCCAGCGCCTCCTCCATGCGCTTCTGCGCCCCCAGCATCACCGCATGGATCGCGCAGGTGCCCTCGGTCGCCCACCCCGGCGCCGAGCCCTCGAACACCGCGCAACGCTCGCGGATCTCCCGGCAGTCGAAGATCTTCTTCGCCCCATCGATGGCCGTGACGATATCCAGCACAGTGATCTCGTCCGACGGCCGCGCCAGGCGAAACCCGCCGCGCACACCCTCGGTGGCCACCACCAGCCCGGCCCGGGCCAGCTTGGTGAACACCTTGGCCAGGTACTCCTGGGGCACCCCCTGCAGTTCGGCCAGGTCGCGCACGCTGGCCTCGCGGCTGTCCCCGCGCTCGTCCACCAGGAACAACAGGCAATGGATGCCGTACTCGACGCCAGCACTGTAAAGCGACATGTCAATCTCCGACTGAATTTGTCGCAAATAGTACGCCTTCCAAGAAACACAAGCAAAGCCATCCCGTGCCGTCCGTCGTTCGCCAAAAAAACCTGAAGCGGCCGAAAGCCTTTAACCATGACGTTTGCGACAGGTTCCAACAGCGCCATCGACAGGGTCGGACGGAAAAAACACTTGCCCCGATAAACTACGATCAATACAGTCGTAGTTATTCGCCAGGCAGCCAAACCCTGACCGAAGCCCCTTTCCCACCCTTGCGGAGCCCCCACATGACTTCCCATATCCTGATCATCGGTGCCGGCTTTGCCGGTGTCTGGAGCGCCCTGAGCGCCGCCCGCCTGCTCGACCAGGCCCAGCGTGGCGACGTGCGCATCAGCGTGCTCGCCCCGCAACCGGAACTGCGTATCCGCCCGCGCTTCTACGAGGCCGACGTGCACACCTTGAAGGCCCCGGTGGGCGAACTGCTCGACGCGGTCGGGGTCGCGTTCATCCACGGCAACGCCGACCATATCGACAGCGCCGCACGCCAGGTCGGTTACCTCGACGGCAACGGCCAGCGCCAGCAGCTCGGTTACGACCGCCTGATCCTCGCCGCCGGCAGCCAGGTCGCCCGCCCCGCCGTGCCGGGCCTGGCCGAGCACACCTTCGATGTCGACCAGATGGAATCGGCCGTGCGCCTGGAGCAGCACCTGGTCGCCCTGGCCATGCAACCAGCCTCCCCCGCACGCAACACTGTGGTGGTCTGTGGCGGTGGTTTCACCGGCATCGAGACCGCCACCGAAATGCCTGCCCGCCTGCGTGCCATCCTCGGCGAAGGCAATGCCCAGGTGATCCTGGTCGACCGTGGCCAGAGCATCGGCGCGGCCTTGGGCGCGGGTATCACCCCGTCCATCGTCGCCGCCAGTGAACAGGCCGGCGTGCAGTGGCTGACCAACACCTCGGTGGTGGCGGTCGACGCCGGTGGCGTGACCCTCGACAACGGCGAATACATCGCCAGCAAGACGGTGATCTGGACCGTGGGCGTCAAGGCCAGCCCGCTGACCGCGCAAATCGACGGTGAACGCGATGGCTTCGGCCGCCTGCGGGTCGACGACCACCTGAAGGTGGTTGGCCAGGCGCACATCTACGCCACCGGCGACACCGCCTGGGCCAAGGTCGACGAACTGGGCAACCACGCCCTGATGACCTGCCAGCACGCCATCCCCATGGGCCGCCACTCGGGCAACAACGCCATGGCCGACCTGCTGGGCCTGGCGCCGGTGGCCTACCGCCAGCCCAAGTACGTCACCTGCCTCGACCTGGGTGACTGGGGCGCGGCGTACAGCGAAGGCTGGGCACGCGAACTGGTACTCCAAGGCCAGGAAGGCAAGCACCTCAAGCGCCAGATCAACTCGGTGTGGATCTACCCGCCCGCCGCTGATCGCGCGCAAGCCTTGGCGGCCGCCGACCCGATGATCCCGATCGTGGCGTGACGCTAAAAGACAGGCCCGTCTCGTAAGTGACGGGCCTTTCAATTTTCGTTATTACATTGAATGACTGGTCAATAATAGTGGCGTTATGGCACTATCGAAGAAAAACAATACGAAAAATGAGGAAATCACACCCCCCACGCAGTGCATCGAGAGCCTGAACCACCGAGCCCGGTAAACCCGCGCTCTTGACGCCTGCCAGCCATCGTCAAGGAGCGTTGCATGCAATTAAGGAACATGAAGATCGGCATTCGGGCAGCCAGTGTGTTCACCCTCCTCGGGATCCTGGTCCTGGCCATGGGCCTGATCGCCCTGTATGAAACCCGCAAGATGGACCGCGCCACGGACGAGATCCGTATCACCTGGATGCCTGCGGTCATCGCCCTGGGCGATGTCAGCACCAACCTGGGCCGGGCCCGTGCCCTCACCTTGCGCAGTGCCCTCGAGGACGACCCCGCCACCCGCCACGCCACCCTGGCCCGCATCGTCGAGGTCAACCAGCAACTCGAAGGCGACCTCAAGGCCTACGAAAGCACCATCATCGCCCAGGACGATCGCGCCCTGTTCACCACCTTCACGAGCCTGAGCGAGCGCTACCACGGCCTGCAGAAAGCCATCCGCGAGGCGGCTGGCAACGACCAGCTGGACGAAGCCCGGCGCCTGGCCAACGGCCCGCTGGCCGAGTATGCCGACAGCATGATGAAGGCCCTGGGCGCACTGGTGGAATACAACACCCAGGGCGCCGAACAGGCCTCGTTACGAAGCAGCAACGCTTCCGACGAGGCCTTCAAGTTGCTGGTCGGTGCCCTGGTGGTGATCCTGCTGGCACTGGTGGCCATCTCCACCCTGCTCACCCGCAGCATCGTGCTGCCGCTGGCCGACGCCGTGGCGGTGGCCGAGCGCGTCGCCGTCGGCGACCTGACCCGCGACATCGTAGTGACCGGCCGCGACGAACCGGCCCTGCTGCTGCGCGCCCTCGGCCAGATGCAACAGAGCCTGCGCGAGACACTGCGCAAGATTGCCGCCTCCTCCGACCAACTGGCCTCGGCCTCGGAAGAACTGCACACCGTCACCGAAGACACCAGCCGCGGCCTGCACCAGCAGAGCGCCGAGATCGACCAGGCCGCCACGGCGGTCAACCAGATGACCGCCGCCGTGGAAGAAGTGGCGAACAACGCGGTGAGCACGGCCGACGCCTCCAAAGGCGCCGACCAGAACACCCGCGACGGCCGCGACCGGGTCAACCAGGCCCTGAGCTCGATCCAGCTGCTGGTCGCGGACGTGACCGGCACCTCGCAGGAGATCGAACAGCTGGCCACCCGCGCCAACGAGATCAGCCAGGTACTCGATGTGATCGGCTCGATCGCCGGGCAGACCAATCTGCTGGCCCTCAACGCCGCCATCGAAGCCGCCCGCGCCGGCGAGGCCGGGCGTGGTTTCGCCGTGGTCGCCGACGAAGTGCGTGCCCTGGCCCACCGCACCCAGCAGTCCACGGCTGAGATCGAACAGATGATCGGTGGTATCCAGACCGGCACCGAGCGCGCGGTGAGCGCGATGCACAGCAGCCAAGGCCGGGCCAATGGCACGCTGGAGGTGGCGCAGTCGGCCGGGCAGGCGCTGGAAGTGATCGCCGAAGCCATCACCGCGATCAACCAGCGCAACCTGGTGATCGCCAGCGCCTCCGAACAGCAGGCGCAGGTGGCGCGGGAGGTGGACCGCAACCTGGTGAACATCCGCGACCTGGCGATGCAGACCTCGGCGGGGGCCAACCAGACCAGCGCGGCGGCGCAGGATCTGTCGCGGCTGGCGGTGGAATTGAACGGGATGGTGGCGCAGTTCAAGGTCTGACAGCAGCCCGTTCGCCGGCAAGCCGGCTCCTACAGCGATCCCCTGTAGGAGCCGGCTTGCCGGCGAACCGCCCTGTCAGTCATTCACCTCAATCACCCGCCCCGCCTTCACCGGCTGGCTGCGCGTCGCCAGGCAGTAATACAACGGCACCGTCACGATCAACCCGAACAACCACGACAGGTCCGCCCCTTCGACGATCTTCGAATACGGCCCCACATACAGCGACGTATTGGCAAACGGCAACTGCACCAGGATGCCGCAGGCATAGGCAATGATCGCGTGGTGGTTGAAGCGGCCATAGATCCCCCCATCGGCACGGAAGATCGACGCAATGTCGTACTGGCCCTTCTTGATCAGGTAGAAGTCGACCAGGTTGATCGACGCCCACGGCACCAGCACCAGCAGCAATGCCAGGATCAACCCGATGAACTGGCCGATGAAGCCCGCCGACGCATTCAGCGCCACCAGCCCGCAACCCGCCAGGATCACCGAAGCCAACACCACCCGCACCTTGATGCTCGGCGTCCACTGCGCCGCGAAGGTCTGGATCGCGGTGACGATCGACAGCACCGCGCCGTACAGGTTGAGGGCGTTGTGGCTGATGATGTTGAGCAGGAACAGCACCATCAGGATCGGTCCCAGCCAACCCGTGGCCTGCTTGACCGCCTCCATCGCGTCGGTGCCTGCGGGTACGCACAGCACCGCCACCGCCCCGAAGCTGAAGCACAGGATGGTACCGAGCGTGGCACCGAAATAGGTGGCCCAGAACGGCCTGGCGATACCCACTTCACGCGGCAGGTAGCGCGAATAATCGGAGGTGTACGGCGAGAAGCTGATCTGCCAGATAGTGCCCAGCGACACGGTGGCGATGAAGCCCGACAGGTTGAAGGCGCCACGGCTGAAGAAGTCGGCCGGCAGGTCCTGGACGAACATCATGATGAAGCCGGCCAGCAGTGCCGAACCCATCACCCAGGTGCCGATGCGGTTGAGGATATGGATGAAGCGGTAGCCGATCACGCCAATGGCCGTCGCGCTCAACGCACCGATCACGATGGCGCCCGGCATCGGCACGCTCGGGGTAATGCCGTGAATGGTCTTGCCGGCCAGGACGATGTTGGAAATGAAGAAGCCGACATAGATCAGCGCAGTGAAGAACACGATCAGCAGCGCGCCGTAGCGGCCGAACTGGCCACGGCTCTGCACCATCTGCGGAATGCCCAGCTGCGGCCCCTGCGCCGAGGCCAGGGCGATCACCACGCCGCCGGCCAGATGCCCCAGCACGATGGCGACCAGGCCCCACAGCAGGTTCAGGTGGAACACCTGGATCACCATGGCGCCGGTGACGATGGGCAGTGGCGCGATGTTGGTGCTGAACCAGAGGGTGAACAGGTCGCGCGCCTTCCCGTGGCGCTCGGCAGGTGGCACGTAATCGACCGTGTGGTTTTCGACAAACGTGTGTTGCGACGACGGTTGGGACATAGGATTTCAGCTCGAAAGGTCGTTTTTATCGTTGTAAGGAAACCGCTCGGGGCGGCCTCTAAGCTGCGCACCATATTATGGTATTCCAAGCTTTTGACAACACTGCACCGGGCTTTTTCGGCGCAGCTGATCCGCTCTCTATCCTTGCTCCGCGCACTGTTTTCAGCGGCCACGCCAATGAATCCGGGGGGCTGTGCCGTTCATCGCGTTCTGCGCGGGCTGGAAAATTCCGCTTGCAAAGAAGGTATTACGGTATACCATCAGACACATCAACGATAAAAACCGCGGACCACCGCAGCCCCTCGAGGATCACACCATGATCGACGCAACCGTCTACAAGCACGTCCTGGGTTCCTTCCCGTCCGGCGTCACGGTCATCACCACCCTGGACGACGACGGCTCGATCGTCGGCCTCACCGCCAGCGCCTTTTCGTCCTTGTCGATGGAGCCGCCGCTGGTGCTGTTCTGCCCCAACTACAGTTCCGACTCCTACCCTGTACTGATCAAGAACAAACGCTTCGCCATTCACCTGCTCTCCGGTGAGCAACAGGCCGAAGCCTATGCGTTCGCCAAAAAGGGCAAGGACAAGGCGGCGGGTATCGACTGGACCTTGAGCGAGCTGGGCAACCCGATCCTGGCCGGCGCCACCGCCGTCATCGAGTGCGAACTGTGGCGCGAATACGAAGGCGGTGACCACGCGATCATGGTGGGCAAGGTACACAACCTGATCGTCCCGCAAGAGGCGCCCCGCCCAATGGTCTATTGCCGCGGCAAGATGGCCAGCCTGCCGGCCTTCGCCTGAACACTCAGCAGGGGACCGTGTAGGAGCGGGTTTACCCGCGAACACCGGCGAAGCCGGTGCCATCCACCGCGTCGCCCGCTTCGCCGGCAAGCCGGCGCCTACAGAAAAGCCTGCCCGGCAGGCGACAACAACAAGCTCCGAGGAAAGCCCCATGAAATTTTCGCTGTTCGTGCACATGGAACGTTGGGATGAACAGGTCAGCCACCGCCAGCTGTTCGAAGACCTGACCGAACTGACCCTGATGGCCGAGGACGGCGGTTTCAGCACCGTGTGGATCGGCGAGCACCACGCCATGGAGTACACCATCTCGCCGAGCCCGATGCCGCTGCTGGCTTACCTTGCCGCACGCACCGAGAAGATCCGCCTGGGCGCCGGCACCCTCATCGCGCCGTTCTGGAACCCGCTGCGCGTGGCCGGCGAATGCGCCCTGCTCGACGTGATCAGCAACGGCCGCATGGAAGTGGGCCTGGCCCGCGGCGCCTACCAGTTCGAATTCGACCGCATGGCCAATGGCATGCCAGCCACCGACGGCGGCAAGGCCCTGCGCGAGATGGTGCCGGTGGTGCGCAAGTTGTGGCAGGGCGACTGCGCCCACGACGGCGAGGTGTACAAGTTCCCCACCTCCACCAGCGTGCCGAAGCCGTTCAACACCGCGCCGCCGATGTGGATCGCCGCCCGCGACCCCGACTCGCACAACTTCGCCGTGGCCAACGGCTGCAATGTCATGGTCACCCCGCTGATGAAGGGCGACGAGGAAGTGCTGGACCTGAAGAACAAGTTCCAGGCCGCCCTCGACAACAACCCCGGCGTGCCGCGCCCGCAACTGATGGTGCTGCGCCACACCCATGTGCACAGCTCGGCCGAGCCGGACGGCTGGAAGGTCGGCGCCCAGGCCATTTCGCGCTTCTACCGCACCTTCGATGCCTGGTTCGGCAACAAGACCGTCCCGGTCAATGGCTTCCTTGAACCGAGCCCGGAGTCGAAGTTCGCCGAAGTGCCGGCGTTCCAGCTGGAGAACATCCGCAAGAACACCATGATCGGCACACCCGAGGAGATCATCGCGCGCATCCGCTACTACCAGGAACTGGGGGTCGACGAGTTCAGCTTCTGGTGCGACAACAGCCTGCCCCATAGCGAGAAGAAGAAGTCGCTGGCGTTGTTCATCAAGGAAGTGGTGCCGGCGTTCGCCTGAATTCCCTTTGCCTGAATGATTGCGGGATCGGCCCGCTCGCGTGGGTCTTCCCGGCCCATGAGAGCGGGCTTTTTTTTGCGGCCGGTTCCTACGGGCCTCTGTAGGAGCCGGCTTGCCGGCGAACCACCCCACCTTTCATCCCCCGGCCAGAGAATTTTCCAACGCCCTCTTGCACATCAAATATTATGGTATACCATCAGACAACAAGACCTGATCACCCTACCCAGGAGCCCTCCATGAGTTTCGAAATCCGCAAGATCGTCACCTACTCCGAAGAGACCCGCATCGAAGGCGGCAAGGCCACCGACACGCCGGTGACCATGGTCGGCCTGGCCGTGGTGGTCAAGAACCCCTGGGCCGGTCGCGGTTTCGTCGAAGACCTCAAGCCTGAAATCCGCGCCAACTGCTCCGACCTCGGCGCGCTGATGGTCGAGCGCCTGACCGCCGCCATCGGCGGTGCCGACAAGATCGAGGCCTACGGCAAGGCCGCCGTGGTCGGCGCCGACGGCGAGATCGAGCACGCCTCGGCGGTGATCCACACCCTGCGCTTCGGCAACCACTACCGCGAAGCCGTGCAGGCCAAGAGCTACCTGAGCTTCACCAACAAGCGCGGCGGCCCCGGCACCTCGATCCAGATCCCGATGATGCAGAAGGACGACGAGGGCCTGCGTTCGCACTACATCACCCTGGAAATGCAGATCGAGGACGCCCCGCGCGCCGACGAGATCGTCGTGGTGCTGGGCGCCGCCGACGGTGGCCGCCTGCACCCGCGCATCGGCAACCGCTACATCGACCTGGAAGAACTGGCGGCGGAAAAGGCCAACGCTCGATAACAACAACCTAGACGGGCCTGGGCGTGGCGAACTCCCCGCCGCGCCCGACCTTCAAGGAGCGCCCTCGATGATTCAGCCTGTCGCTGAACGTACACCGGCCGGGACCAGCTACCTGGCCCTCGGCCAGGGCCACCCCGTGGTGCTGATCCACGGCGTGGGCCTGAACAAGGAAATGTGGGGCGGGCAGTTCGTGGGCCTGGCCAACGACTACCGCGTCATCGCCTACGACATGCTCGGCCACGGCCACAGCCGCGTGCCCGCCGCCGACACCGCGCTGGAAGGCTACGCCGACCAGCTCGCCGAACTGCTCGACCACCTGCAGGTCCCGCAAGCCACCGTGATCGGCTTCAGCATGGGCGGCCTGGTCGCCCGCGCCTTCGCCCTCAACCACCCGCAACGCCTCGAAGCGCTGGTGGTGCTCAACAGCGTGTTCAACCGCACCCCCGAACAGAGCGCCGGGGTCATCGCCCGCGCCGCCCAGGCGCAGGCCCTGGGCCCGGACGCCAACGTCGACGCCGCGCTGGATCGCTGGTTCAGCCGCGAATACAAGGCCGCCAACCCGGCCCAGGTCGCCGCCATTCGCCAGGTGCTGGCCAGCAACGACCCGCAGGGCTACCACACCACCTACGCGCTGTTCGCCACCCAGGACATGTACCGCGCCGATGACCTGGCCAGCATCCAGGTGCCGACGCTGATCGCCACCGGCGAGCTCGATGCCGGCTCCACCCCGGCCATGGCCCGTCAGCTCGCCGCGCGCATACCCGGCGCCCACTGCGTGGTGCTCGCCGAGCAACGGCATATGATGCCGGTGGAAGCACCGCGCGAAGTCAACAAGATGCTGCTGGACTTCCTCAGGCAGGCCCGCACCCTCACCGAATCCGCCAAGGGGATAGTTGCATGACCCTCGTTCGTTTCCAGATGTGCATCGACGGCCAATGGCGCGATGCCCACAGCGGCAAGACCTTCGACAGCCTCGACCCGGCCACCGCCAAGGCCTGGGCGCAATTGCCCGACGCCGATGAAGCCGACGTCGAGCTGGCCGTGCAGGCCGCCCAGCGCGCCTTCGACAGCAAGGCCTGGCGTAGCCTCACCGCCACCGCCCGGGGCAAGCTGCTGCGCCGCCTCGGCGACCTGATCGCCGAGCACAAGGAACACCTGGCCCAGCTGGAAAGCCGCGACAACGGCAAGCTGATCCGCGAGACCCGCGGCCAGGTCGGCTACCTGCCGGAGTTCTTCCACTACACCGCGGGCCTGGCCGACAAGCTCGAAGGCGGCACCTTGCCGCTGGACAAGCCCGACCTGTTTGCCTACACCGTGCACGAACCGATCGGCGTGGTGGCCGGGATCATCCCGTGGAACAGCCCGCTGTACCTCACCGCGATCAAGCTCGCCCCGGCCCTGGCCGCCGGCAACACCATCGTGCTCAAACCCTCCGAGCACGCCTCGGCGACCATCCTCGAACTGGCCCGCCTGGCGCTGGAGGCCGGCTTCCCGGCCGGCGTGGTCAACGTGGTCACCGGCTTCGGCCCGAGCACCGGCGCGGCGCTGACCCGCCACCCGCTGGTGCGCAAGATCGCCTTCACCGGCGGCGCCGCCACCGCCCGCCATGTGGTGCGCAGCAGCGCCGAGAACTTCGCCAAGCTGTCGCTGGAACTGGGCGGCAAGTCGCCCAACATCATCTTCGCCGACGCCGACCTGGACAGCGCCGTCAACGGCGCGGTGGCCGGTATCTATGCCGCCTCCGGGCAGAGCTGCGTGGCCGGTTCGCGCCTGCTGGTGCAGGACGAAATCTTCGATGAATTCGTCGAGCGCCTGATCGCCCGCGCCCAGCGCATCCGCATCGGCAACCCGCAGGACGACGCCAGCGAAATGGGCCCGATGGCCACCGCCCAGCAACTGGCCGTGGTCGAAGGCCTGGTCGCCGCGGCCAAGGCCGAAGGCGCCCGGCTGCGCATGGGCGGCAAGCGGGCTGAAGTCGAAGGTGACGGCTGGTTCTACGAGCCGACCCTGTTCGAGTGCGACAGCAACGCCATGACCATCATGCAGGAAGAGGTGTTCGGCCCGGTCGCCGCAGTGATTCGCTTCAAGACCGAGGAAGAGGCCCTGGCCATGGCCAACGACTCGCAGTTCGGCCTGGCCGCCGGCATCTGGACCCGCGACCTGGGCCGCGCCCACCGCCTGGCCCGCGACGTGCGCTCGGGGATCATCTGGGTCAACACCTACCGCGCCGTGTCGGCCATGGCCCCGATCGGCGGCTTCAAGAACAGCGGCTACGGCCGCGAGAGCGGCATCGATTCGGTGCTGGCCTATACCGAGCTGAAGACGGTGTGGATCAACCTGTCCACCGCGCCCATGCCCGACCCCTTCGTGATGCGCTAGGAGACCCGCGCCATGATCGAACCCGGTATCTACAAAGACGTGATGGGCTCGTTCCCATCCGGCGTCACCGTGGTCACCACCCTGGACGCTGACGGCGGCATCGTCGGCATTACCGCCAGCGCCTTCAGCGCGTTGTCGATCGAACCGGCGCTGGTGCTGTTCTGCCCCAACTACGCCTCCGACACCTACCCGGTGCTGCGCGACAGCAAGCAGTTCGCCATTCATTTGCTGTCGGCCGAGCAGACCGCCGAGGCCTATGCCTTCGCCGGTAAAGGCAAGGACAAGGCCAGGGGCATCGACTGGCACCTGAGCGCGCTGGGCAACCCGCTGCTGAGCAAGGCCACGGCGATCATCGAGTGCGAGTTGTGGCGCGAATACGACGGCGGCGACCACGCGATCATCGTCGGCCAGGTGAAGAACCTGGTGCTGCCTGAGCAGCCGGTGACGCCGATGGTGTACCACAAGGGCAAGCTCGGTGCGTTGCCGCCGCTGGGCTAAAGCGGCCATGACAGACCATTGAAACCGTGGTGCGGCCGTTCGCCAGCAAAGCTGGCTCCTACAGGATTACGCGCCGTAGGAGCCGGCTTGCCGGCGATGGGCCGCGCAGCGGCCCCATTTCTCCCCCTTCACACAGGACCTGCCCATGAACAACGAGAAATACGAGAAAGGCCTGCAGATTCGTACCCAGGTGCTCGGCGAGGACTACGTCACCCGTTCGATCCAGAACGCCGACGACTTCACCAAGCCCTTTCAAGACCTGGTCACCGAGTACTGCTGGGGCCACGTCTGGGGCCGCGATGGCTTGTCGCTCAAAGAGCGCAGCATGATAAACTTGGCGATGATTTCCGCGCTCAACCGGCCCCATGAGCTCAAGCTGCATATCCGCGGCGCCCTGCGCAATGGCCTGAGTCGCGAACAGATTCGCGAGATCCTGCTCCAGGTCGGCATCTATTGCGGCGTGCCCGCGGCGGTGGACAGTTTCCGCCTGGCCCGCGAAGCGTTCGCCGCAGCCGACGCGGAGCAACCCCGTTAACCGCGGGCTGTGCGAACCACGGCAAGGAGCAGCCCCCCACGGTTCGTGGTGCTGCGCGAACCTGGCGCAACAGCCTCATACAGAGCGCACCTGATGAAACGCCAGCCCCTCGACGACAGCTTCAAGGTCAACCGCAACCCCGTCACCCTGCGTGAAATCGTGCTCGACAAGCTGCGCGGCGCGATCATGAACTTCCACCTGCTGCCTGGCGACCGCCTGGTCGAGCGCGACCTCTGCGAGCGCCTCGGCGTCAGCCGCACCTCCGTGCGCGAGGCCCTGCGCCACCTGGAGTCCGAAGGCCTGGTCGAGTTCGCCGACGCCAAGGGCCCGCGCGTGGCCATCATCACCCTGGAAGACGCCCGCGACATCTACGAGCTGCGCTGCGTGCTCGAAGGCCTGATCGTCCAACTGTTCACCCTCAACGCCAAATCAAAGGACATCCGTGCCCTGGAGCGCGCCCTGGAGGTCAACCGCGAGGCGCTGGAAGACGGCGAACTGGCCCAGGTGCTGGACTCGGTGCAGGGTTTCTACGACGTGCTGCTCGAAGGCTCCGGCAACCAGGTTGCCGCCCAGCAGCTGCGCCAGTTGCAGGCGCGCATCAGCTACCTGCGCGCGACCTCGGTATCCCAGGAAAACCGCCGTGGCGCCAGCAACCGCGAAATGGAGAAGATCGTCGAGGCGATCAAGAGCGGCGACCCGCAAGCCGCCCACCAGGCCTCGGTCGACCATGTGCGCGCCGCTGCCAAGGTGGCCCTGGACTACCTGCGCCAGAAACAGGACGACAACGCCAAGGTCCGCGAAATCGTCGAACCCCTGCCCCTCAAGGACCCTCGCATAGGCCGCTGACCATGCCCACCGCCCCGCGCTACTGCCCGCACTGCACCACGCAACTGGCCCGGGGCGTTCCCACCGGCGACACCCACGAGCGCCTGCACTGCACCGCCTGCGGCTTTGTGCACTACGTCAATCCGAAGATCATCGCCGGCTGCATCATCGAGCGCGACGGCAAGTACCTGCTGTGCCAGCGCGCGATCCCGCCGCGCCCTGGCACCTGGACCTTGCCGGCCGGCTTCATGGAGGCCGGCGAGACCACCGAGCAGGCGGCCCTGCGCGAGGTGTGGGAAGAGAGCGGCGTGCGCGGCGAGATCGTCTCGCCCTACTCGATCTTCAGCGTGCCGACGATCAGCGAGGTGTACATCATCTTCCGCGCCATCGCCACCGAGGAGACCGGGCAGTACGGGGCAGAGACGCTGGCCTACCGCTTTTTCGCGCCGGACGAGATCCCCTGGGACGAGATCTACTACCCGGCGATCCGGCAGATCCTCGAGCGCTACATCCTCGAACGCCAGGCCGGGGTGTACGGGATCTACATGGGCAACGACGATACCGGGAAGGTGCATTTCATTCGCTGAGCCCTGTGCCACGCAACCAATGTAGGAGCGGCCTTGTGCCGCGAAAGGGCCGCAAAGCGGCCCCGGCGATCTTTGCGCAACGTCGAAATCCCGGGGCCGCTGCGCAGCCCTTTCGCGGCACAAGGCCGCTCCTACAGGGGTAGGCAAAAATCCCGAAACAAAACCCTCGCCAAGCGCCGCCTCACGGTGCACCCTGATGCTCTCACGCAAATGGACCGGCAAACCTCATGGCGAAATGGCTGGACGGCGGCGGGCTGATGGCCGAACGCATCCGCACCCACGACTGGGCGGCGACTCCACTCGGCCCGCTGGACACCTGGCCCGACGTGCTGCGCACTGCCGTCGCCCTGTGCCTGGCCTCGCGCTTCCCCCAGGCCGTGCTGTGGGGCGACCAACTGACCACCCTGCACAACGACGCCTTCAGCGCCATCCTCGGCGAGAAACCTTTCGCCCTGGGCCGCCCGTTCAGCGAGGTGTGGCAGGAAGCCTGGAGCGAGATCAGCCACCTGGCCGAGCGGGCACTGGCCGGCGAAGCGGTGTACATCGAGGACTTCCCGCTGCTGATCGAGCGCCACGGCAACCCTGAGCGTGCCTACTTCACCTTCTGCTACAGCCCCATCCGCGACCATGAGGGCAAGGTCGTCGGCATGCTCGACACGGTTACCGAGACCACCACCAACGTGGTCGCCAACCACCGCCTGAAGTTCCTCGACAGCCTGGGCCGCGCCATTGCCAACGCCAACGATGCCGAGCGGATCATGGCCACCACCACACGTTTGCTAGGCGAGCACCTGCAACTTTCCAGTTGCGCCTATGCGGTCATGGCCGCCGACCAGGACGGCTTCACCATCTGCGGCGACTGGGTGGCGCCCGGCTCACCACGGCTACTGGGCCATTACCGCCTGGCCGATTTCGGTGAGCTGGCGGTCAGCCGCCTGCGTGCGGGCCTGCCGCTGGTGCTCGACGACAACCTCATGCAATTGCCGGCCAAGGCCGCGGCGACCTTCCAGGCCATCGGTATCACCGCGACCATCTGCATGCCGCTGATCAAGGAAGGCCGCCTGACCGCGCTGATGGCCATTCATGACAAGTTGCCACGTGGCTGGACCCACTACGACCAGATGCTGCTCGGCGAAGTGACCGAACGCTGCTGGGCACACATCCAGCGGGTCCAGGCCCATGCCGAAGTGCGCGAGGCGTTCGCGGCGCTCGAGGCGCTCAACACGACGCTCGAACAACGCGTCGAGGAACGCACCCGCCAACTGCAGCACACCGAGGCCGTGCTACGTCAGGCGCAAAAGCTCGAAGCCATCGGCCAGCTCACCGGCGGCGTGGCCCACGATTTCAACAACCTGCTGACCATCATCCGCTCCTCGATCCACTTCCTGCAGCGCCCCGACCTCGACGAGACCCGCCGCGCCCGCTACTTCAAGACCGTGGCCGACACCGTCGACCGCGGCGCCAAGCTCACCGGGCAACTGCTGGCCTTCGCCCGCCGCCAGGCCCTGAGCCCCCAGGTGTTCGAAGCCGGCCCCAGGCTCGAAGCCATGGCCGACATGCTCGACACCGCCACCAGTGCGCGCATCGAGGTAAAGCTGGAACTGCCCGAGGTGCCCTGCCACGTCCACGCCGACCTGGGCCAGCTGGAAACCGCGGTGATCAACCTGATGATCAACGGCCGCGATGCCATGGCCGGCGAAGGCACCCTGTGCCTGCGCCTGGAGGCCGACCAGGCCATGCCCGGGGCACACGACCAGGCCGGGCCGTTCGTGGCGATCTCGGTGATCGACAGCGGCGTGGGCATCGCCCCGCACCTGCTCGAACGCATCTTCGACCCGTTCTTCACCACCAAGGCCTCCGGCCAGGGCACCGGGCTGGGGCT
Organism: Pseudomonas sp. MWU13-3659; assembly: GCF_023757525.1. NCBI lineage: Bacteria > Pseudomonadati > Pseudomonadota > Gammaproteobacteria > Pseudomonadales > Pseudomonadaceae > Pseudomonas > Pseudomonas sp. MWU13-3659. The sequence goes on along the minus strand of NZ_JAMSHW010000002.1, from coordinate 53,820 downwards.
GTCGCAGGTGTTCGGTTTCGCCAAGCAGTCCGGTGGCGATGTGAAGGTCAGCAGTGTCGAGGGTCAGGGTACGACCTTCACCCTCTACCTGCCCCAGGTGGCCCTGGCCCAGGTGGAGCCCAGCGTTGTCGGCGCGGTGTTGCCCGCCCATGGCGAACGGCGGCGGATCCTGGTGGTCGAGGACAATTCCGATGTCGGCAGCTTCGCCGCGCAGATCCTGCGCGACCATGGCTACCAGATCAGCTGGGCGACCAGTGCCGAGCAGGCCCTGGCGCAGATCGGCGATGCGCGGGTGCCGTTCGACGCGGTATTTTCCGATGTGGTGATGCCCGGCATGGGCGGATTGGCGCTGGCGCGCCAGTTGCGCCAGAGTCATCCCGGACTGCCGGTGATTCTTACCTCCGGCTACAGCGAGGCGATTGCCGAGGAAGGGCACCAGGGGTTCGCGTTCCTGGCCAAGCCGTATTCGGCCGAACAGGTGTGCCAGATGCTGGGGGCGGTGCTGGGTGGGGGGTGAGTCATGGGCGCAAGGCGGTTACCTTGCAGGGCGCTTGCGATCGAGCGCCGCCGTGGCGGCGCATCGCGGATGAATCCGCTCCTACAGACGATGCAAACGATGTAGGAGCGGATTCATCCGCGAGCGGTGCCCGATCTGATAGGCGCTGCAACTCTCTCGCCAGGCACCTTATCTCCCCAACAACCGCGCCAGGCTGCGCGCCAGTTCCTCCTGGCGGAACGGCTTGCGCAGCACCTCGAACCCGTGCAACTCGCGGGGAGTGAGATTGGCGTACCCGGTAATCACCAACACCGGCAAATCCGCGAACCGCTCACGCACCTGCCGGGCAAACCGCACCCCTGTCATCCCGGCCATGACATGGTCGGTCAACAGCACATCCGGGCACAGCCCGCCATCCAGCAACACCTGCGCCTGGGCCGCCCCATCCGCCTCGGTGACCTCATACCCCAACTCACACAGCTGCAGCCCGGTAGCCTGGCGTACCAACGGCTCGTCCTCCACCAGCAACACCCGGGTCGGCCGCTGCGGGCGTGGTGACTCGACAGCCCTGACAGCGGCTGCCTCGGTGTCACTGACGGGCAGCCACAAGGTCGCTTCGGTCCCCTTCTGCGGCCGTGAGCGAATGCCAAAGCCACCGCCAGACTGTACCGCCAAGCCCTGAACCATCGGCAACCCCAGGCCGATGCCCTTGCCCACGCCCTTGGTCGTGTAGAACGGCTCGGTGCAGTGCTTCAACACGTCCGCACTCATGCCGCTGCCGGTATCGGCCACCTGAAGCCACACCTGGCGGCCCGCAGCCAGTCCGACAGGCCGGCCAGGTCCCTTACGGTCGTCATCCAGGCCGGCGACGATGCTCAGGCGCCCACCTTCGGTCATGGCATCGCGGGCATTGACCACCAGGTTGAGCAGGGCCAGTTCCAGTTGATGAGGGTCGACCAAGACCTGCGGCAACGCCGCGTCGATACGCACCTGCACGGCGATGGTCGGCCCCAGCGAACGCGCCATCAGCTCACGCATGTCGTCGACCAGCAGCGCCAGCGACACCACCTGCGGCTTGAGGGTCTGGCGCCGGGCGAAGCTGAGCAGGCGCCCGACCAGGTTGCGCGCCCGCTCCGCCGCCTGCAGGCCGCCATCGATCAGGCGGTCGCCCCGGGCCGGCTCGGGGTGGCGGCGCAGCAGCTCCAGGGAAGCGATGATTGGCGTGAGCATGTTGTTGAGGTCGTGGGCGATCCCGCCGGTGAGCTGGCCGATCATCTCCATCTTGTGCGCTTCATGCAGTTGCTGCAGGCCCGCCTCGCGCTGAGCCAGCATGGTCGCCACGCGCTCCTCCAGGCATTCGTTGAGCACATGCAGGGCGCGTTCGGCCCGGGCATGGGTGATGGCCGTCCAGGTCTGCTCGGCGGCTTCTTCGGCCAACAGGCATTCATCATCCAGCACCGGGTGCGCGCCATGGAAATGCACGATCAGCATCGCCTCCAGGCGCTCGGCGCGCAGCAGCGGCACGTGCAGCGCGGCGCACAGCCCCTCCAGGTTGAACGGGCGCGGCTCGTCCTGCTGGTAGCGGTGCCGGGCGACATGCCCGGCCTGCATCGCCCCGTACAGGTTCGGGTCGAAGTCCGAGAAGGGGAAGTCGCCCAGCAGCGAGGGCACGCCATCGGCCCATTCGTGGGCGACGCGAAAGCGCTCGCCGTCGCCCAGGTGCTCGCCGAAGCAGACCCGCGCGGCGCCCAGTTCTTGCGCCAACCGGCGCGTGGCATGCCCTTCGATATGCTCGGCGTCGCCCAGTTCGGGCAAGGCCTGGCGCAGTTCCAGGAGGAATGCCTGGCGACGCTCGAAGCGCACCCGCTCAGTCGTATCGGTGACGATGCACAACACCCCGCCCACCCCGCCGTCGGCCTCGCGCACGGCGGAATAGGACACATCGAAATAGACCGTCTCGCCCGCGCCAGTGCGCTCGATGTAGAACGGCCGGTCTTTCGCCGCGAACGTGTCGCCCGTCTCGCGCACGCCACGCAGCAAGGGTTCCAGGTCGTCCCACAGCTCGCCCCAGTGCTCCTGCCCGGGCCGCCCCAGCGCGCCGGGGTGCTTGTTGCCGATGGTCGGAAAGTAGGCGTCGTTGTACAGGGCGATGTACTGCGGCCCCCAGAACAGCACGATCTGCGCCTGGGCCGAGAGCAACGTGGCGGTGACCGACTTGAGGCCGGGCGACCAGTCAACCGGCTGGCCCAGGGGTGAGGCGGACCAGTCCATGGCTTGCAGCAGGCCACTGACCACGCCGCCGTGGAACAGGAAGTTCGCCGCGGGATCGCGGCATTTGGCGGGAGAGTGCCGGGCTGATTTCATGTCGTGCAGGCCATGGTCGATCCTGTCAGATTGCCATCCTTCACAGCGTATGAAATCAGCCGGCGCCAGACGTTCCAATCAATTCGCTTGTCGAGCGAACAAAGCGTTCAACGACGCCCTTCGGCCGGCATGCGCAGCGCCAAGGCTGCCTGACACCCCGCCCTGTAGGAGCCGGCTTTGCCGGCGAAAGGGCCGGCACATCCAGCACAAGAACCAGGCACTGTGCGGTAGAGGTGAGACCTGTTCGCCGGCAAGGCCGGCTCCTACAGGGCACAGCTCAAGCGCCGTGGGGGCGGCGCTCGAGCTCATGCTGGACCTCAGTGGCCCTGCGGCTCGTCCAGTTCTTCGCGCCGATGCGCCCACTGGTACAGCGCCGGCAACACCAGCAAGGTCAGCGCCGTCGACGACAGGATGCCGCCGATCACCACCGTCGCCAGCGGCCGCTGCACCTCGGCACCGGTACCGGTGGCCAGGGCCATGGGGATGAAGCCCAGCGACGCCACCAGCGCCGTCATCAGCACCGGCCGCAGGCGGGTCAGCGCGCCCTCCTCGACCGCCGCGCGCAGGCCGCGCCCTTCTTCACGCAGGTTGCGGATGAAGGCGATCATCACCAGGCCGTTGAGCACCGCCACTCCCGACAGCGCGATGAAGCCCACGCCCGCCGAGATCGACAACGGGATGTCCCGCAGCCACAGCGCCAGCACCCCACCGGTCAGGGCGAAGGGAATACCGGTGAACACCAGCAGGCCATCCTTGAGGTTGTTGAACATCATCAGCAGCAGCGCCATCACCAGCAGCAATGACACCGGCACCACCACCCGCAGGCGCTCGGCCGCCGACTGCAACTGCTCGAACTGACCGCCCCAGCGGGTCCAGTAGCCCGGCGGGATCGGTACCTGGTCGATCAAGGCCTGCGACGCTTCCTCGACGAACGAACCCAGGTCACGCCCGCGCACGTTGGCACTGACCACCACCACACGCTTGCCGTCCTCGCGGCTAACCTGGTTGGGGCCCAGCTGCAGATTCAGCGTGGCCACCTGCGACAGCGGGATGAAACCGATCTGCGCGGCGCCGTTGCTGGCACTGGCCGGCACCGGAATCAGCAGGCTGGACAAGCCGTCGACATCGGTACGCAAGGTCTCCGACAGGCGCACCACCATGTCGAAGCGGCGGTCGCCTTCATACAGGGTGCCCGCCGTGCGCCCACCCACTGCAATGGCGATGGCGTCCTGCACGTCGCCGACGTTCAGGCCATGGCGGGCGGCCTTGTCGCGGTCGATATCGATGGTCAGCACCGGCAGGCCGGTGGTCTGCTCGACCTTCACTTCCGAGGCACCCGGTACGCCCTGCAAGCGCGTGGCGATCTGCGCGGCGGTGCGGTTGAGCACCTCCATGTCGTCGCCGAACACCTTCACCGCGACATCGCTGCGCACCCCGGAAATCAACTCGTTGAAACGCAGCTGGATCGGCTGCGACAGCTCGTAGTTGCTACCTGGCACGCTGGCCGCGGCGCGTTGCACTTCGGCGATCAGCTCATCGCGCGGCTTGCTCGGGTCCTGCCACTGGTCGCGGGGCTTGAGCATCACATAGGCGTCGGAGATGTTCGGCGGCATCGGGTCGGAGGCGATTTCGGCGGTACCGGTGCGGGCGAATACCCGCTCCACTTCCGGCACCTGGTCGATGATGGTCTTCTCCAGGCGCTGCTGCATCTCCACCGACTGCGACAGGCTGGTGCCCGGCACGCGCAGGGCCTGCAGGGCGAAGTCGCCCTCGCTGAGGCTGGGGATGAACTCGCTGCCCATGCGGCTGGCCAGCACGCCCGACAACAGCACCAGGGTGGCGGCGCCGGCGAAAGCCAGGTTGCGGCGCGCCAGCACCCAGTCCAGCACCGGCGCGTAGCGGCGGCGGGCGGTGCGCATGACCACGCCCTCCTCCTCTTTCACCTTGCCGGTGACGAACAGCGCGAGCGCCGCCGGCACGAAGGTCACCGAGAGGATCATCGCCCCCAGCAACGCCATCACCACGGTGAAGGCCATGGGGTGGAACATCTTGCCCTCGACACCGGTCAGGGCAAAGATCGGCAGGTACACCACCATGATGATCAGTTGCCCGTAGATCAGCGGCCGGCGCGCCTCGCGGGCGGCGGCGAACACTTCGTGGAAGCGCTCGGAGCGGGTCAGCATGCGGCCGTGGTGCTGCTGGGCATGGGCCAGGCGGCGGATGGCGTTCTCGACGATCACCACCGCGCCGTCGACGATGATGCCGAAGTCCAGCGCCCCGAGGCTCATCAGGTTGGCGCTGACCTTGTTGCTGAACATGCCGGTGAAGGTGAACAGCATCGACAGCGGAATGACCATGGCGGTGATCAGCGCCGCACGGATGTTGCCCAGGAACAGGAACAGCACGGCGATCACCAGGATCGCGCCTTCGATGAGGTTCTTCTTCACCGTGGCGATGGCTTTTTCCACCAGGTTGGTGCGGTCGTACACGGTGATCGCCACCACGCCCTTGGGCAGGCTGCGGTTGATCTCCTCGAGCTTGGCCGCCACGGCCTGGGACACCGTGCGGCTGTTCTCGCCGATCAGCATGAACACGGTGCCCAGCACCACTTCGCGGCCGTTCTCGGTGGCCGCGCCGGAACGCAGCTCCTGGCCCAGGCCGACCTGGGCGACATGGCTGACGCGGATCGGCGCACCGTCGACGCTGGAGATGACGATGTTGGCGATGTCCTCGGCCGAGGCCACCTGGCCCGGGGCGCGGATCAGCAGTTGCTCGCCGTTGCGCTCGATGTAGCCGGCACCGACGTTGGCGTTGTTGCGCTCCAGCGCGGCGATCAGGTCGTTGAGGGTGAGCTTGTAGGCCGCCAGGCGCTTGGGGTCGGGGGCGACCAGGTACTGCTTGGCGTGGCCACCGATGCTGTTGACCTCGGCGACGCCCGGCACGTTGCGCAGCTGCGGCTTGATGATCCAGTCCTGGATTACCCGCAGGTCGGTGGCGGTGTAGGGCGTGCCGTCGTCCTTGAGCGCCCCCTCCTTGGCCTCGACCGTCCACAGGAAGATCTCGCCAAGGCCGGTGGAGATCGGCCCCATGGCCGCCTCGATACCCTCGGGCAACTGTTCGCGCGCCACCTGCAGGCGCTCGTTGACCAGTTGCCGGGCGAAGAAGATGTCGGTGCCGTCATCGAAGATCACCGTCACCTGCGACAAACCCGAACGCGACAGCGAGCGGGTCTGCTTGAGGCCCGGCAGGCCGGCCATGGCGGTCTCGATGGCGAAGGTGATGCGTTGCTCGGTTTCCAGCGGTGAATAGCCGGGCGCGGCGGTGTTGATCTGCACCTGCACGTTGGTGATGTCGGGCACGGCGTCGATGGGCAGTTTCTGGTAGCTGTGGATGCCCACGGCGGCCATCAGCACGACGGCGAGCATCACCACCAGGCGCTGCTCGATGGCGAATTGGATCAGGCGTTCGAACATGTCAGGCGTTCCCGGTCAGTGGCTGTGCGCGGCCGAGCCTTTGCCCAGCTCGGACTTGAGGACGAAGCTGCCGGCGGCAGCCACCACGGCGCCGGCGGCCAGCCCCTCGCGAATTTCAACCTGGCCGTTGTCGCGGCGCCCGGGCTTGACCGGGCGGGCCTCGAAACCTTCGTCGTTGCGCACGAACACCACGGTCTGCTCCTCCCAGGTCTGCAAGGCGCTTTCCGGCACCACCACGGCGGCGTCGAAACGCTCGACGGTGACCGCGATATTCACGAACAGCCCCGGGCGCCAGGCGCCGTTGGGGTTGGCCAGGGTGGCGCGCACGGTGGCAGCGCGGTTCTGCTCACCAAGCAGGCTGCCGACGTAGTTGACCTTGCCCTCGACCTGGGCGCCGAGGTCCGGCGCGCTGACGGTGACGCCACGGCCGCTGACCACTTTGTCCAGGTCACGCGGGGCGACGGCGAAGGTGGCCCAGACCCGGCTCAGGTCGGACAGGGTGAAGGCGTTGCTGGTCTCGTCCACCACCTCGCCCACGGTCAGGTGCTTCTCCACCACCACCGCGTCGAACGGCGCGCGCAGTTCATAGCGGTTGCCCTTGCCGGCCGGGGCCACGGCGGCAACCTTCTGCCCGGCGTTGGCGGCGGCGATCTCGGCCTCCTGCAGGGCCTGGCGGGCTTGCAGGTAGTCCTGCTCGGCGCTGATGCGTTCCTGCCACAGCTGCTTCTCGCGCTCGAAGGTCAGCCGCGCCAGCTCCAGGCGACGCTGCGCAGCCTGCTGCTCGCTGCGCAGCTCGGAGATCTGCTGGCTGGCGATCACCGCCAGCACCTGGCCGCGCTTGACCGCCTGGCCCAGCTCGGCGTGCACCGACTCGACCACGCCCGGCACGCGGGGCACCACGTGGGCGGTGCGGTCTTCGTCGAAGCGGATCTCGCCGGGGAAGCTGATGGCGGTGCCCAGGGTCTGCGGGCCGGCGGTGCTCAGCTGCACGCCGGCGGCCTGGATCTGCTCGGCGCTGAGGTGCAGCTTGCCCTCTTCCTCGCCGTGGCTTTCGCCCTCGCCTTCGGCGGCGTCGTGGCCGTGACCGTCATCCTGCTCTTCGGCGTGGCCATGGTCGTCGTGCTGGGCCTGGCCGCTGGAGGCCTGGCCGAGGGTGCCGGTCCAGGCCAGGCCGCCAAGGCCGAGGGCGGCAATGGCGGCGGCGAGGATGGCGAGTTTGCGTGGGTTGGTCATTGTCGTTCCTGCTGGAAAGGGTCGTCAGTCGAATCGCCGGGGCCGCTGCGCGGCCCTTTCGCCGGCAAGCCGGCTCCTACGGGTTCGGTAGGAGCCGGCTTGCCGGCGAACGAATGCATCACCGGTCTACTGCCAGATCACCGTAAATCCGCTCCACCTGCGCCCGCGCATCGGTCGCCGACGCCAAGGCTTCCAGGTACAAGCCACGTGCCTCGATCAGCGTGCGCTGCGCATCGAGCACATCGAGGAAGGCGAACTTGCCCATCTCGAAACCACGGGTGGCGGTGTCCACCGCCTGCTGGGCGGCGGGCAGGATGGTGCGGTCGTAGGCCTGTACCTCGCCCATGGCGGTGGCCCACTGCTCCAGGGCGCTGCGGGTATCGCTGCGCAGGCGCAGCTCCACGGCGTTGCGCAGGTCGCGGGCCTGGTCGGCGCGGCGGGCGGCGGCCAGCACGTTGCCCTGGTTGCGGTCGAACAACGGCAGCGGCATCGACAGCCCCACCACATTGACCCGCTCGCGGTCCTCGCGGCTGTACTGGCTGCCGACGCTGACGGTCAGGTTGGGAATGCGCTGGGCCTTCTCCGAACCCAGGCTCGCTTCGCCGCGCTCGATCTGCGCCGCGGCCAGGCGCCAGTCGGCGGTCTGTTCGACCTTGGCCAGCAGCGGCTCGGGCTTGGGCGCCGGCCCCGGTGAAAGGGTCGTGGCATCGAGCCGGTCGAAGCTTGTCTGCGCGCTGCCGGTCAGCCGTGCCAGCGACTGCCAGGCGACGCCACGTTCGGTCTGCGCGCGGCGCACCGCCGCCTGGGCCTGGGCCAGTTGCACCTGGGCGCGGGTGGCCTCCACCGGCGAGGACTGGCCCGCCTTGACCCGCCCTTCCACCACCCGCAGGCCGCGCTCGGTCAGCGCCTGCGACTGCTGCGCCAGCTCCAGCGCGGTCTGTGCGCGCAGGGCGGCGTGGAAGGCCTGGATCACGTCGGCGCGCAGGCCATTGCGCTGGCGCTCCAGTTCCAGCCGGGCGACCGCCTGGCCGGCCTCGGCGACATCGATGCGCGCGCCGCGCTTACCGCCCAGTTCCAGGGCCTGGCTGAGGGTGACGGTGGTGGTGCTGGTGTCGCGGCGGGTGTCCTCGACCTCCCAGGACAGCTCGGGGTTGGGGATCAGCCCGGCCTGGCGACGCTCGCCCTCGGCGATGCCGATTTCGCGGCCGACGGCGGCGAGGTCCGGGTTGCGGGCGTAGGCGGCGTCGAGCGCCTGTTCCAGGCTCAGGCCCTGGGCACCGGCGGGGCCGGCCAGGAGCAGGCAGAGCAAGGCGATCTTGCGGGGGATGGGCACGGCGTGGGTCCTCGTCGACAAAGCGGCGGAATGCTTTGGCGTGGGACTCTAGGGAGGGGTGGTTATCGGGGCGGTGGCGGGAAAATTACAATTCTGTAATCAAGGTGCACACCCTCCCCTGTAGGAGCCAGCTTGCTGGCGAACCGAGTGGACACGGTGGTTCGGTGTTGGCCCGGTTCGCCAGCAAGCTGGCTCCTACAGCACAGGACCGCGTGCAGGCGTTCGATAATCGCCCGTTTTATGGACCAGCTCATTTGACGAAACTAACCAGGTAGTACATAAATCGGAACATCCAAAAACAACAAAGCGATGCCCCGCCATGACACCCCGAATCCTCGTGCTCAACGGCCCCAACCTGAACCTGTTGGGCTCCCGCGAACCCGCCCAGTACGGCCACGAAACCCTCGCCGACCTGGCCAACCGGTGCGCCGCCAGCGCCCACGAGCTGGGCCTGGAACTGGAGTTCCGCCAGACCAACCACGAAGGCGAGCTGATCGACTGGATCCACGCCGCCCGTGGCCGCTGCCACGGCATCCTGATCAACCCCGCCGCCTGGACCCATACCTCGGTGGCCATCCGCGACGCGCTGGTTGCCACCGAGTTGCCGGTGATCGAAGTGCACCTGTCCAACGTGCACAAACGCGAGCCGTTCCGCCACCTGTCGTTCGTCTCCAGCATCGCCGTCGGCGTGATCTGCGGCCTCGGCAGCCAGGGCTACGCCATGGCCCTCGGCTACTTCAGCGGGTTGTTCAAGGAGCAGGCGGCATGAGCGCTCCCGGCATTCTCGCCGGCCTGATCGGCCGCGGCATCCAGGCCTCGCGCACGCCCGCGCTGCATGAGGCCGAAGGCGACGCCCAGGCGCTGCGCTACCTCTACCGGCTGATCGACGCCGACCAGCTGGGGGTGGACGACAGCGCCCTGCCCCAACTGCTCGACGCCGCCCAGCGCACCGGCTTCACCGGGCTTAACGTCACCTTCCCGTTCAAGCAGGCGGTCCTGCCGTTGCTCGATGAACTGTCGGAGGAGGCCCGGGGCATCGGCGCAGTCAATACCGTGGTGCTGCGCGAGGGTCGGCGGATTGGCCACAACACCGATTGCCTGGGCTTTGCCGAAGGTTTCCGGCGTGGCCTGCCGGATGTCGAGCGGCGCCAGGTGGTGCAATTGGGCGCGGGCGGCGCGGGCTCGGCGGTGGCCCATGCCCTGCTGGCTGAAGGCGTCGAAAGGCTGGTGCTGTTCGAGGTGGACGCAGCACGTGGCCAGGCCCTGGTGGCCAATCTGGCGCAGCGTTTTGGTGCCGGATGCGCGGTGCTCGGCCAGGACCTGGCAAGCGCGATGGCCGAAGCCGATGGGTTGGTCAACACCACCCCGGTGGGCATGGCCAAGCTGCCGGGCATGCCGTTGCCTGCGCAGCTGTTGCAGGCACGCCTGTGGGTGGCGGAGATCATCTATTTCCCGCTGGAGACCGAACTGCTGCGCCAGGCCCGGGCTCTGGGTTGCCGGACCCTGGATGGCGGCACCATGGCGGTGTTCCAGGCAGTCAAGGCGTTCGAGCTGTTCAGCGGTCGCCCGGCCGATGCCGGGCGCATGCAGGCGCATTTCGCCAGCCTGGGCTGAACATGGTTTGGGTTCAATACGCCCCCTGTAGGAGCGGCCTTGTGCCGCGAAAGGGCTGCGAAGCAGCCCCAGGATCTTAGCTTCAGCAAAGATCGCCGGGGCCGCTCTGCGGCCCTTTCGCGTCACAAGGCCGCTCCTACAGCTAGCGCAGCGGGTAGATCGACCCGCCGCGTTTCTTCTTGCGCTTAAACAGGCTTAACAGCTTGCGAATGAGGCTCATGGCTTTTCTCCTGGTAAAGGCCGAGTTCGTCACTGATCAATTGAGCGAGTTGCTGGTTGCCGAGGTCGTTGAAGTGGACGCGGTCCACGAACAGCGTTTCCTCGAAGACGGGGCTGGACTTGAGCATCACGTTCATGTCCAGGCAGGGAATGCCGTCGGCGCTGGCCTGGATATGCTGGAAGAACGGTGCATGCACCTCCTTGCCAAGCACACCGCTGAACAGGCGGTAAAAGTTGTTCGGGCAACTGTCGATGGCGTGGAACACCGCCGCTTCTTCAGCCGTCAGGCGCTCCCGGCACCAATGCGCCAGCGGCTGCAGGACGAAGCTCAGGCTGGCGCCATGGCCGGCCAGCAACAACCGCCATTGCTTCAGCGCGTCGGTGATCGCCAGGGCCGCCCGCTCCAGGCGTTCGTCGAGCGAGACGCCTTCGTCGGTGATCACTTCGTCTGCCGGGTTCTCGTCGAACAGGGCGTTCTTCCAGCGCTTGAACAGCGATTCGCCACCGGCGCCGCCGAAGGTGTTCTTCTTGCGCTTCATGTCCTCGTTGAACTTGTTCATGTAGTGCTGGAATTCGAACGAGTAGTAGTAGCGCCCATGGTCGCTGGCGAAGGCGTCGGGAATGCCCTCCAGGGCCAGGGTGTTGATGCCGCTGAACACCACCACATGGCCGACCTCGCCGATACGTTTCTGCTGCATCAGGTACATCAGCAGTTCCTGCGTGGCGTTATAGCCGCGCCCGGCGAAATTCAGCCACACCTCGCCGGTGATCGCGCTCAGGTACGAAGCCACCGTGGCGCCGTCGTGGGTCGAGCCCACGCCCAATGCGGTGGAGCCGCCTACCAGCAGGTTGACCTTGCCCGCCAACGGGCGCTCGGCCACTGAATGGCGCTTGCCGTCGAACTCGGTGTAGCGAAAGCCCAGGGCATCGGTGTTGATGGTCGGCGAGCGGAACATTTTCTCGTGGAAGTACATGGTGTACGGCACCCAGCGCGCGCCGATGTGCATGAAGCGGTCGTAGTCGCGGATCTGCGGCGTCCAGCGGTACACCTCCTGCACGGCCTCGTGGTGGCTCAGTGCAGGCTTTTCAGTCGAGTGCATATTGGCTTCTCCAGTCGGCCACTTCGTGCCAGCGCGGCTGCTCGGCCTTGAGCAGCAGGTAGTCGCCAAGCACCAGGCAATCCATTTCGGTGCGCATGAAACAGCGGTAGGCATCCTCCGGGCTTTCGACGATGGGCTCGCCGCGCACGTTGAACGAGGTGTTGATCAGCACCGGGCAGCCGGTGAGCTCGGCAAAGCTGGCCAGCAGGTCGCGGAACAGCGGGTTGTGGCGCCCGTCCACCGTCTGCACCCGGGCCGAACAGTCGACGTGGGTCACCGCCGGGATCTGCGAGCGCACCAGTTGCAGCTTTTCGATGCCGCTGTAGCCGCGCTCGTCCAGCCCGGCCAGGCGCTTTTGCCCATGCACCGGGGCGACGATCAGCATGTAGGGCGACGGCGTGTCCAGCTCGAACCACTGCCCGGCCTGCTCGGCCAGCACCGCCGGGGCGAACGGGCGGAACGACTCACGGTTCTTGATCTTCAGGTTCATCACGCTCTGCATCGTCGCCGAACGCGGGTTGCCGAGGATCGAGCGCGCGCCCAGCGAGCGCGGGCCGAACTCCATGCGCCCCTGGAACCAGCCCACCACCTTGTCCTCGGCCAGGTGCCGGGCGGTGGCGGCGAGCAACGCGGCCCGGTCGAGCTTCTGGTATGGCGCGCCGTGGTGGCTGAGGGTGCGTTCGATCTGCGAGCTGTCGTAGGCATTGCCCAGGTAGGCGCCCTGCATGGCGTCGTCCACACCGTTGGCCTCGCGCGCCACTTGGCTGGTCTGGTAATGGCAATGCAGCGCGGCGCCCAGCGAGCCGCCCGAATCGCCCGAAGCCGGCTGGACGAACAGGCCCTTGAACAGCCCCGAACGCAGGAGTTTGCCGTTGGCGACGCAGTTGAGCGCCACGCCACCGGCCAGGCACAGGTAGTCGGCCTGGGTCTGTGCCTTGATGCGCCGCGCCAGGGCCAGCATGACGCGCTCGGTGACCACCTGGATCGACGCTGCCAGGTCCATCTCGCGCTGGCCGATGGGGCTTTCCGGCTCACGGGCCGGCGCGCCGAACAGGGTCTCGAACGCCGTGCTGATCATCCGCTCACCGACTTCATAGTCGAAGTACTTGCGGTTGAGGCTGAAGCTGCCGTCCTCCTCGAGGGTGATCAGGTGCTCGAGGATGGTGTCGACGAAGCGCGGCTCGCCATAGGGCGCCAGCCCCATCAGCTTGTACTCGCCGGAGTCGACCTTGAAGCCGCAGTAGTAGGTGAACGCCGAATAGAGCAGGCCCAGCGAGTGCGGGAAGCGCACCTCGAACAGCGGCTCGAGCTGGCTGCCCTTGCCCTGCCAGGCCGTGGTGGTCGACCACTCGCCGACCCCGTCCACGCACAGCACCGCAGCCTCTTGATACGGCGACGGGTAGAACGCCGACGCGGCGTGGCTCAGGTGGTGCTGGCTGATGAAGATCGCCGGCAGCGGCTGGTCCGGGAACAGCCCCTGCAGTTCGGTGTTGATTATGCCCTTGATGTCCCGGCGCGCGGCAAAACTGGTGTACTGCTGGGCGAAGGCCAGCGCGCCACGGGGGAAGTTGCGCTTGTAGGTGGTGCAGATGCGCTCGAACTTCACCTCCGGGTCTTCGTAGTAGGCCAGCCAGGCGACATCGCCCAGGCTGATGCCGGCGTGCTCCAAGCAGGCGCGCACCGCATGCCGGGGGAAACCGCGGTCCTGCTTGATCCGGGAAAAGCGCTCTTCCTGCAAGGCGCAGACGATCTGCCCGTCCTTGACCAAAGTGACCGCGCTGTCGTGGTAGAAGGCCGATAGCCCGAGGATGTAAGTCATGCGAACTCCCGTGTCAGGGTCAGTACCGCGATGGCCAGGAACAGCACCGGTGGCACGTAGTCGAACCACGAGCTGCGCTGGATGAACGCCCGCAGGTTATGGGCGGCCAGGCCCACGGTCATGTTCACCAGGATGCCGCCGATGTTGAACACCAGGCCGTAGATCAGGAAGTACAGCCAGTCCGGCTGGGCGTCGGCCGGCACGAACTGCGGCAGCAGGCTGACGAAGAACAGGCCGATCTTGGGGTTGGACAGGTTGATCAGCACGCCCTTGCCGAAGGCGAAACGCGCAGGCGGCGGCGTACCTTCACCACTGGCGCTGGCACCGGCCGCGGTGCGCCGTGGCCAGCAGGTGTAGGCCAGGTACAGCAGGTACAGGGCGCCGGCCACCTGGACGATGCGGTACAGCAACGGCACTTCCTTGAAGATCAGCATCAGGCCGAACGCCGCCAGCAGCACATAGAAGAACACCCCGAACTCGACCCCGGCGGCGGCCTTGAGCCCTGTGCGCACGCCGTGGCGCAGTGACTGGTTCATCACGTACAGCATGGCCGGCCCGGGGGACGCGTTGATGATCAGGACTGCCAGCAGAAAGGAGAGAAAGCCGTACGTCATGGCGCACCTCGTCGTTGAGTGAATGTGTGGCGAATGCTGTGCAAGCGGTCCTTGAGCCACTGCAACGGCGACCCCGACGGCGGGCTCAGGGCGCGATAGCCCACCCAGATCCGCTCCCAGTGCCGCGCCTGCTCCTGCTCGCCGCCGCGCTGCAGGGCATCGTCCAGGTGCTGGCGAATCGCCTCGATGGCCCAGGCGGTGTGGCCACTGACCACGTTGTCGATGGTGTTGTGCAGGTCGGTGAACAGCGAGCTGAAACCGTAGTGGCGCAGGACGTCGGCGGAGCGCCGGTACTCGCCACCGACGCCCGACAGCTCCATGGCCAGGTTCAAGCCCAGGGTTTCCGGTTGGTAGCGCTGCGGGAACAGCGAGATGGCCAGCCAGAACACCGGCACCCGCAGGTCGTCGTCCTCGAAATGGCGCGCCGCGGCGAAGCCCGGCTCGACGAAGCTGCCCACGTCCTGGCCCATGCTCGCCAGCAGTTGCTGGTAGATGTTGCCGTGGTGCAGCGCGCTGTCGCCCTGCCCCAGTTCGTCGATCAGCGTGCGGTAGAGCAAGGCGCCGATCGGCGTGGTGACGCTGGCCGGGGCCACTACCTGGCGCAGCCAGGCGCCGTCGATCAGGGTCAGGGGGGCCAGGCTCAAGGCGTCGGCGACGATGTCCTCCCGGGTTTCCTCGGGCGCGCCGACCAAGGGGCGATAGCTCTGCACCTGCCGCGCATGCTGCGCCTCCAGCCATTGCGCCAGGGCTTCATGGCGGTATGGGCTGAACGGCAGGCCTTCGCGGCGCAGGCCAAGCCGGTGCCGCGCCAGCCAGGCATCGGCAAAGGCCCGGGCCGCGGGCAAGGCGTCGGGTGCCTGGTCGATCTGCAGGAACAAGGGATACAAGGCCCGCAGCGGCAGGTGCCGGTACTTTCTCAAGGCGAGCCGGTTGGCCTGGGCCAATGCCTGGTCGCACAAGGTCACAGCCTCGGGCGGGGGCGAGGTGCCCTCGGTGCTTGCCGTCGGGCGCTCGGCGGTGGTTGCCAGCGTCGAGATCCATCGCTCGACCACCGCGATGTCGTCGCCGGAGAACACCCCGAACATGCTGCCGGTGGGCTTGCCGATGATGTTCAGCAACGCGCTGCGCGCCGGCTGGCCTGGACGGACATAGCGCGAATCGGCCAGTGCCTTGACCGTGGCATGGGGGCAGAACGTCTCCGGCGCCAGCCATTGGTCGATGGGCTCGCCCGCCAGTTGCCCGCGCTGGTGGTAACCACACCCATGGCGCCCCAGCCGGTCGATGAGGGCCACCATGGCGGCGTGTTCATTGAAGCGCTGCGGATCGGCCAGCACCTGGGCCACGTGCCGCTCGTGGGTTTCGATCATCGCCAGTGCGCAACGGTAGCCCGTGCCGACCCGGGCGCTATCGGCCAACGATGCCCGTTGCAGGAAGAGATCGAGCGCGGACACGGCCATGCCATGGTAGGCCGTTGCCTGGGGCTGCCCGAACAGCGCGGTGTCGCCCTCGCGCAGGGCATTGAGCTGGTCGACGTAGTCGCACAGGGCCAGGTTGACGCCCAGCGTCTCGGCATGGAATGCCTGTGGGAAACAGGCCAGGGCCAGCAGGAAGACCGGCAGTTCGAATGCCGCGTCTTCGATGGCGGGATCGTCGCAGAAGCGATGGCTGAACACCTCGGCCACGGCCATGCCCACACGTTGCGCCGCCTGGTCGAACAGTCGGCTCTGGCTACGCTGCGGATAACCGCCACCGACCATCAGCGCATGGATCTTGAGCAACTGGCCGCTGTCCGCTCGCCAGGCATGGGCGATCGAGGTCACACCGTCGAGCCAGCCCCCCATCACCTTGAACAAGGGGGCGTGCTGGCAATAGAAGTGACGTTTGCGCGCGTTATCGGGGATCAGCGCGGGATAGTGGGCCCGCAGGCCCTCGTGGAGCGCTCGCGATGGCTGGTCGATGGCGGCCGCTTGCAGCGTGCCCGTGTCGCGATGCGCCTCGAGGCGCTGCGTCACCTGCGTCCAGACCAGCTCCAGCAAGCCATGCCGCTCTTCCTGGTTGACCAGTCTGAAGAACCATTGCCGGGCGTTCAGTCGCACCTGCCCGAGCGCTGTCGGCGTGATCGCCAGAAAGCTGGGTGCGGTGAACGCAGGCACTTCCTGCGCCAGGTTGGCCATTGCGCCAGCCCCTCCTCTTCATGATGGCCTGAGGACAGACCTCACCCAGGCCAGGCCGGGCCGCGCGAGGCTATCGCGTAGGCTGGCGGCCGAAGACCTGTGTGAAGAGTGCATCGTCCTTGATGCGAAGCATCTTCCTGATACGAGGGAATATGCTTATAACGTTTTGCGAGGGGAATTCTGGGCAGTGGTCATGAAAATGTAAAACGGGCTGCATTGGCGAAAAGCATGAGCCTCGCTAATGCTGCAGTGCTGCCAGGTCAGGCCTTGATGTAGCCCATCACCGCGTCACCGATCATCTGCTTGTGGCGCAGCTTGATCTGCTCGTCGGCCAGGTCGATCTGGAAGATGTCGCCGAAGGTGTGGCGGTTGGACACCCGGTAGAAGCAGAACGAACTCATCAGCATGTGCAGGTCGATCACCTCGATGCCCGGGCGGAACACGCCCTCCTCCACGCCGCGCTGCAGGGTGCGGCCGAGGGATTCGAGTACCAGGCTGCTCATCTCGCGGATCACCGGCGACTGCTTGACGTACTCGCCGTAGTGGATGTTCTCGGTGCAGACGATACGCACGAAATCGACGTTGTGGTCGTGGTGGTCGAAGGTGAACTCCACCAGGCGGCGGATCGCCTGTTCGGCGGGCAGCGACTCGAGGTCCAGGCGCTGTTCGGTCTTGCGGATGTCGCCGTAGAGCTTGACCAGGCACTCGACGTAGAGCTGCTCCTTGCTGCCGAAGTAGTAGTAGATCATGCGCTTGGAGGTGGCGGTGCGCTCGGCGATGGCGTCGACCCGGGCACCGGCCAGGCCCTGCTGGACGAACTCGGTGATGGCGGCCTGGAGGATGTTCTCGCGGGTCTTCTCCGGGTTGTTCTTGCGCGTCTTGCGCGCCCCTTCGACTTCAGGCTTGGCTACCGAATCACGCATACCGACTCACAGGCTCGTTAGAGGAATCCGGGGGATTATCCGTGAGCCGGGCGGTGCAGGGAAGCGCGGTGTTGGTGGGGTGGTCAGGATCGATGGCCGTGCATGCCCTTTCGCGGGCAAACCCGCTTTACAGGTATTGAATTCGGCGCTGTACCTGTAGGAGCGGCCTTGTGCCGCGAAAGGGCCGCAGAGCGGCCCCGGCGATCTCTGCTCGACACTGAATCCTGGGGCCGCTA
This sequence comes from Pseudomonas sp. MWU13-3659, assembly GCF_023757525.1. Lineage (NCBI taxonomy): Bacteria > Pseudomonadati > Pseudomonadota > Gammaproteobacteria > Pseudomonadales > Pseudomonadaceae > Pseudomonas > Pseudomonas sp. MWU13-3659. The sequence continues at coordinate 36,222 of NZ_JAMSHW010000002.1, read as the reverse complement.
CGCAGCCCTTTCGCGGCACAAGGCCGCTCCTACAGGGATCGTGCTTGAGGTGGGAGCGGGTTTACCCGCGAAAGGGCCACAGCAGGCAAATATTCATGTTCCCTACAACACCGGTTTGCGCCCCACCCCGCTGCGCCGCTTGGCCATCGCCGCCAGGCGCACCGCGACATTGGCCGCGCCATACCCGGCATAGCCGCCCTTGCGCTGGATGATCTCGAAGAAGAAACGCTCCTCGAACGGCTCGGTGTACACGTGGAACAACTCACCGCCCTGGGCGTCGCGGTCGTACAGCACGTTGTAGTACGCCAGCTCGCTGAGGAACTCGTCGTCGAACTCGAACCGCGCCGCCAGGTCGTCGTAGTAGTTCAGCGGGATTTCCAGCAGCGGCACCCCGGCCTCCTTGGCCCGCACCACTTCGCGGAAGATGTCGTCGCAGTCGAAGGCGATATGGTGCACCCCCGAACCCCGGTAACTGGACAGCGCATGGGCGATGGCGGTGTTGCGGTTCTCGGAGATGTTCAGCGGCACCCGCAACGTGCCACACGGGCTGCGCAGCGCGCGGCTCTTGACCAGGCCGTAGGGGTCGGGGAGCACCACCTCGTCATCGGCGGTGAAATCGAACAGGCTCTTGTAGAACAGCACCCAGCTGTCCAGCGCCTCGGCCGGCAGGGCCAGGGCCATGTGATCGATCCGTTGCAGCCCCCCCGTGCCCTGCGCGCCGGGCGCCAGGTGGAAATCGCTGTCGTAGATGGTCTGGCCGTGGGCTTCCTGCTCCACCAGGTACAGCAGGCTGCCATCCGGCGCGCGCACCGCCGGGATCTGCCGTTCGTTAGGGCCGACCAGGCCACGGAACGGCTGGCCCCGGTAGGCGGTGGCGCGCTGCAAGGCCGCCTGGCCGTCCTTCACCCGCAGGGCGGTGGCGCACAGCGACGGCCCATGGGCCTCGAAGAAGTTGTGGGCGAAGGAATAGGGTTCGGCATTGAGCACGATGTTGATATCACCCTGGCGCAGCAGGCGTACCGCCTTGCTGCGATGCTCGCCTGCCTCGGCGAAACCCAGGCGCTTGAGCCACACCCCGAGCCGCGCGCCCACCGCCTCGTCGACCGCGAACTCAAGAAACTCCACGCCGTCGTAGACGCTGGCCGCGGGCGGCGCGAACAGCACGCCGGGCTCCACCTGCCGCGCTTCGCGCTCGAGCTGGCGACGGGTCTTCTCCTCCAGGTACAGCAGCGAACGCAAGCCGTCCGCGGCATTCTGCCGGGGCGGCGCCGCGCGGAAACCGTCGTTGAAGATCTCCAGCGACAGCGGGCCGCGATAGCCGGTGGCGAGTATCGGTGCGAGGAAGCCGGCCAGGTTCAGCTCGCCCTGCCCCGGGAAACAGCGAAAATGCCGGCTCCACTCCAGCACATCCATGGCCAGGATCGGCGCGTCGGCCATCTGCACGAAGAAGATCTTGTCGCCAGGGATATCGCGGATGGCCCGGGGGTCGCCCTTGAGCGACAGGGTGTGGAAGCTGTCGAGGATCAACCCCAGCGCCGGGTGATCAGCCTGGCGCACCAGGTTCCAGGCCTGCTGATAAGTGCTGACATGACGGCCCCAGGCCAGGGCCTCGTAGCCGATACGCAGGCCACGATCACCGGCATGCTCGGCGAGCAGGCGCAGGTCGTCCACCAGCAGTTGTTCGTCGCCCAGGGCGTCGGGCTGCACGTTGCTGCACACCAGCACCAGGTCGGTGCCCAGCTCCTGCATCAGGTCGAACTTGCGCTCGGCGCGGTCGAGCTGTTTGTGCAGGCGGTCGCGGCGGCAGCCTTCGAAGTCACGGAAGGGCTGGAACAAGGTGATGGCGATACCGAGGTCGGCGCACATCTGACGCACCTCGCGCGGGCTGCCGGCGTAGTACAGCAGGTCGTTCTCGAAGATCTCGACGCCGTCGAAACCCGCGGCGGCGATGGCTTCGAGCTTTTCCGGCAGGGTGCCGCTGAGGGACACGGTGGCAATCGAACGCTGCATGCTGGTGTTCCTTGTTGTAGGAGGCTTTGGGCTGCGCCCCCCTGTAGGAGCGGCTTCAGCCGCGATCATCCGCGAAGCGGATGCCAGGCACCGCGGCGCCTGCATCGCGGCTGAAGCCGCTCCTACAGAGGCGATAGGGTCCGTGCCGATAACGCATCAATCGGCCTGGCAAGCTCGATTATTCGCAGGTAAAGTCACCCCGGCAACGAACTTTGTACGGAATAGTTAGTTTTCGTTCGATTACCGAACAAAACCCGTTCCGGCGAATTGATTCACCCACCCCCGTGAACAACCATGAACACCAGTCGCAGGCCCCCGCCGGCCTTTCTCGCTGCCACGCCGGTCGTTCGGCGGGTCCTGCGCCGCACCGCCCAACGTCACCACATAATAAGTTCAATAAAACGGGTACCGACCTATGCTCACGTTCCTCGCCCTGCGATCCGCACCGCCATGTTCGTCTTCTCCTTATCGCCCCCCGGTTCACGCGCCCCGTGCGCGCTGACCTTTCGGCCACCGACAAGCACAACGGAGACAACATGGCCCGCTCAAGCTCCCAAGCCAAGAAAGCCACCGCCAGCGGATGGATCGGCTCTGCCCTCGAGTACTACGACTTCTTCATCTACGCCCAGGCCGCGGCACTGATCTTCCCGCAGATCTTCTTCCCCTCCACCGACCCGAAGATGGCCATCATCGCCTCGCTGGCCACCTACGGCGTCGGCTACCTGGCCCGCCCGGTGGGCGCCTTCGTGCTCGGCCACTGGGGCGACACCCGCGGGCGCAAGAACGTGCTGCTGCTGTGCATGTTCCTGATGGGCCTGTCGACCATGGCCGTGGGCCTGCTGCCCACCTACCACGACATCGGCCTGCTCGCCCCGGCGCTGCTGGTGCTGCTGCGCCTGGTCCAGGGCTTCGCCGTGGCCGGCGAGATCTCCGGGGCCAGCTCGATGATCATGGAGCACGCGCCGTTCGGCCGCCGTGGCTACTACGCCAGCTACACGCTGCAAGGCGTGCAGGCCGGCCAGGTGATGGCGGCGGCGGTGTTCCTGCCGCTGGCCTACTTCATGCCGAGCGAGGCCTTCAACGAATGGGGCTGGCGCATCCCGTTCCTGATGAGTGCGCTGGTGCTGGTGGCCGGCTTCATCATCCGCAAGGAGGTCCACGAAACCCCGGCCTTCGTCCAGGAAGAGCAGCAGGACAAGGTCGCCAAGTCGCCGATCAGCGAAGCCTTCCGCCACAGCTGGAAGCACATGGTACTGGTGATGTTCATGGCATTGATGAACGTGATCCCGGTGGTCGCCACCATCTTCGGCGCGGCCTACGCGGTGCAACCGGCCTACGGCGTCGGCTTCGACAAGAGCGTGTACCTGTGGATCCCGGTGGTGGGCAATATCGTCGCGGTGCTGGTGATCCCCTTCGTCGGCAACCTCTCCGACCGGATCGGCCGCCGCCCGACCATGATCGCCGGCTGCCTGGGCTCGGGCCTGCTGGCGTTCGTCTACCTGTATGCGATCAGCATTCAGAACGTGCCGCTGGCCTTCGCCGCCTCGATCGTCATGTGGGGCATGGTCTACCAGGGCTACAACGCGGTGTTCCCAAGCTTCTACCCCGAGCTGTTCCAGACCCGCTACCGGGTCTCGGCCATGGCCATCGCACAGAACGTCGGCACCATGCTCACCGCCATGCTGCCGGCGCTGTTCGCCACCGTGGCGCCTCCGGGTTCGGACAATATCCCGCTGGTGGTCGGCGGGCTGGCGTTCTTCATCACCTGCGTGTGCGCGTTCGCGGCGTACCTGGCGCCGGAAACCCACCGGCTGGCCATGGAAGACCTGGGCAACCCGCAGGCAACGCCCATGGCGCAGGAAGCCTATGAAGCCAATCGCAAGGGCAGCCTGAAAGCGTTCGGGCATTGAACGCCCCGGGCCAGGCCTGTCGCACACGGACAGGTCTGCCCCTCCAGATGATTGACTCCCCCCTCGTTCGATGGTCAGATGCGCGCCAGTTTCAGGTGTCCTGCGCCGCCGCGCGCAGGGTGAAACGGGAAGCCGGTGAGTCGTTTTCACGACAAGTCCGGCGCTGCCCCCGCAACGGTAAGCGAGCGAACCCTTCGACAGACCACTGTGCACACGCATGGGAAGGTGAAGGCTTCACGACCCTCGCAAGCCCGGAGACCGGCCTGAAGCCTTACTTGGCAACCCGCGGTGGGCGGGCGCAGGCCGGTCATCGCGTGCGCGCCTGCGTATGCGGTTCGCCTTTGCGTGTTTTCCACCGGGATCCATTCATTCCTGCAGCAGTGGAACGACATGTCCCGATTCAACAAGCTACACACCCTGGCAGCCTGCCTGGCTGTCTCGCTCCCGGCCCTGGCCGACGACCACGAGGGTGCCCCGCTCACCCTGCCCTCCACGGCGGTCACCGAGACCCGCGAACCCTCGGCCATCGACCTGGCCACCCCGACCCAGGCCGGTTCACGGCTGAACCTCAGCGCCCTGGAAACCCCGGCCAGCACCAGCAGCATCACCGCCGAGCAGATTCTGCAACGCAACAACCTCACCGTGCAGGACGCCGTGACCCGCTCCCCGGGCATCACCTTCATCGGCACTCCCGGCGATGGCGGCACCGGCCTGTCGGCCCGCGGTTTCAGCGGCCAGGGTTCGGTGATGACACTGTTCGACGGCGCGCGGCTGTACACCGGCGCCGGCACCCTGACCTTCCCGGTCGACCCATGGATGGTCGAGCGCATCGACGTGCTGCGCGGCCCGGCCTCGGTGTTGTACGGCGAAGGCGCCACCGGCGCGGTGGTCAACGTGATCCCGAAAAAACCCTTCGCCGGCGAAATCCACAACCACCTGCGCCTGGGCTACGGTTCCTGGGACCGCCAGCAACTGGGCCTGGATAGCGGCGGCGGCCTGAGCGAGCGCCTGAGCTACCGGGTCACGCTCAACAAGCAGGAAGGCAACGGCTGGGTCGACCGCACCGACTCGCGCAACCTGTCGCTCAGCGCCGCCCTGCGCTTCGATGCCAGCGACGACCTGAGTTTCACCCTCGCCCACGAGCGCGGCGACGCCGAGCCCGCCAACTACTACGGCACGCCGCTGATCGACGGCCACTACCGCGACAGCCTGCGCAAGAAGAACTACAACGTGCGCAACGATGTGCAGCGCTACCACGACGAATGGACGCGCCTGACCACCGACTGGACCCTCAGCGACACGGTCTCGGCCAGTAACCAGCTGTACTACATCAAGAGCCGCCGCCACTGGCGCAACGCCGAGGACTACACCTGGAGCGCCGATGACGGCCTGCTGCAACGGGGCAGCTACCTGGAGATCAAGCACAACCAGGAGCAGTTCGGCGACCGCCAGAGCTTCACCTTCGACCAAAGGCTGTTCGGCCTGGCCAGCAAGACCGTGGTCGGTGTCGAGTACAACAAGATCCGCTTCAACGTCGACAGCAATTCGCCCTACAACGACGACGGCGTCGACCTGGTCGACCCGTGGCGCCCGGCACCGGGTGGGTTCCACAGCGCCTCGCCGCTGCGCCCGCAGACCCTGTCCAGCACCCACACCGTCGCCCTGTTCGCGGAAAACCGCACCCAGCTGACCGAGCGCCTGTCGCTGGTCACCGGCGTGCGCCGCGACCAGAACCACATCGACCGTGACAACCTGGTCGATGGCTCGCGCAGCGACGTCAGCCTGCGCGGCGGCAACTGGCGCGCCGGGCTGGTCTATGCGCTCAGCGACGACCTTTCGGTCTATGGGCAGTACTCCACCAGCGAGGACGGCGTCGGCAACCTGATCAGCCTCAGCCAGAAGCAGATGGACTTCGACCTCACCGAGGCGAAGCAGACCGAGCTCGGTATCAAGCAGCGCTTCTGGGAAGGCCAGGGCGAATGGACCCTGGCGGCCTATCACATCGTCAAGAAGAAGCTGCTGGTCTACGACCCGGCCAGCAAGACCCAGCAGCAGGCCGGGCAGCAGACTTCCGACGGCCTGGAAGCCTCGCTGGAACTGGCGCTGGGCAACCAGTGGCAGCTGTCGGCCAACGCCGCGCTGGTGCGGGCCAAGTACGACGAGTACCTGCAGAGCACCTCGCAAGGGGTGATGGACCGTGCCGGCAACCGCCCCGCCAACGTGCCGCGGCGCACCGCCAACCTGTGGCTGAGCAAGGGTTTCGGCCAGACGGTGGATGCTGGCGTGGGCCTGCGTTATGTCGATGAGCGCTATGCCAGCGTCGACAATGAACAGTCCGTGCCGGGCTATACCGTGGTGGATGCCAACCTCGGCTGGCAGGTGCTGCCGGACGTGCGCCTCGGCCTGCAGGTGAACAACCTGTTCAACCGCGACTATGTGGTCTCGGCCCATAGCGGCGAGCAGTGGTTGCTGGGCGCGCCGCGCTCGTACTTCGCCACGGTCGACTACAGTTTCTGACCCCTCTGCCTGGCACCGGCCTTGCCGGTGTTCGCCAGCAAGGCTGGCTCCTACCGCCCCCTGTAGGAGCCAGCCTTGCTGGCGAACCGGCCCTAAGTTGCACCACGCGCCCGCGCCCATTGCATTTGCCCTTTGCGCCGAACCCATGGCATAGATGCGAGTCAACACGTGTATGTGCCCGTATCGAGCCTCAAGGAGTTTCACGCATGAGCAAGCACCCTTACGTCCCGCCCAAGGTCTGGACCCACGAAGCGCCTTCAGGCGGCCAGTTCGCCAGCATCAATCGTCCGGTGGCCGGCCCGACCCACGACAAGGACCTGCCCGTGGGCAAGCACCCGCTGCAGTTGTACTCGCTGGCCACGCCCAACGGCGTGAAGGTGACCATCCTGCTCGAAGAGTTGCTGGCCCTCGGCCACACGGGCGCCGAATACGACGCCTGGCTGATCCGTATCGGCGAAGGCGACCAGTTCGGCAGCGGCTTCGTCGGGGTCAACCCCAACTCGAAGATCCCCGCCCTGCTCGACCGCAGTGTCGAGCCGCCGGTACGGGTGTTCGAGTCCGGCTCGATCCTGCTGTACCTGGCCGAGAAGTTCGGCGCCTTTGTGCCCAAATCGCTGGCCGCCCGTACGGAAACCCTCAACTGGCTGTTCTGGCAGATGGGCTCGGCGCCCTACCTGGGCGGCGGTTTCGGCCATTTCTACGTGTATGCGCCGGAAAAATTCGAGTACGCCATCAACCGCTTCACCATGGAAGCCAAGCGCCAGCTCGATGTGCTCGACCGCCGCCTGGCCGAAAGCGCCTACCTGGGCGGTGACGAATACAGCATCGCCGACATCGCCGTATGGCCGTGGTATGGCCAGCTGGTGCGCGGCAACCTGTACGGCGCGGCCGAGTTCCTGGCGGTGCACGAGTACCCGCATGTGCAACGCTGGGCCGAAACCATCGCCCAGCGCCCTGCGGTGCTGCGAGGGACACGGGTCAACCGCACCTGGGGTGATGAAGCCAGCCAAGTACCAGAGAGGCACTCGGCGAAGGACATCACGGCCCTCTGAACCACAGTGTCAGTCTTGATCCGGCATGAAGCCCAACGCCATGGCCAACTGCCGGTCAACACTGCCAGCAGGTTGCCAGACTGACAGCAGCGGTTCGCTCAGGCAGCGTAGGCCTGCTGCCTGGGCCCTGACCCGGGTCAGGTAGTCATGGTCGATGTAGTTGATAGACACCAGCAGCTCCTCCAGCGTCGGGGACTTCTGGACGATATAGTGCCAGTCGCTCATGTCGTAGGTTTGCGCAACAGCCCAGAGCGCGGGCTGCAACAGATCCTGCTCCCCATGCCGGATCGCTGACCGTACCAGTGCCCTCTCCCGTGACAGCCAGCCATACAACCTGCCAGGGCTGAAGCACATCAGTGCCGCGTAGTAGCCGCGCTCGAGGGTCCGCCCACAGGCCGCCACGTGGGCGAAGCTCAAGTCGTGATCCAGGCGCCTGGCCTTTGACTGAATCAGCGTGTCCTGTTCACAGACCGCTAGCAGGGCCTCAAGCGCCTCGACATGCATCATCTCCTGCGCCTGGTGTGCGTCGATATCTCCATCCAGCCAATAGCGGGCGAAACGATAGACTCGACAGGCCAAACCATGGCTCCACATTGACCAGACCAGACACAGGTTTTCCAGCGCATGGCGGTTTTGCCCAAGGCACAGTCGCCTCACCAGCGCCATGTCCCAGCTCGGCGCCAGCCCCCGGATGTTCACGTCCTTGTCTTCAGTTCCCGAGTAACGCAAAAAAGCACCTGGGCACATCAAGGCAAAATTGCGTATGTGTTCAAGGAATAGACTGGAATAGGCACGCCCCGACTCCAGCTCATTGGCGTGGGCAATGAGTTCCTGCGCAGCTTCCTGCGCGGCGACGGGATTGTCTTTGTTGAACCAGATTCGCGTAGGGATGCCTTCGATGCGGGTACTACCCGGCTCGCTGATGATGTCCCCGTGGTCATAATGGGTGATCGGATAGACCAACGACCTGCTGATCTTCGCATAACTTCTGGGAAACCAGCGCTTGGCCAGCAACCAGCCATCCGCGCTGGTACCGGAGATCAGGTGGCGCTCGATGACTCTGTTATCGAAGATTTCGTGACGGAATTCAGGGCAGTTTTCTTCGGTCTGCCGCAATCGGGTCACCAGCCCGTCCGAAGCCTCCGGCAGATAGAAGCCGATGAACCGCTGGCAGCCCCACTGCTGCATGTCACCCAGTGGCGACGCTTCTGCACTGCGAGGGACACTGACACCCTGGTAGTGCTTGCAACTGACCAGCCAACGCTCGTCGCCCACCTTCAGCACCAGGTCCGCACCGTTGTCAGCCCCGCGCCCCACCGTCTTGATCACCTGCGCATCGAACAGCGTCACGAAGAATTCGCGGGCAAATTTCTCGAACGCACTCACGTCCGAAGAAGGCGGCCGCGATGGCGGGATCTCGGTGAAGTCGAGGCAGATCGATTCGTGCTTGCTCATTCAGGCTCCGTGGCGTGGCTCTTGGCCACACAGGATCCCGGTTTTGCCAAACACCAGCAATGCCACGGTGCATAGAGCCATTTCCCCGCTGCATGCCTGCGCCCGACGAGACCTTCTTGCTACACTCGCCGCCATGATTTCCACCTGCACAACTGGTGACAGCATGATCGAGGTAACCGAGGTTTCCATTGCCGAGCTGCGCGACGCGCTCGCGTCTGGCCGCACCACTGCGGTCGAGCTGGTGAAGGCCTACCTGGCCCGCATCGACGCCTACGATGGAGCCGACACCGCCACCGCCCTCAACGCCGTGGTGGTACGCAACCCTGAAGCGCTCAACGAGGCCGAGGCCTCCGATGCCCGTCGCGCCCGAGGCCAGACCCTCGGCCCGCTGGACGGCATCCCCTACACCGCCAAGGACAGCTACCTGGTCAAGGGCCTGACCGCCGCCTCCGGCAGCCCGGCGTTCAAGGACCTGGTCGCCCAACGCGACGCCTTCACCGTCGAGCGCCTGCGTGCCGGCGGCGCCATCTGCCTGGGCAAGACCAACATGCCGCCCATGGCCAACGGCGGCATGCAGCGCGGCGTCTATGGCCGCGCCGAAAGCCCGTACAACGCCAACTACCTGACCGCACCGTTCGCCTCCGGCTCCTCCAACGGTGCCGGTACCGCCACCGCCGCCAGCTACAGCGCCTTCGGCCTGGCCGAGGAAACCTGGTCCAGTGGCCGTGGCCCGGCTTCGAACAACGGCCTGTGCGCCTACACCCCGTCGCGCGGGGTAATCTCGGTGCGCGGCAACTGGCCGCTGACCCCGACCATGGACGTGGTCGTGCCCTACGCGCGGACCATGGCCGACCTGCTGGAAATCCTGGACGTGGTGGTGGCCGACGACGCCGACAAGCGCGGCGACCTGTGGCGCCTGCAGCCTTGGGTGCCGATCCCGGCCGCCTCCAGCGTGCGCCCGGCTTCGTACCTGGATTTGGCGGCGAACGCCGACTCGCTCAAGGGCAAGCGTTTCGGCGTGCCACGCATGTATATCAACGCCGACGCCGAAGCCGGTACTTCCGAGAAGCCCGGCATTGGCGGCCCGACCGGCCAGCGCATCCACACCCGCGCCAGCGTGATCGACCTGTGGCAACAGGCGCGCCAGGCGCTGGAAGCGGCCGGCGCCGAAGTGGTCGAGACCGACTTCCCGCTGGTCTCCAACTGCGAGGGCGACCGCCCCGGCGCGCCGACCGTGTACAACCGCGGCATCGTCAGCAAGGAATTCCTGCATGACGAACTGTGGGAGCTGTCCGGCTGGGCCTTCGACGACTTCCTGCGCGCCAACGACGACCCCAAGCTCAACCGCCTGGCCGATGTCGACGGCCCGCAGATCTTCCCCCACGACCCGGGCACCCTGCCCAACCGTGAGGACGACCTGGCCGCCGGCATGGACGAGTACGTCAACATGGCCAAGCGCGGGCTCAAGGCCTGGGACCAGATCGCTACCGTGCCTGACGGCCTGCGTGGCCTGGAACAGACCCGCAAGCAAGACCTGGAAGACTGGATGGACGAAAAGGGCCTGGACGCGGTGCTGTTCCCGACCGTGGCCGACGTGGGCCCGGCCGACGCCGACGTCAACCCCGAATCGGCGGACATCGCCTGGAGCAACGGCATCTGGGTGGCCAACGGTAACCTGGCGATCCGTCACCTGGGCGTACCAACCGTGACCGTGCCCATGGGCGTGATGGCCGATATCGGCATGCCGGTGGGCCTGACCTTCGCGGGCCGCGCGTACAGCGACAACAATCTGTTGAAATTCGCCGCCGCCTTCGAGTCGACCGGCTCGCGCCGCATGATCCCGCCCCGCACCCCCAAGCTGGGCTGATTCACACGGCTAAAGTGTTGGCCAAACCCTGTAGGAGCGGCCTTGTGCCGCGAAAGGGCTGCGTAGCAGCCCCAGATTCGGTGTTTAGGCAACGATCGCCGGGGCCGCTGTGCGGCCCTTTCGCGGCACAAGGCCGCTCCTACAAGAATCGCGCAAGTCTTGAGGGCCGTGGTCAATAGGGTGCGAGCAAACTGGAAAAAATCAACAAATCATGCAAATATCAACTTTATGTTGATACTTGCATGATGCCATGACCCCCACCCAAGAACGCCAACTCACCCTCACCGTCCTCAAGGCCACCCTCCAAGCCCTGGGCAGTGTCGCCCCGCGCAACCTGGAAATCCTCCTGCACGACCTCGACCACCCGGAACGCTCCGTGGTGGCCATCGTCAACGGCCACCTTTCCGGGCGCCAGGTCGGCAGCCCGATTCTCGCCGCCCCCGAGCAGGACCAGGGCTTCAAGGCCCTGATGCAGGCTTCCGCCGACCAGCAGGGCTGTGAACCGGTGGTGCTGCCCGACTACCCCACCACCCTGAAGGGCCGCACCTTGCGCAGCGCCACGGCAATCTTCCGTGACCGCCACGGCCACCCCTTCGCGAGCCTGTGCGTGAACACCGACGTCACCGGCCTCGAGGCGGCCATGGCCTTCCTCCAGCACTTCCAGCCCCTCGGTGCCATGCCTGCGCCGCCCACCGTCAGCGAACCCGCCGACATGAGCGTGCTGATGGCCGAGATCATCCAGGCCTCGCTGCAGCGCAGCGGCCAGGGCCGGATGAACAAACAGGCCAAGGTCGAGGCCGTGCGCGTGATGCAGGAGCGCGGCCTGTTCATCGTCAAGGGCGGCGTGGAGAAAGCCGCCGAAGCCCTCGGCGTGACCCGCTACACCATCTACAACTACCTGGAGCAGCTGCGCGGCGAACATGTGCCGGCTGCCCGCGACTGACGCCACGGAGCCTCCCATGCCCTTGCACATCGCCACCCCATTGATCGAGTCCCGTTCACTGTCGCTGGCCGCCGGTCGCCCTGTCTGGCTCAAGCTCGAAGCCTTGCAGCCATGCGGTTCGTTCAAGCTGCGCGGCGTCGGCCATGCCTGCGAAACGCACCATGCCCGGGGCGCCCGCCATTTCGTCTCCTCGTCCGGTGGCAACGCCGGGCTGGCGGTGGCCTACGCCGGGCGCAAGCTGGGTGTACCGGTTACCGTGGTGGTGCCCGAGACCACCACCGAGCGGGCCAAGGCACTGCTGCGCCTCGAAGACGCCACGGTGGTGGTCCAGGGCGGTTCATGGCAGGAAGCCAACGCCCATGCGCAGACGCTGATCGGCCCAGGCGACGCCTTCATCCACCCCTTCGACGACCCGCTGCTGTGGCAGGGCCATGCCAGCATGATCGACGAAGTGGCGGCGGCAGGCTTCAAGCCTGACGCAGTGGTGCTCTCGGTCGGCGGTGGCGGCTTGCTCAGCGGTGTGGTCGAGGGCCTTGAACGCAACGGCTGGCACGATGTGCCGGTGCTCGCCGTGGAAACCACAGGCGCCGCCTCGCTGCACGCGGCCATCGCCGCCGGGCACACCGTGGAGCTGCCAGGCATCACCTCGGTGGCCACGTCGCTGGGCGCCAAGCGCGTGGCCGAACAGGCGCTGGCCTGCGCGCGCAACCATCCGCTGCACAGCCATCTGGTCAGTGATCGCGAGGCGCTGGAGGCGTGCGAGCGGTTCCTGTTCGACCACCGGCTGCTGGTCGAACCCGCTTGCGGCGCGGCGCTGGCCCTGCTGAACCACCCCGAGGCACTGCCTGCCCACGGCAATGTGCTGGTCATCGTCTGCGGTGGCGCCACCGCCACCCTGGAGCAGATCCACGCCTGGCTCGACCAGGCAAGCTGAACCCTTTCAAGCCGGGCCGAAGGCCCGGCGTGAATTCGATGGGTGCAGGGCTACCCCGTATCACTATATACTTTTTAACATAGCGATTCAGAAGTCCCTGCCTGCCATGCCCAGTATCCGCGACCGCAACCTGCAACTGATCCTCGACGCCGCCAGCGAAGAGTTCGCCCTCCACGGTTTCAATGCCTCCCGCGTCGACGACATCGCCACCCGCGCGGGCCTGCCCCGGGCCAACGTGTTCTATTACTTTCGCACCAAGCACACGCTGTATGCCGCCGTCCTGGACACGGTCATGGAGCCTTTGCTGCGCGCCTCCCAGGCCCTGACCCCCGACACCAGCCCCGAGCAGGCCCTGCCCCGCTACCTCAAGGCCAAGGCGGCTGTCGCCCGGCGCCACCCGCATGCCGCGCGGGTGTGGCTGCGCGAGCTGCTGCATGGCGCCCATCACCTGTCGAGCCAGCGCACCGAAGACATGCGCCACAGCGCGCGGCAGAGCCTGGCCTGCCTGAGCACCTGGATGGATCGCGGCCTGATCGCCCGCACCGCGCCCGAGCACCTGCTGCTGTTCCTCTGGTCCGCGCCCCTGGCGGCCTTTCGCTTCGCCGCGTTCGCCGGCGGCGCGCACAAGCCGACCCCAACCTCGACACGCGCCATGACCGCCATGCTCCTGCGTGGGCTGCAGCCCGACCCCACCGAAGCAGGACACATTCCGTAGCCATCGCTATATTCAAAACAAATAACGACGGACATCACAAGGAGTGCAGGCATGACCCCAGCCAACGCCGCCAAGGAAGCCGTAGGCGCCCCCTACCAGCTGGCGCTGATGAAGCATGCGCAAGCCATGACCTGGCAGGCGGTGGAGCGCATCGCCCAGGGCATCCACCCCGGCATGCGCGAGTCCCAGGCCCGCGAACTGGCCCAGCAGGTGCTGGCCGAGCTGGGCATGCAGCGTATCTGGCACCCGACGCACATCCGCTTCGGCACAAACACGCTGAAGACCTTCAAACAACGCTCCGATGGCGACCCGGTGCTGGGCGAGCACGATATCTTCTTCATCGACATGGGCGTGGTCTGGGAAGGCCACGAAGGTGACGCCGGCGCCACCTTCGTCACCGGCAACGATCCACAGATGGCCGCGTGCGCCGCAGCGGCCAGGGAGCTGTTCCAGGAAGTCGAGGCCTACTGGCGCCAGACCCGCACCAGCGGCGTCGAGCTCTACCGGTTCGCCGCCACCCGCGCCGAGGCCATGGGTTGGCGCCTGAACATGGATATCAAGGGCCACCGGGTCAGCGACTTCCCCCACGCCATCTACCGCGCCGGCGACCTCGGCGACTTCACCGGCGAACCCCATGACGGGCTGTGGATCCTGGAAATCCAGATCGCTCATCCCGAACATGCCTATGGCGCCTTCCACGAGGACCTGCTGGCCTGAAACCCTAACGGTTGCGCAGCAGCAACGCCGCCAAAGCGCACCCCAGCAACGCCACGCACGACAGGTAGAAGGCATCCGAGTAGGCCATCAGGTAGGCCTGCTCGCGCACGCTGCGGTCGATCAGTGCCAGGGTCTGCATCACCTCGGGCGACTGCGGGTCGACCATGCCCCCCGGCAGGCGCGCCTGCAGCGCGGCATCGAACAGTGTCAGCCCCTCCCCCACCCGCACCGAATGAAAGCGCTCACGCTGCGACACCAGTTGCGTCAGCAACGCCGTGCCCAACGCACCGCCCAGGTTGCGCAACATGGAGATCAACGCCGAGGCGGAGCCCGCCTGGGCCTTGTCCAGCCCCTTCACCGCCAGCACCGACAGCGCCACCATGATCAACGGCTGGCCGATGCCACGCACCACGGTCGAGGGAATGATCACATTGCTGCCCGAATCCACCGTCAGTTGCGACCCCAGCCAGCAGCCCAGGGCCATGATCGCGAACCCGCTGGCCACCAGCAGCTTGGCGTTGAGCCAGCGCATCAACCGCGGCAACAAGGGCGCCAGCAACAGTTGGACCAGGCCATAGGCGATCAGGCTCTTGCCGATTTCGCTGGCGCTGTAGCCCTGCACCAGCGACAGGTAGTTGGGCACCAGGAACACCAGGCCGAAGGTCGCCGCGCCAAACACCGCCATGGCCAGGCTGGAGACACCAAAGTTGTAGCTGCCCAGCAGGCGCAGGTTGATGAACGGCCGCGCGCCCCACAGCTGGCGCTGGATGAACAACGCCAGGGCGAGCACCGCGACGACGCTGAACGTGACGATGAATCGCGAATCAAACCAGTCCTTGCGCCCGCCCTCCTCCAGCACCACCTGCAACGCCCCCAGGCCCAGCGCCATGGCCGCGATGCCCAGCCAGTCGGCCTGACGCAGGGCGCTGCGGTCGCCGGCCTGGCCCTTGATCGACCAGGCCACCGCCGCCAGCAGCGCCACGCCGGGCGGCAACTGCAGGAGGAAGATCCATCGCCAGGAATACATGTCGGTGAGCCAGCCACCGATCGACGGGCCGGCAGCCTGGGCCACGCTGTTGGCCAGGCTGAACAGCGCCATCCCCAGCGGGATTCGGCTGGCCGGCAGCTCGGTGATGATCAGCTGCATCGACAGCGGAATCAGCACCGCCCCGGACGCCCCCTGGATCAGCCGCAATGCGATCATCGCCTCCAGGCTGGGGGCCAGCGCGCAACTCACCGAGCTGACCAGGAAGATCGCCGAGCCCATCAGCATCACCCGGCGCAGCGAAAACACCCGCACCAGCCAGGCCGTCAACGGAATCATGCTGATCTCGGCCACCAGGTAGGCGGTGGAGATCCACGAGCCCTCCTCGAAGCTCGCGCCCAGCGCGCCCTCGATCTCGGGCAAGGCGGCGCTGGTGACATGCACGTTCATGCCCGCCATGAAGCAGCCGAACAAGCCACCGATCACCGCCACCCAGGCGCGCGCGCCGACCTTCTCCTCAGCGCTCATGGCGTGCCTGCCGGGTATCCACGGTGGCGATCACCGACATGCCGGGCAGCAAGCCGGGCGCGTCGTCGGCGGCTGGGTCGAGGTGGATACGCACCGGGAAGCGCTGGACGATCTTGGTGAAGTTGCCGGTGGCGTTGTCCGGCGGCAGCAAGGCGAATACCGCGCCGGAGCCCGGCGACAGGCTGTCCACCGTGCCCCGCCAGTGCTGGCCGAAGGTGTCCACCTCAAGCGTGACCGGCTGCCCCGGGCGCAGATGGGCCAGCTGGGTTTCCTTGAAGTTGGCGACCACGTAGGCCTGCGTCACCGGCACCACCGCCAGCAGTGGCAGGCCGGGCGTGACGTACTGCTGCTGGCGCACCTTGCGCTGCCCCACCACGCCATCGAACGGTGCACGGATCTCGGTATCGGCCAGGGCACTGCGGGCCAGCGCAGCCTCGGCGCGGGCCTGGTCGAGGTCGGCCTGGCGCTGCACCAGTTCGGCCTCCAGCTGCCGCCCTTGTTGGGCCAGCACCGCCTTGCGCGCCTGCTGGCGGGCAAGTTCGGCATCGGCGGCGCGTTGCAGGGCGTGGGCCTGGATGCTTGTGGCGCGGGCCTGTTCCATGCGCTGCACGCTGGCGGCCTGCCATTCGGCCAGGCGTTGGTAGCGTTGCCAGTCCGCAGCGGCGCGTTGCGCCTCGCCCCGGCTGCCACCCCGCTCGGCTTCGGCGCGGGCGATGGCCTGGACCTGCTCGTCCTGTTCGGCGGCGAAGGTGTGCAAGCGCATGCGCTGCACCTGCACGGCCGCCTCGCTCACCGCCAGGCGCGCCTCGGCCTTGCGCAGGTGATCGTGGAAGTCGCGTGCGTCCAGGCGTACCAGCAGGTCGCCAGCCTTGACCGTGGCATTGTCGGCCACCGCCACCTCGGCCACATAGCCGCTGACCCGCGCGCTGATCGGCGCCCAGTCGGCGCGTACATAGGCGTCGTCGGTCTGCTCCAGGAAGCGCCCGTCCAGCCACCAGTGGCCGCCGTAGGCCAGCAGCGACAGGCCGAAACGCAGCCAGCGTTGCCGGCGCCGGGCAGGGGATTGTTCGAGGGTGGGCTGTGGGTCTGGGCTGACCGCCTGGTTCATGCTGGGCTCCTTCCATTGGGGGAGCGCCAGCGTAAGGAATCTGCGCCTGTCGTTCGCACGCGAATCGGCAGGCAATCGTCGCGAAATGGACAGCAGTCTGCTCAATTCATTATCTGATCCATGGGGGCTGACTGTACTGGCCCCTTCGCCGGCAAAGCCGGCTCCTACAGGTGCGGCGCCGAACTTGGGATCACGCTTGCAGGAACGCCACTATCTGCTCTGCTGCGGCGGCCGGGTCCTCCTGCATGAAGCAATGCCCGCCCGCCACTTGCTGTGCGGTCACCTGGGCATTGAGGCTGGCCAACCGCCGCACCGAATGCGGCACGAAGGGATAGGTGTGTTCACCGTAGAGGATCCGCGTCGGGGTCTGGATACGCGTCAGGCTCTGCCACATGCGCTCGGGGAACGAACTGAAGATCTCCACTTCGCGGCTGGGCCGGCACTTGAGCACCACGCCCTCGCCGCAATCGCCGATGGCATGCTCCACATAGGCCTGCAAGGCCGCATCGCTCCAGCCCTTGAAGATCCCCCGGCCCTGCAACGACGCCAGCGCCGCTTCGCGGTCCGGCCAGTGGCTGCGCCGGGTCGCGGCCTTGCGCGCCAGGGTGTGGCGACGGTGTAGGCCGACCATCGCCGCCGCCCCCATCATGCCGATCATGCCGCGGCTGAACAGCACCGGGTCGAGCAACACCGCACGCTGGAACAGCCCTGGTTCGGCCGCCAGGATCAGCCCGGTGAGCACCCCACCGAAGCTGTGCCCCACGGCATACCGAGGCACCTCGCCATATTCGCCACGCTCGGTTGCGAACGCCTCCACCGCCAGCGCGGCGGTACGGTTCCAGCCGCGGAACACCCCACCATGGTCGCTGTCGCCATGGCCCTGGACATCACTCAGCCACAGGTCGAAATGCTCGCCCAGGCGCATCAGCAGCGGCTGGTAGGCCAGGCTGCAGAAACCATTGCCATGCAGGAAGTGCAACAGCGGCCGGCCACTCGGTGGTGTGCGCCAGCCGCGCAAGGTGAAGCCTTCGGCGCATTCATGGGACCAGGGAATCAACTCCATCGACTGCACTCATTGCTTCAGGAAAACGCCGATTCTACAAACAGCAGCGGATACAGTGAAATCACCAGCAACACGGCCATCAGGACATTGAACAGCACCACCGCGCGCGGGTTGCGCAACAGGTTGCGCAGCGCACTGCCGAACATCACCCAGATCCCCACGCTAGGCAGGTTCACCAGGGCGAACACCGCCGCGATGACGATGACGTTGTACACATAACCCTGGGCCGGTGTGTAGGTGGTGATCGCCCCCACCGCCATCACCCAGGCCTTGGGGTTGACCCACTGGAACGCCGCCGCGCCCCAGAAACCCAGCGGTTTGCGGCCACTGGCCGTATCACCGGACATCGGCCCGGAGGTGGCGATCTTCCAGGCCAGGTACAACAGGTACGCGGCGCCCGCATAGCGCAGGATGCTGTACAGCGGCGGCCAGGCCTTGAACACCTCGCCCAGCCCCAGGCCCACCGCCAGCACCAGCACCATGAACCCGACACTGATCCCCAACGCATGGGGGATGGTGCGACGCACCCCGAAATTCACCCCCGAGGCCAGCAACATGGTGTTGTTCGGGCCGGGGGTGATGGACGAGACGAAGGCGAACAGCACGAAGGCGCTGAGCAGGTCGAGAGAGGCAAGCATGGCGGGCATTTCCGTTTTCTGGTTATCGTGTGGCCACACTAACGGAGCCCGGCGAAACTCGACCGGTACAGTTTGTGAAAATTGCACAGATACACATTACTGATACGGTCCGTAGCCTTTTACAAGGAAGACACGCCATGAGCCTGACCATCCGCCCTGCGGTGCGCGGCGACGCCCAGCAGATTCTTGCCTTCATCACCGAACTGGCCGACTACGAACGCGCACGCCACGAAGTGGTGGCGACCCTCACCGATATCGAGCACAGCCTGTTCGACGAAGGCAGCACCGTGCGCAGCCTGATGTGCGAGCGCGATGGCCAGGCCATTGGCTTTGCCGTGTACTTCTACAGCTATTCCACTTGGCTGGGGCGCAATGGTATTTACCTGGAAGACCTCTACGTGACGCCCGAGCAACGCGGTGACGGCGCCGGTCGCAAGCTGCTGCGGCACATCGCCCGCGAGGCGCTGGCGAACAACTGCGGGCGCCTGGAGTGGAGCGTGCTGGACTGGAACGAGCCGGCGATCGGCTTCTACCAGTCGCTGGGGGCGCAGCCGCAGGATGAATGGGTGCGCTACCGGTTGGATGGCGAGCGGTTGCGGCAGTTTGCCGAAGGGTGATGCATGCGGGTCGCGGAATAATCGTATCCATCTGATTTTTCACGATTTCTGTAGGAGCGGCTTTAGCCGCGATCACCCGCAAGGCGGGTGCCTGACACCGCGTTGCCTGCATCGCGGCTAAAGCCGCTCCTACAGAGGGCTCTGTTCTCCACGTGACAACGCAGCCTTCCCGGCCTGCGCCACCCTGTAGGAGCGGGCTTGCCCCGCGATCACCGGCATAGCCGGTGCCATGCAGCACACGTATTAGGTATTACCCCTACCATATTGTCCAGCGATGAAAGGCAGTCATCAACAAGCTGAAGATCACAAAAACGACGTATTCGAACATTGAAATTTCCTCCAGCTGTATAGATGTCACACCCCACACTCACCTAACATGGAAAACATGAAAAATAATCATGCCCACACATACCGTCATCACCGCATAGAAATTCCACACAAAGCCTGCCCCATAATCAAACGAAAATACCACCACCCCCTTCCCACCAAAGACCCCCACATAAATTGCGCTCATTGCCATACCATAAAGGTTAGATAAAACTCCAACCACCCTAGTACTTAGAGAGCGCCGCCACAAGAAACGGGAGACACCAACATCAACCAAGACAAGCATACACAAACTAAACCACGTCACTCTTTGTACTCATCATAAAGCTGGTATCCCGTATTTCCGTTCACTGCTCCCTCAATGAAAACCCCGCCCTTGCTCATCTGTCGGACAGCCGCTTCTTTATCCACCCGATAATATTTGAATAGCCGCCAAGCGTCAGGTCGCAGCACAGGCCTAAAAAGTATACCTATTGACAAAGCCATATCACTACCCAGATAAGCTATATCTCCCCCACGTTCGCCATAACCCAGGGCTTTTGAAGCACTCTGATAGGCCGCCCTTACAGGACCTCGAACATTCTCACGCTCCTCATAGAGGCCCCTGGAATTCTCATAAATATTGTTCGCCCCATGCGCAAGTAGAGAGCTCCCGCCGAATGCACATAACAACCCCGCTGACCCATAGCAGATACCCGCACCTGTCAGTACCTGACCGACACCCCCCACTACACCCATGGCCTGCATCAGAATGCGACGATTTTGAGATTGGATATATACACTTTCTTTTTTAAGGGACTCCAACCCTTCATCCGGACTGACTCTTCGCTCATAAACATCTTCCACCACCCGCTTTGCGTAATACGCCAGCTCCCGATTGAACTGCATCCGCAACCGCCGGTCCTGCAAATGCCGAGCGCTGACACCACAACCATAACTAATCAATCGAGAGGCCGTTGCATTGACCTCCCAGAACGCTTCATCCAGCCGCAGGTCAAATTCATCCTTCTGCTTCATGACTGCTCCCCCCACGAGGCGTGCCCACTGGTACCGGCCGCGTGATGAATCCAGCTGATGGTGCGATAGCGGATGTACAGCCGCTCTTCGGTTTCCTGATCCGTCATCAGCACCGCATGGGGTACGTCGATGTCCTGAGTCACGATCAACGCGTCCTCGAGCCTGACGGAGAAGTACTTTTCCCGGTGCCCTGCCGGGTGCATGCGATAGAAGTGGATATCGCAGTCGACCACCTCCCGACCATCCACCGCCTGGCCAAGCAGGGGCGAGGCCTTGTCGACGAGTTTGGTGACGATTACCGGATGGTGGGTACTGCGTATGGCATTGATGGGGTTGGAGAGGCTGTGATTGAACGAGAGCACCATGATCTCGTCGCCGTGCCCCGCCTGGCACTTGTTACCGATGGACGCCTGGGAACCGCAGCCTGCCGAAATCAGGCCTTGAAGCTTGCCGGTGATGCGCATGTAGCCGTAATAAGCCAAGGGGTCGACTCCTTGTTGACCAAGCATGCAGGCTACGGGCTCGACCCCGCCGTGTATGCCAGCTGCGTCTGAAATTGCCGGCCCGTTTCTACACAGGATGTTTATCCCAGTTGCATCCACCACGGCGCACGTTGATCTCCCGCCCCCAGCCCATCATCATGCGCGGCCAACCTTCGACAAGGACCGTTCCGTGCACGCCGCAACCACGCCCAATCCCGCATTCGCCTCCCAACCCGACTACCACCTCTTCAAACGCATCGGCCTGCTGCTGCTGGCCATCGCACTTTATGTGCTTGGGAACATGCTGGCGGGGGTCCAGGCCGCGCTGCAAAGTGCAACCTTCACCCTCGACAACCAGACCCTAATGCTGGGCATCGGCTATGCCGGCATCGCCCTGCTCCTGCTGTTCTGCCTGCAAAACCGCAAGCAAGGCATCGTGCGCACCTTCGCAGGCCATAGCTTCAGACGCCCGTTGCTCAATGGCGTCCTGGCCATCGTTGCCGCCTACGCCCTGTGCATCGCCAGCATGAAGGCCTTCGACATACCGGAAGAGCCGTTCATGGTGACGTTCTTCGATGGCCTGGATAAGCGCCAGATCATCCTGCTCAGCCTGAGCGTGGCGCTGTTCCCGCCGCTGACCGAAGAGCTGCTGTTCCGCCACTTCCTCATACGCCTGCTGCCCTGGGAGCGCGGCCAGCTCCTCAAGTACACCGCCATCCTTGGAAGCGCGCTGCTGTTCGCCGCCATCCACAGCCAGTACCAGAACCTGATCACCCTGGTGCTGATGTTCGCCGTTGGCGTCATTCTGGCTGTCACCCGCATCGCCAGTGGCGGCCTGCTGGTGCCGATGCTGGTGCATGCCAGCGCTTCGGTGACCGCCCTCGCCTGCCACGCCCTGTTCCAGGCGACCCGCTGACCAGGCATGAAAAAGCCGCTTGCGAACGAGTCGGAAGCGGCGGGTGTGAACTGTTTTTACTGCGGGCTTGGCATCATCACTCGCGCTCACCCTTGCCAGCCTGGTTGCCCGGCAATTGCCCATCGATCATCGCCTTGGCCATGCCACTGAGGTAGTACGTGGCGCGCATCAGCGTCTGTGCCTCTTTCGGCTTGCTCAATGCCTGGTACGTCAGCCCGGTGATGCAGCCCAGGATGATGGATGTTTCCTGCAGCACGTCCTCCGTCGGCAACCCTGGGATCGCCTGCACCCAGTCGCGCACCGAACGCCGTTTGGTGCGCTCGACCAGGCTGATGATTTTCGGGTCCCCAGTGCCCTTCGCTTGCTCGTCCTTGTCCATGACTTCACCCCCAAGAAAAAGAAAGAGCCCGCCGCGTTTCACCCTCCAGGGCCCCCGGACCAGACCGCGCGATCCTTGCACGGCGTTCTGCCCAGAAGCCCGGCCGCCCCCGGACGGTGAAACACGGCGGGCAGGGCGAGACTAAAGCGCGTATCCACCTGCGACAACGGCGAAAGGGGGGAAATGGCCCCTTTAGGAAAAGGACTACACGAACATCGGAAGAATGGCTGTAGGACCTACAGCATTGGCGAGGGTTATGGCCAGCGGAAGCCCCAGGTAACAAGGTCATTTCGTCAGTGAGGACAGCTGCGCGGCCGTTCGCCGGCAAAGCCGGCTCCTACAGGGGCGGCGTTGGCGTTGGAGAATCTCGCAAGGGCAGCTCCCTCTGCTTGAGCGCTTCAGGCTACGATGGCACCTCGCACCCAGGCCCAGCCACCGCCATGCCCAGAACGAGCAAAGTCACCGACCCGTCCTACGAGTTGATGGACGACCACGAAGGCGCCTCGCTGATCTACCGCCAGCACGGCTTCCCCAGCCCGCTGGTGCGCTGGCACTTCCACAAGGAGTACGAGCTGCACCTGATCGTCGCCAGTTCCGGCAAGGTGTTCATCGGCGACTACATCGGCAACTTCGGCCCCGACACGCTGTTTCTGACAGGCCCCAACCTGCCGCACAACTGGATCAGCCAGGTCGGCCCCGACGAGGTGGTGGGCAAGCGCGACATGCTGGTCAACTTCACCGACGAAGTGCTCGAGGACGGCAGCCAGGTGTTCTCCGAGCTCACCCAACTCACCCCGCTGCTGGCCCGGGCGCGCTATGGCATCGAATTTCGCGACCCGGCACTGATCCGCGAGAGCCGCCACCTGCTGCAACGTATCGCCGACAGCCGCGGCATGGCCCGGCTAGGATACTTTTTTATCCTCATGGAGCAGCTGGCCGCCTGCGACGATTACCAGCTGCTGTCCACCGTTACCTCCTCGCAGCTGGCCGACGAGCACAACGTCGAGCGTATCAACCGGGCGGTGGACTACATCTTCCAGCACTACGCCCAGGACCTGAGCCAGAACGAAGTGGCCGAGCACCTGGGCATGACCCCTACCTACTTCTCACGCTTCTTCAAGCAGGCCGCCGGGCGTGGCTTCGTCGAGTTCGTCAACCGGCTGCGGGTGAGCAAGTCCTGTGAGCTGCTGGCCAAGGGCGAGCTGCCGGTGACCGAGGTGTGCTTCGAGTCAGGGTTCAGCAACCTGTCGAACTTCAACCGGCGCTTTTTGCAGCTCAAGGGCATGACCCCCTCCGACTACCGCAGCCTGGTGGCCCAGCGCCTGACCGAGCAGAACCGCGCCTGAATAGATGGCGCGATTCCTGTAGGAGCCGGCCTTGCCGGCGAACACCGGCACAGCCGGTGCCAACCACCGCACCGTCCGCTTCGCCAGCAAGGCTGGCTCCTACAGTGTGGTGTCTGCCGCAATAGCGCGGCCCCACCCGTTAGCGCAAAAAAGTATCAGCCAAGGTGCAGGCGAGGCTTTGTCGGCATCGCCGTGCGCGGGTGTAATCAGCAGCGAGCGACACAAAAACAATAACGTCTTCCGCCCCCAAGGGGAGTTCACCGATGAACGACTCGATCAAGGCCTGCCTGGCCGCCGCCTGCCTCAGCCTGCCGCTGCATGCCCAGGCCAGCGAAACCCTGACCATCGCCACGGTCAACAACAACGACATGATCCGCATGCAGCGCCTGGCCAAGGTGTTCGAGCAACAGCACCCGGGCATCCAGCTCAAGTGGGTGGTCCTCGAAGAGAACGTGCTGCGCCAGCGCCTGACCACTGATATCGCCACCCAGGGCGGCCAGTTCGACGTGCTGACCATCGGCATGTACGAAGCCGCGCTGTGGGGCGCCAAGGGCTGGCTGGCACCGATGACCGACCTGCCAGCCGACTACAACCTCGACGACGTGTTCCCCTCGGTGCGCAACGGCCTGTCGGCCAACGGCACCCTGTACGCCCTGCCCTTCTACGCCGAAGCCTCGATCACCTACTACCGCAAGGACCTGTTCCAGCAGGCCGGGCTGAGCATGCCCGAGCAACCCACCTGGACCCAGCTCGGCGAGTTCGCCGCCAAACTCAACCACCCCGACCAGGGCCAGTACGGCATTTGCCTGCGCGGCAAGGCCGGCTGGGGCGAGAACATGGCGCTGATCGGCACCGTGGCCAACGCCTTCGGCGCGCGCTGGTTCGATGAGCAATGGAAACCCGAGTTCAGCGGCAGCGAGTGGAAGAACGCGCTGAATTTCTATGTGAATACCCTCAAGCAATACGGCCCGCCCGGCGCCTCCAGCAACGGCTTCAACGAAAACCTCGCGCTGTTCAACAGCGGCAAGTGCGCGATGTGGGTCGATGCCAGCGTCGCCGGCTCGTTCGTCACCGACAAGACCCAGAGCAAGGTCGCCGACCAGGTCGGCTTCACCTTCGCCCCCAGGGAAGTCACCGACAAGGGTGCCACCTGGCTGTATTCCTGGGCGCTGGCGATCCCCACCAGTTCCAAGGCCAAGGACGCAGCCAGGACCTTCGCCACCTGGGCCACCTCCGAAGCCTACGGCAAGCTGGTGGCCGAGCAGGAAGGCGTGGCCAACGTGCCGCCCGGCACCCGCGCCTCGACCTACAGCGACGCGTACCTGGCCGCCGCGCCGTTCGCCAAGGTCACGCTGGAATCGCTCAAACGCGTCGACCCCAACCATCCCACCCTCAAGCCCGTGCCCTACGTGGGCATTCAACTGGTGACCATCCCCGAGTTCCAGGCCATCGGCACCCAGGTCGGCAAGCTGTTCGCCGCCGCGCTGACCGGGCAGATGAAAGTGGACCAGGTGCTGGCCTCGGCCCAGCAGTCCACCGAACGCGAGATGAAGCGCGCCGGTTACCCCAAGTAGCCCATACCGCCGCCTACCGCGCCGAACCCCGGCGCGGTGACCACCCCTTTGCGCTGCACACGGAGTCGCCATGAACACATCGGCCCTCGACACCCCGAGCCTCGCCACCGCGCGCCCCGGCAAACGCCGCGTCGGCCCCGGCTGGTTCCTGGTCAGCCCTTCGGTGGCGCTGCTGCTGTTGTGGATGGTCGTGCCCCTGGGCATGACCCTGTATTTCTCGCTGATCCGCTACAACCTGCTGTATCCCGGCGAAAACGCGTTCGTCGGCCTTGAGAACTTCAGCTTCTTCGTCACCGACGCCGGCTTCATGCCCGGCGCCCTCAACACCCTGACCCTGGTCGGCAGCGTGCTGGCGATCAGCGTAGTGCTCGGCGTGCTGATTGCCGCGCTGCTGGAGGCCGGCGAGTTCTGGGGCCGCGGCGTGGTGCGGGTGTTGCTGATCTCGCCGTTCTTCATCATGCCCACGGTCAGCGCGCTGCTGTGGAAGAACCTGATCTTCCACCCGGTGTCGGGCATCCTCGCCGCCGTGTGGCGCTTGTTCGGCGCGCAGCCGGTGGACTGGCTGGCGCACTACCCGCTGCTGTCGATCATCCTGATCGTGTCGTGGCAGTGGCTGCCGTTCGCCATCCTGATTTTGATGACCGCCATGCAGTCGCTGGACCAGGAACAGAAGGAAGCCGCGCGCCTGGATGGCGCAGGCCCCTTGGCGATCTTCTGGCACCTGACCCTGCCGCACCTGGCCCGGCCCATTGCCGTGGTGGTGATGATCGAGACGATCTTTTTGCTCTCGGTGTTCGCCGAGATCTTCACCACCACCAGCGGCGGCCCGGGTTACGAATCCACCAACCTCGCCTACCTGATCTACAACCAGGCGCTGCTGCAGTTCGACGTCGGGATGGCCTCTGCCGGTGGCCTGATCGCCGTGCTGATCGCCAATATCGCCGCCATCGTGCTGGTCCGCATGATCGGCAAGAACCTCACCGCGCGCAGCTGAGGAGCCCGCCATGCTGACACTCAAGCAAACCCGCACCCTGAAGAACGCGCTGCTCGGCCTGCTGTGCTGGGCCATCGCCCTGGTGATCTTCTTCCCGATTTTCTGGATGCTGCTGACCAGCTTCAAGACCGAGCTGGACGCCTTCGCCACGCCGCCGCAGTTCCTCTTCGCGCCGACGCTGGAGAACTACCTGCACATCAACGAGCGCAGCGACTACTTCGCCTACGCCTGGAACTCGGTGCTGATTTCGTTCTCGGCGACCCTGCTGTGCATGCTGATCGCGGTGCCGGCGGCCTACTCGATGGCCTTCTTCGAGACCCGCCACACCAAACGCACGCTGCTGTGGATGCTGTCGACCAAGATGCTGCCGCCGGTGGGCGTCTTGATGCCGATCTACCTGCTGGCCAAGCAGTTCGGCCTGCTGGATTCGC
This sequence comes from Pseudomonas sp. MWU13-3659, assembly GCF_023757525.1. Classification (NCBI taxonomy): domain Bacteria; kingdom Pseudomonadati; phylum Pseudomonadota; class Gammaproteobacteria; order Pseudomonadales; family Pseudomonadaceae; genus Pseudomonas; species Pseudomonas sp. MWU13-3659. The sequence goes on along the minus strand of NZ_JAMSHW010000002.1, from coordinate 9,697 downwards.
GCCTGGCGCTGATCATCGTCTACACCCTGATCAACCTGCCGATCGTGGTGTGGATGGTGTACACCTACTTCAAGGACATCCCCGTGGACATCCTCGAGGCCGCGCGGCTGGACGGCGCCGGCACCTGGCAGGAGATCGTCCGCGTGCTGTTGCCGATCGCCCGCGGCGGGCTGGCCTCGACCTTGCTGCTGTCGTTGATCCTGTGCTGGAACGAGGCGTTCTGGTCACTGAACCTGACCTCGTCCGCCGCCGCGCCGCTAACGGCGTTGGTGGCTTCCTATTCGAGCCCTGAAGGGCTGTTCTGGGCCAAGCTCTCGGCCGTCTCGACCCTGGCCTGCGCGCCGATCCTGATCTTTGGCTGGATCAGCCAGAAGCAGTTGGTGCGTGGGCTTTCGTTTGGGGCTGTGAAATGACTCCGCTATCCGGGGCTGCTTTGCAGCCCTTTCGCGGCACAAGGCCGCTCCTACAGGGGCGCGCGATCTCCTGTAGGAGCGGCCTTGCGCCGCGAAAGGACCGCGAAGCGGTCCCGGCATCAGCAGCCTTCACACATTCCCAAAGGCCTTACCCCATTCCCCTGAAGGACACCCCCATGGCTGACCTGAAAATCCGCAACCTGCACAAAGGCTTCGATGGCCACGCCATCATCAAGGGCATCGACCTGGACGTGCGCGACCGCGAGTTCGTGGTGTTCGTCGGCCCCTCCGGCTGCGGCAAGTCCACCCTGCTGCGCCTGATCGCCGGCCTCGAAGAGGCCAGCGGCGGCAGCATCACCCTCGACGGCGCCGACATCACCGACACCGCCCCGGCCAAGCGCGACCTGGCCATGGTGTTCCAGACCTACGCCCTGTACCCGCACATGACCGTGCGCAAGAACCTGTCATTCGCCCTGGACCTGGCCGGTGTCGGCAAGCAGGAAGTCACCGCCAAGGTCGACAACGCCGCGCGCATCCTCGAGCTGCAACCGCTGCTCGAACGCAAGCCCCGCCAGCTCTCCGGCGGCCAGCGCCAGCGGGTGGCGATCGGCCGGGCGATCGTGCGCAATCCGAAAATTTTCCTGTTCGACGAACCGCTGTCCAACCTCGACGCCGCCCTGCGCGTGCAGATGCGCCTGGAGCTGGCGCGCCTGCACCAGGAGCTGGCGGCGACCATGATCTACGTGACCCATGACCAGGTTGAAGCGATGACATTGGCCGACAAGGTGGTGGTACTCAATGGCGGACGCATCGAGCAGGTCGGCTCGCCGCTGGAGCTGTATCACCACCCGGCCAACCTGTTTGTCGCGGGGTTTCTGGGGACGCCGAAGATGGGCTTCTTGCGTGGGCATCTGAGCCGCAACCAGGGCAACCAGTGCGAGGTCGCGCTTGAGTGCGGTGCCCGTATCGCCTTGCCGTTGTGTGCCGGGGAGTTGCATACCGGTAGCCAGGTGACGCTGGGGATTCGTCCCGAGCACCTGAACATCGACCGAGCCGGGCAAGGTACCCAAGGCTCATTGCAAGTGACTGCCGATGTCAGCGAACGGCTGGGTAGCGACAGCTATTGCCATGTGCGCGCCGCCTCCGGGGAGATGCTGACCGTGCGGGTGCGTGGGGACTTTGCGCCGGGGTTTGGCGAGGTGTTGGAGCTGAGCTTCGATCCCGCTCATTGCCACCTGTTCGACAGTAATGGACAGGCGCTCGACAAGCGTTTGCAGCAAGTGGCCTGAAGTGTTCGGCGGGAGGGTTTTGGCGCCTATCAGATCGAGCGCCGCACCAGCGGCGCTCGATCCCAAGAACGCTACAAGGCTCCCGCCAAGCCCCCCAACGCCATCACACGATCCACACATGACTTCAAAAGGGATGCCCCCGGATGAAACTGAACCACCCCAACCTCCACCACCTCCCCCCCACCGTCGCCCGCCCCAGCTACGACCTCGCCCAACTACGCCAGGGCATCGTCCACATCGGCGTCGGCGGCTTCCACCGCGCCCATCAGGCCGCCTACACCGACGCCCTGATGAACTGCGGCGAAGGCCTCGACTGGGCCATCTGCGGCGTCGGCTTGCGCTACGAAGACCGCGCCATGCGCGACGCCCTGGCCGGCCAGGACCACCTCTACACCCTGTTCGAACTGGGTGACCAGCCCGACACCAAGGTGCGCGTGATCGCCGCCATCAACGGCATGCTGCTGGCCGAGGACGGCGCCGAACCCCTGCTGGCCAAACTGACCGAACCCAATATCCGCATCGTCTCGCTGACCATCACTGAAGGCGGCTACTGCATCGACGACAGCACCGGCGAGTTCCGCGCCGACCTGCCGCAAATCCAGCACGACCTGGCCAACCCGCAATCCCCGCAAAGCGTCTTCGGCTACCTCTGCGAAGCCCTGCGCCGCCGCCGCACTGCCGGCACCGGCCCGTTCACCGTGATGTCCTGCGACAACCTCCCGCACAACGGCGACGTCGCCCGCAAGGCCCTGCTGGCCTTCGCCCTGCGCCTCGACCCCGACCTGGCCGGCTGGATCGCCAGCCACGTCAGCTTCCCCAACGCCATGGTCGATCGCATCACCCCGATGACCAGCCCCGCCCACCGCCAGCAACTGCGCGAACGCCACGGCGTCGACGATGCCTGGCCGGTGGTGTGCGAGCCGTTTTTGCAATGGGTGGTGGAAGACAACTTCGTCGCCGACCGCCCGGCTTGGGAAAAGGTCGGGGTGCAGTTCACTCGCGACGTCACCCCCTATGAAGAAATGAAGATCAAGCTGCTCAACGGCAGCCACCTGGCCCTCACCTACCTGGGCTTTTTGCAAGGCTACCGCTTCGTCCACGAAACCCTCGCCGACCCGCTGCTGCGCCGCTACATGCGCACCTTCATGGACCAGGACGTGACCCCGCAACTGGCCCCGGTACCCGGCATCGATCTTGAGCGCTACAAGCAAAGCCTCAGCGAACGCTTCGCCAACCGCGCCATCGCCGACCAGCTGGAGCGCGTGTGCTCCGACGGCTCGTCGAAGTTCCCCAAGTTCATCGTGCCCACCGCCAACCGCCTGATCGCCGACGGCAAGCCGCTGGAGCGCGTGGCCCTGGTGGTGGCCGCCTGGGCCCTGTACCTGCGCGGCGAAGACGAACACGGCAACCGCTACAGCATCCCCGACCCCCGCGCCGCCGACTGCCAGGCCCGGGTGGTGCAGCGCGACGGCCTGGCCGCCCGGGTGCTGGGCGACGAGGCGATCTTCGGCAGCGCTATCCCCGCGTCCAAGGCTTTCGTCAGCGCCTTCGAGCGCCTGTATGACAGCTTGCGCGAAGTCGGCGTGAGTGAAACCCTGCGCCAGGTCCTCGGCGACTGACACGGAGTGTTTCGAAATGGACGGATTGTTCCTCGGCATCGACTGCGGCACCCAGGGCACCAAGGCCCTGGTGCTGGACGCCGGCAGCGGCCAGGTGCTCGGCCTGGGCAGCGCCGCCCACGCACCACCCCAAGGTCGTGATGGCAGGCGTGAACAGGACCCCGCCGACTGGCTGCACGCCCTGCGCGCGGCGGTGGCCGTGGCATTGCGAGAAGCCGGCGTGGATGGCCGGGCGATCCGCGCACTGGCGGTGTCCGGCCAGCAACACGGCCTGGTGATGCTCGACGCCCAGGGCCAGGTGCTGCGCCCGGCCAAGCTCTGGTGCGACACCGAGAGCGCGCCCGAGAACCAGGCACTGCTGGATGCCCTTGGCGGCGCGCAAGGCTCGCTCGAACGCCTCGGGCTGGTGATCGCGCCGGGCTATACCCTGTCCAAGCTGCTGTGGACCAAGCGCCAACATCCCGACCTGTTCGCCCGCCTCGCCCATATCCTGCTGCCCCACGACTACCTGAATTACTGGCTGACCGGCCGCGCCTGCAGTGAACCCGGCGACGCCTCCGGCACCGGCTACTACGATGTGCGCCGACGGACCTGGGCGCCTGATGTACTCCAGCACATCGAGCCGGGCGAGCGTCTTTTGGCTGCGCTACCTGAGCTGGTCGAATCCGGCGATTGCCTCGGCACCCTGCGTGAACAGGCCGCCACCGCACTCGGCCTGAGCCCGCAGACCTGGGTGGCCACTGGCGGCGGCGACAACATGCTCGGCGCCATCGGCACCGGCAATATCGCCCCCGGCATGATCACCCTGAGCCTCGGCACCTCCGGCACCCTGGCCGCCTACGCCGACCAGCCCCACGTCAGCGCCCAGGGTGAAGTGGCGACCTTCTGCGCCTCCAGCGGCGGCTGGCTGCCATTGATCTGCACCATGAACCTCACCAGCGCCTGCGCCCTGGTGCGCGACCTGCTGGAACTCGACCTCGACCGTTTCACTGAGCTCGCCGCCCAAGCCCCGATCGGCGCCGACGGCCTGCTGATGCTGCCCTTCTTCGACGGCGAACGCGTGCCCGCCTTGCCCGAAGCCACGGCCAGCCTGCACGGCATGACCAGCGCCAACCTGACCCGCGCCAACCTCTGCCGCGCCGTGCTCGAAGGCACCTGCTTCAGCCTGCGCCATGGCCTCGACCTGCTGCGCGCCAGCGGCCTGCCAAGCAGCGAAATCCGCCTGGTCGGCGGCGCGGCGAAAAGCCCGCTGTGGCGCCAGGTGCTGGCCGACCTGCTCGGTTTGCCGGTGGTGTGCCCCCAACAAACCGAAGCCGCCGCCCTGGGTGCCGCGATCCAGGCCGCCTGGAGCCTGGGCCGGCAGTTTGCTCGGGGCGACAGCCTCAAGACATTGTGCAAGCGCTGCGTGGCGCTGGACGAAAGCACCCGCACCCTGCCCCGCCCTGTGCAGCAAGCTGCGTACGAGGTTGCTTATCGGCGGTATCGGGATCATCTGCCGGCGCGCTGAGCGTCGGCCTCATCTTTTGGATTGGAGAACTGCATGTACCTGGTGTGTGGCGAGACCCTGTTCGATGTCTTCAGCCTGGAAAACAGCAGCCGCAGCAGCGAGCTGGGGTTTACCGCGATTGCCGGCGGATCGCCGTTCAACGTGGCCGTCGGCCTGCGCCGGCTGGGCGTGGCGTCGGCGTTGTTCGGCGGGTTGTCCAGCGACTACCTCGGTGCCCGGCTGCGCCGGGTGCTGGAAGAGGAACGGGTGGACTGCCGCTATGTGGTAACCAGCGATGCGCCGACCACCCTGGCCATGGTCGGGCTGGATGCCAATGGCTCGGCGCAGTATCAGTTTCGCGGTGACGGGTGTGCGGATCGGCAGGTGATGCTGGAGCATCTGCCGGTGTTGGATGAGCGCGTGCGGGGGTTGCATGTGGGCTCGTACACCCTGGTGGTGCAGCCCGTGGCCGATACGCTGATGGCGCTGGTAGAACGCGAGCGCGACCGGCGGCTGATCAGCCTCGATCCGAATGTGCGGCTCAATCCGCAGCCGGATGTGGCATTGTGGCGGCGGCAGGTGGAAGCCTTTGCTGGCCATGCGCATGTGATCAAGGCCAGTGAGGAAGACCTCGCCCTGCTCTATCCAGGCCGAGAAGCACGCGATGTAGCCCGTGGCTGGCTGAACGAACGGTGCAGGTTGGTGTTCGTCACCCACGGTGGCGATGGAGCCAGCGTGCACTGTGCCCACGGATCATGGCAGCGCCCGGCGGAGACCTCGCTACCCGTTCACGACACCGTGGGCGCAGGCGACACCTTCCAAGCGGCCGTGCTCGCCTATCTGGCGCGCCTTGGCGCGGACAGCCCCGCAGGGGTGGTGCTGCTCGACCGGGAAACGGTCGACGCAATACTGGCCCATGCAATCCGAGCCGCTGCGATTACCTGCTCCCGGGTAGGCCCGGATTTGCCCTTTGAACGTGAACTTCCCTCGATCCCCTGAAAACGGCTGCAACACAGATCCCTCAGTTAGCGCCCCCCGTAGGAGCGGCTTTAGCCGCGATGCAGACGACACGGTGCCCGCCCCGGCTACACCGTCGATTCGCAACAGGAGCCTTCTACCCATCCATGGTCTATTGAAGCGCCCCTGGCGCGGCCTGTTACCGCTTCTCACCATGGCTGCTGATATCCCTTGGGCTGGCGCACATCTGCCGGTTCGGGTCCATGTCACAATTAAACTGTCGTTCGTGGTTGTATTGATAAAAACTTGGCGTGCCGCCGCAACCTGCAAGCACCAACGTCAAAGCAATCACACATTTCATGTCAGTTTCCAAACTAGCCAGAACAACTGAACGCCTCCTGATGCAGGAACGCTCATGACGTTCCACACCCCCGGGCATTGACTAGTTTTAGAGCCTACATGAAAAAGCCTATACAAACCAAGCGTGAAACAAAATCATAGCAACACTTATAGCTATCACGACATTCAGCTCCCGCTCAAACCCATCACCGTAGTCAAACGAGTAATTGATCCAACCCGAGCCACCAAACAGCTTCAGATAAATAGCCATCATCACAATACTAAAAAAGCTCATGAGCGTTGCCAGCACTCTCCTGCGGAGCACAAGCTTGGCGAAGCAAAGGGTGAACAAGACATCAAAGCCAATGAAGAATAGCAAACCTGTCATAGTCACTTACTGCACTCTTTACATAGATCATTTGCGGTGAGTGTATTGGCTTAATGCCTTCGCCCCAAGCAGCCTTACTCATCTTACAAATCACCACCGCTAGATGTATCGCCGTGGAACCTTTCGTCACAATGCTTTTTACGATCAGCGACCCTGCTTGCGCTCATACGATCAGCGCAAACGAGTAGCCCAGACATGGAACAGAATCATCGCCAGACAAACGCCTTGGAGCGTCATCAGTTCACGCAAGAAATGATCGCCATAATCAAGTTCAACATGGATCCCCGAACTATTATTTATGACGATAAGGTAGAACCCTCCAACGATCGAAGCAAATAGATAGCTGCATAACTGCCAAACACCTCGCCTCTCCACTAGGAACACCGAGCGCCGCAACCAAAGGGTGAAAAGTACATCCAAAAACACGATCACAAAAAACTGAAAAATGTCACCACACCCTCACTATCCTGTCACGGCCAAAATACTGGCTCAGTCAACCATCCTCGAAGTCAAGGCTCAAACATGAAAAACACCATTGCCGCAGTAAGGAAAATCACGCACGAGAACCTGATTACAACATCACACATAGAAAAAGCACTAACAAAAGCAGATTCATTTCTTGCACACACTCAGCTTCCAATTGAAAAACACTCACCCCATATACTTCTCACTAATCCCACCAACAGCCCAAGCCAAGCATAACCACAGGCACAACATTATTTATAGCGCGAAGAAACAGACCAGCCATGAAACATGACCATGACAAAAACCCCAACATTGACAAATATCAAGTCACGAAAGAAATAATCCCCATAGTCGATTTTCACAAAAAACACGTCATCACCCTTCAAAAGCGTGACATAGAAGCCGCCTATTACAATCGCATGAATATAGGCCAGCATCACAAGGAGCACACTGCTTTTCGTGGAGCACAAGTAGCGTCTGATCAGCAACGTGATTGGCACATCCACGACAATAGCCAGGGCAAACTCAAATACGCTCATTTATTGCATACTTCCTTAAAATGGCATGCCTTGGCGCCGCTCAGTGCTTTACTGCGACTAGAAGGGACTGCTTACGTGCTGGACGATAAGCCATCGCAGCATCGAGATTATCGTGACCGCAAGCCTCGCAAATTAATCCCCAAAGAAATGGCACCACGTCAAATGTCCGCTTCTTGGAGTTAGCTCCCCCTCAGAGCACAGCCCTCCACAAGGTAGGTTTACTCGCGAGAAGCCCGTCTACCTAAATGCGGGAAGGGCCACACAGGTTCAGTACCAACCCGTATAGAGCACGCACAAAGACACAATCATTTGTGACGTATCGTAATAGACCATGCATGAAAAAAAATCATACTTACAGCCCCAACATTAAGCACTATCAAATCTCGGTAAAAATTGTCGCCGTAATCGATCACCACGAAAAATGTTTCGTTGTCTTTCAAGAACGTCACGTAGAGCGCCCCTACCAGGAATGCATGAAGACAGGCCAGTGTATCTCGAAATGCAGTTCTCGCCTCGGTATACAAATAGCGTCTGAGCAGGAGGGTCGTTGGTACATCTACCAGAATCAGCAGCACAAACTCAAATACGCTCATTTCTTATATTCATCAAAAAACTGATAGGCGGCCACACTATTTCCACCCCACAACACCACTAAACTTACTCACCTACCGCACCACCACTTCTCCCAATAACCTTTGCCAAAGTCTCGGATCAATCAACACCTCGCGAGGTGAAAGCCAAAATCTGCTACAGAGCCAGCCCCCACCGCCATAGAAAAATTTATTGACAAGGCCGAATCACTTATGACGGACAGAAATAGTCCATGCATGAAAAAAAACCATGATCAGCGTACCAGCATTCAGCACTATGAGATCTCGATAAAAATTGTCTCCATAGTCAATCCCTACGAAAAATGTCTTATCCTCCTTCAAAACCAGCATATAAAACACCCCCGTTATAAAACCATGCAAATGAGCTAGCACTTCCTGAAACACACTACTCTTTTCAGAGTATAAATACCGCCGAAGCAATAGCGTCACCGGCACATCCACCAGAATCACCAGTACAAACTCAAAGACACTCACCTCTTAGCTTCTTCACTAAACCGATAAGCAACTGCACCACTTGCAAGGTTTTCCAAAGCAGACACGACACCCACCCCAACACTCCGAGCTAAATTAGTCTAAGATGAAAAATCGTCATAACAAAAGAAACAAAAAAGACAATTAACTGATAACTTCCCAACCCCTCTGACCCGCCTACAACAAGCCACCCTCTACCAAGCATTAACGACATATAATTTGCAATCAGAAATACGCAGTAAAGCACTGACACATTAACCCTCCACACAGGGGTATCGACACTGATTCGCCGAAAACACTTGAGACTTACAAAAATATCAAGCACCGAAAAAACAAAAAACATTATCAAACTCACTTACCATACTCTCCGGCAAGTTGATCAAGCGTCAACGCGCCGACATCACGTTCACCATCTAAGTCAGCCCGCCTACAAGGCCCGATCATTTGTAGCGCACCGAAACAGACCATGCGTGAAAGAAAACCATAATAAACACACCAACATTTTGCACTATCAGGTCTCGATAGAAATTATCACCATAATCGATCACCACGAAAAACGTTTTGTCATTTTTTAAAAGCAGCACATAAAACACCCCCATTACAAAGCCATACAAAAGGGCTAGCACTTCCCGAAACACACCACTCGTTTCAGAAAATAAATATCGCCGAAGCAATAACGTCACCGGCACATCCACAAGAACCACGAGCACAAACTCGAATACACTCACTTCTTGAGTTCTTCATTAAATTGGTATGCGGTCGCACCATTTGTAAGCCCCTCCATAAAAACTGCAGATCTACTCATCTGCTTCACCGCCATCTCTTTATCAACGGAATAGTATTTGTAGAGCCTCCATGCATCCGCTTTTAAAACAGGACGAAGCAACGCCCTCAGCGACAGCGTCGCATCGGTGGCCAAGTAGGCTAGCGTGCCTTCACGCTCGGTATACCCCAAACTTTTCGAGATTTCACGGTAGCCTTTTTTTACCGGCCCTTCGACATCATCGCGACCTTCATACAACCCCCTGGCATTCTCATATATGTTGTTTCCTCCATGTGCAATCATTGGAGATCCTAAAGTTGCGCACAACAACCCAAGCGACCCATAACAAATACCGGA